>JAQTXL010000078.1:0-5719 GCA_028688835.1 Candidatus Nanopelagicales bacterium | reverse complement strand
GGATGCTCGTCGGCCGGGCTGCTCCACTCGACGAAGAACGGCAGCTGCGGGTCGTCCATGACATTGAGCAGGCCCAGCTGCTTCCACTCCAGGCGCACGCCATCGGGGCGGATGCGGTGGCCCGGTGTGGCCTCGCGTCCGAGTCGGGCCTCGAAGGGGGAGATGTCGTCGACCGAGACGACCCAGCTCATCCAGCCGCCGCCGTTCTGGGCGAAGCGGCTCACCGCGCGACCGAAGGGAGCCTTGTCGGCAGCCGGGTGGTCGAGTGCCGAGACGACCTCGATGTAGCAGCCGTTGGCCAGCGGCAGGATGAAGTTGCGGGTGCCGAACTGGGGGTGTCGGCCACCATCGCGGAAGGTCGCGCCGAGGTCGGATCCGATGCGCTGGACGACGTCGGGGAGTTCACTCGAGGTGCAGGCATATGAGATGTGGTCGAGCCGCATGCATGCATCCTGCCCAATGGCCTTCCGGGGCTCGACACGGCCCCCCGATTCGGCCGCTCGGCAGTGGGTGGCGGGCCGGATGTGCGAGCCTTAGCGCCATGTCAACGCCAACGCCCGCGGACTCGGCCGCCAGCCCGACCGGTCAGCTCGACAAGAAGAAGTCGCTGATCCTGGGCGCGGTCGGGCTGTTCTTCATCATCATCATCTTCTGGAAGGTGATCCCGCAGATCGGCAGCTACTCCGACGCGATCGACGCGATCAAGGCGATGTCCACCCCGGCGATCATCCTGGTCATCGTCATGGTGCTGGTCTACCTCACGTGCTACGGCTTCCCGTTCATGGCGGCGACCCCCGGGCTGCGGTTCTGGCCGTCCGAGCAGATCAACCAGGCAGCCTTCGCGATCAGCAATGGCGTCCCCGGCGGTGGCGCAGTCGGGCTGGCCTTCCAGTTCGGCATGCTCAAGTCGTATGCCATCACGCCTGCGGCATCGACGTCGGCCATCACCGCGGTGGGCATCTGGAGCATCTTCATCTCACTGGGGTTCCCGATCCTGGGCGTGGTGGCACTCGTCGTGAGCGGCGAGAACGGCAGCTCCTACGTCTGGGCCGCCCTGCTGGGCCTGGCAGCACTGGTGTTCGCGATCGTGGGATTCACCCTCGTCATGCGGTCTGAGCGCATCGCGCGGTGGGCCGGCCGCACCGGCAACCGCCTGGTCGGTCCGCTGCGCGGGCGCGTGAAGTCGCTGGCGACCGTCGATCTCGTGGAGCCGATCACGAGCTTCCGCAGCAGCATGTACGGGGTGCTCAAGCAGCGCTGGAGCCGGCTGACCGCCGCGCAGGTGGGGGTGTCGGTCACGCAGTTCCTGATCCTCTATGTCGCCCTGCGCGGCATCGAGGGATGGGACAGCCCGGGCATCTCGGTGCTCCTGGTCTTCGCCGCGTTCGCGATCAGCCAGCTCGGCATGATGATCCCGATCACCCCTGGCGGACTGGGCACCGTCGACGCCGTGATGATCAGCCTGCTCATCTCCTTCGGCGTCGAACCCGGTGACGCCACCGCGGCCGACCTGGTGTGGCGAGCCGCGTCCTATGTGCCGCAGATCATCATCGGCATCATCGCCCTGGTCACCTGGATGCGCCGCGCAGGCCGCACCTTCGCGGCCTCGTCCGCGCCGTCCGCATGAGCGGCGTGTCGGTGATCCTCTGCTGATCCTCGACCCCTAATGTGTGCACTGCTCGGTCGTCGCGGGAGGGGAAGCCTTCGATGACCGAGCGCCTTTCTTGGTGGCGCCGGCACTGCCGATCCCAGCGTGCGATGCCCACCGGACGCTGAACCTGCAGA
The DNA here is from genome assembly GCA_028688835.1 of Candidatus Nanopelagicales bacterium. GTDB lineage: Bacteria > Actinomycetota > Actinomycetes > S36-B12 > S36-B12 > UBA11398. The sequence goes on along the minus strand of JAQTXL010000078.1, from coordinate 3,934 downwards.
CGGCATCCACAGGCCACGGCCGCCTGGTGCAACTGCCCCAGGGCTGGCCGTTGAGTGCGTGCATGACCATCGGATTCCAGCCCACGCCGGCGCACATCCTGCGCTCACCCGACCATCTCCTGGCGGCCCTGCCCTTCCTGATCGGCTTCCACCCCAGGCACAGCCTCGTGCTGGTCTGGCTGCAGGGAGCGAGCGTGGCGCTGACCCAGCGCGTCGACCTGCCCGGCGAGCTGCAGGGTGCTGAGCCGGCGCGTGCGCACGCTCGCTGGATCGCTGAGGTGCTGCGCCCCCGTCGGCATCTCGACGCCGATGCCCTGGTGGGCATCGTCTACGCGGCACCGACACCACGTGCCGACGACCGCGCGCAGCTGCTGGGCGAGCTGGCGCGACAGGCTGCGGGTGCAGGGCTCGAGGTGCTCGACCTGCTCATGGTCCGAGATGACGAGTGGCGCCGGTGCGCCCCTGACGGCCACGCCGCCCCCGGCCGGCCCTGCGTCCTGGACCCGCGGATCGCCGCAGAGGTCCGGGAGGACTTCGTATCCGCTGGCTGGAGCCACGCCGGCAGCCGCGACGACCTCGCGCGCGACCTGCGGCCCGATGCGCGGGCCCGAGCTGCGGTGATGGCGGTCATGCCGTCGTCGGCTCCCGCGCCCGCCGAGCGCGAGGCCTGGCGCGACGCGATGCTGGCCTCCCTGGTGCCGGCCCTCGATCATCCGGCAGTGCCTGGGCCAGTGGGCCTGGCCGAGGTCATCGACGGGCTCGGCGACATCAGGGTGCGCGACTGCGTCCTGTGGCACCTCGTGCATCGCGAGGACCTCACCGCTCCCCAGCGCCTCATGACTGCGGCGATGATCGCCGCACCCGACGGCCAGCGGGCACCCGTGGCCACCGTTGCCGCGATCACCGCCTGGCTGCTCGGCGACGGCGTGCGCGCCTCGCTGTGCATCGACATCGCCATGGCCGACGATCACGACTACGGCCTGGCGATGCTCGTGGGTGGAGCCCTGGCGCACGGGCTGCCGCCACGGATGTGGCGCGAGACGCTCGATCAGCTGACCCTCGAGGCGTGCCGCTACGGCGCCGACGCCTAGCGCACCCGCCCCGACTTGCCTTCCTGGCCCGTGGGGTCTGTATATTTCGTCGTGGTCAAGAGTGTCAGCATCAAGCCCCGGCTCGCTGGCCGGCAACCCTCCACCGCGGTGGGGTGCTCCGGGTGAGGACCAGGCCCTGTTCCAGGGCAAGCGCGGGTCTTACGCAGGGTAAGGCCCCACGAGGAGTCGAGGTCACCATGCGCAGCTGTCGAATGCACACCCGCTAGCCCCGACGGCGTTCGCCGTCATCCCCGAACATGCACGTGCTCCACACCCATACCCGAAATCTTCCACGAGGCAAGGAAAGGCCAACCATGAGCGAGAACTGGGCATTCGAGACCCTGCAGATCCATGCGGGGCAGTCACCTGACGCAGCCACCAATGCGCGTGCGCTGCCGATCTACCAGACGACGTCCTACGTGTTCAACGACACGACGCACGCGTCGAACCTGTTCGCACTGAAGGAGCTCGGCAACATCTACACCCGCCTGATGAACCCGACGACCGCGGTCGTCGAGGACCGCATCACCGCCCTCGAGGGCGGTGTCGGCGGCCTGCTGGTCGCCTCAGGGCAGGCGGCCGAGACCCTGGCCATCCTCAACATCGCCGAGGTCGGCGACCACATCGTGTCCAGCCCCTCCCTCTACGGCGGCACGTACAACCTGTTCCACTACACGCTGCCCAAGCTCGGGATCACGGTCACCTTCGTCGAGAACCCCGACGACCCGGAGTCATGGCGTGCTGCAGCGCAGCCGAACACGAAGGCGTTCTACGGCGAGTCCATCGCCAACCCCAAGAACGACGTGCTCGACATCGAGGCGGTCGCGAAGGTGGCCCATGAGATCGGCGTCCCGCTGATCATCGACAACACGGTCGCCACGCCCTATCTCGTGCAGCCGCTCAAGCACGGTGCCGACTTCGTCGTGCACTCGGCGACCAAGTACCTCGGCGGCCACGGCACCTCGGTCGCCGGCGCCATCATCGACGGCGGGACCTTCGACTTCGCCCAGTATCCCGACCGCTTCCCGAACTACAACCAGCCCGATCCCAGCTACCACGGACTGGTCTACGCGCGTGATCTCGGCGTCGGCGGCATCTTCGGCGTCAACCTCGCGTTCATCCTCAAGGCGCGAGTCCAGCTCCTGCGCGACCTCGGTCCCGCGGTGTCCCCGTTCAATGCCTTCCTGATCTCCCAGGGCATCGAGACGCTCTCGCTGCGCGTGCAGCGCCACAGTGACAACGCCCTGGCGGTCGCGCGCTTCCTCGAGGCGCACCCGCAGGTGCTCAGCGTGAACTACTCGGGCCTGGAGAGCAGCCCGTGGCATGCGCTGGGCCGCAAGTACGCACCGCGCGGCAATGGTGGCGTCCTGGCCTTCGAGATCGCGGGAGGTGTCGAGGCGGGCAGCGCCTTCGTCGAGGGACTGTCCCTGCACAGCCATGTCGCCAACATCGGCGACGTGCGCAGCCTGGTGATCCACCCCGCCTCGACCACCCACTCGCAACTCACGGCCGAGGAGCAGCTGACCGCGGGCGTCACCCCGGGCCTGGTGCGCCTGGCCGTGGGCATCGAGAACATCGATGACATCATCGCCGACCTCGAGCTGGGATTCGCGGCCGCGAAGGCCTAGTCGATGACCTACGGACCGATCGCCTACGAGGGTGCCCCTCCCGCCAGCGCCGCCTGGCGCGAGGGGGACCCCGTCGGCGATCGACGGTTCGTCACCGTCGGCGCACTGACCACGGAGTCCGGCTTCACCTTCCCCGAGGTCACCGTGGCCTACGAGACCTGGGGAACGCTCAATGCGGCGGGCACCAATGCGGTCTACATCTGCCACGCGCTCACTGGCGACTCGCATGTGTCGGGCCCTGCCGGGCCCGGGCACAAGACGGCCGGGTGGTGGGACGCGCTGGTGGGTCCCGGGCGGGCGATCGACACCTCGGACTGGTTCGTCGTGTGCGCCAACATCCTGGGCGGCTGCCAGGGCACCACCGGACCCTCATCGCCAGACCCGGCCGGCCAGCCCTGGGGGAGCCGCTTCCCGGCCGTGACCATCGCCGACATGGTCGAGGTCGAGCACCGGCTCACGCAGGCCCTGGGCATCGCCCGATGGGCACTGATCCTCGGGCCGTCCCTGGGCGGGATGCGCGTGCTCGAGTGGATGCTCCGGCATCCGGACGAGGTCGGCAGCGGCATGGTGCTCGGCACGACCGCAGCCGTGAGCGCCGACGAGATCGGCACCCATGCGGCGCAGGTCGCGGCGATCCGGGCCGACCCCTACTTCCTGGGCGGCGACTACTACGGCCAGCCTGACGGTCATGGGCCGCATCGCGGCATGGGCGTGGCACGCCAGTTCGCCCACCTCACCTACCGCAGCGAGTCCGAGCTCGGCGAGCGCTTCGGCCGCCAGGAGCAGGCCGGCGAGGACCCGTACGCCTTCATCGACGGCCGACGCTCAGGGCGCTTCGCGATGGAGTCGTACCTGTCCCACCACGCGGACAAGCTCGCTCGCCGGTTCGACGCCAACACCTACATCGCGCTCACCAATGCGATGACACTGTTCGACCTGGGTCGAGGTCGCGGGGGAGCCGAAGCGGCACTTGCGGCCATCACCGCCCCGCTGACGGTCGTCGGCATCAACTCCGACCGGCTGTTCCCGGTGCACCAGCAGCAGCACATCGCCGCCCATGCTCCCGGCGCCGGCGACCTGCACATCGTCGACTCGCTCGTCGGCCACGACGGTTTCCTGGTCGAGGACGAGCAGGTCGCCAGGTACGTCGACCTCGCGCTCGGGCGCATCCGCTAGCGCTGTCCACAGGCGCCCATCCGCCACTGGCAGGGCCGA
>JAQTXL010000003.1 GCA_028688835.1 Candidatus Nanopelagicales bacterium | reverse complement strand
GGTGTTCACCACGCAGCTGCTCGTGAAGGCGGGGCTGTTCGTCGTCTTCGGCGCGCTGATGTCGGTCTCGATCTTCCTGTTCATGTGGTGGGCGTACCGCACCCGGCCCGAGTTCCGCGGCATGACGCCGGAGCAGGCCAGCCTCGACCGCTATCGCGAGGCCATCGAGCCGTATCGCGGCCGCCTTGCCCTCGGACTGTGCATCGTGCTGGGCCTGTTCGCAGGTGTGGCCGCTGCGGGCGAGTGGGACACCTTCCTGCTGTGGCGCAACGCCACCGACTTCGGCACCACCGATCCGCAGTTCGGTCTCGACCTCGGCTTCTACACGTTCACGATGCCGTTCATCCAGTACCTCATCGGGTTCGGCTTCGCGATCCTCATCCTCGGCTTCATCGCCGCGGTCGTGGTGCAGTACCTCTACGGCGGGCTCCGCCTGCAGCCCAAGGGCGATCGCGCGACCCATGCTGCCCAGACCCAGCTGTCGCTCATCATCGCGCTCATCCTCCTGCTCAAGGCCGCGTCGTACTGGTTCGACCGCTTCGGCCTGCTCACGCAGAGCCAGTCGCTGGTCGCAGGCTTCACCGGCCTGAAGTACACCGACGTGCATGCCGTGCTGCCGTCGCTGAACATCCTCACCTTCGTCGCACTGATCGTCGGGCTCCTGTTCCTCGTCAACGCCTTCCGTCGCGCATGGGTCGTGCCGATCATCGGCCTGGGACTCATGGTGCTCACCGGAGTGGTTGTGGGCGTGCTCTACCCGCTGTTCGTGCAGCAGTTCCAGGTGCGTCCCAGCGAGCTCGTCAAGGAGCAGCCGTACATCGAGCGCAACATCACGGCCACGCGCGACGCCTACGATGTCGCCGACGCCGAGGTGTCCGACTACCCGGGCACGGTCGCCCCGCCGACGCAGAAGGTGCTGCTGGCCAGCCAGGGCACGCTGACGAACATCCGACTGCTCGATCCGGCGATCGTGTCGCCCACCTACAACCAGCTGCAGCAGATCCGCGGCTACTACTCGTTCAATGACAAGCTCGACATTGACCGCTACACGCTCGACAAGAAGAAGCGCGGAGCCGTCGTCGCCGTGCGCGAGGTCAACCTCAACGGCATCTCCGAGGGCCAGCGCAACTGGACCAATGACAAGGCCGTCTACACGCACGGCTACGGCTTCGTCGCGGCCTACGACAACACCGTGCAGACCTCCGGCCAGCCCGACTTCTTCGCGAGCAACATCCCGCCGACCGGTGCCCTGCAGGCCGAGCAGCCGCGCATCTACTTCGGCGAGAACTCGCCCCCGTACAGCATCGTCGGCGCGCCTGAGGGCCAGACCCCGGTCGAGCTGGACTACCCCGACGACGCAAGCCCGACCGGGCAGAAGAACTACACCTACCAGGGCTCTGGAGGCGTGCCCGTCGGCTCGTTCTTCAACAAGCTGCTGTTCGCGACCAAGTTCCAGGACACCAACATCCTGCTGTCCGACCTGGTCAACCCGGAGTCGCGCATCCTGTTCGACCGCGATCCGCTCCAGCGCGTGAGCAAGGTCGCCCCGTGGCTGACGCTCGACCAGGATCCCTACCCAGCAGTGGTCGATGGCCACGTGAAGTGGATCATCGACGGCTACACCACGTCGAACAACTACCCGTACTCCAGCCGGGTCTCCCTGTCGGATGCCACGAGCGACTCGCTCACCACGCGCACCGTCGGCAATGGCATCACCCCCATCGACCAGATCAACTACATGCGCAACTCGGTCAAGGCCGTGGTCGATGCCTATGACGGCACCGTCACGCTCTACGCGTGGGACCAGACCGATCCGGTGCTCCAGACCTGGATGAAGGCCTTCCCGGGCACGGTCGAGCCGCGCAGCGCCATCGATGCCGAGGCGCTCGAGCACGTGCGCTACCCGCAGGATGTCTTCAAGGTGCAGCGCACGATCCTGAGCCGCTACCACGTGACCGATGCCGCCACCTTCTACAACGGCACCGACGTGTGGATCGTCCCCTTCGATCCCACGGTGTCGCCGGCCCAGGTGTTCCAGCCGCCGTACTACCTGACCCTGGAGATGCCCGGGCAGCCTGCGCCGACCTTCTCGCTGACGACGACGTTCGCGCCGTCTCGGCGCCAGACCCTCGCCGGCTTCATGGCGGTGAGCTCCGATCCGCTCAATGACTACGGCAAGATCCGGGTGCTGCAACTGCCGAGCAACACGACGATCCCGGGCCCGCAGCAGGTGCAGAACGCCTTCGAGTCCGATCCGTCGGTCAGCTCGCAGCTGTCGCTGCTGCGCAGAGGCGGCAGCGAGGTCGACCTGGGCAACCTGCTGTCCCTGCCATTCAATGACGGTCTGCTCTACGTCGAGCCCGTCTACCTGCGCGCATCGGCTGACGGCTTCCCGCTGCTCCAGAAGGTGCTCGTCGGCTACGGCCAGAACGTCGCCCTGGAGGACACCCTCGTGGCGGCCCTCAACAAGGTGTTCGCACCCTCGCCCGGTGCCACCGTCGACTCGATCCCGAACGCGGGTGACGTGAAGCCCGACACGGGCACACCGAAGCCGACACCGTCGGCGACGTCGAACGGCTCGGCCGCTGGCGAGCTCAGCGCTGCGATCGCGGACGCGCAGAAGGCCTACGCGGCCGGACTCGCGGCTCTGGCCAACGGCGACTTCACCGCCTACGACCAGGCGCAGAAGCAGCTGGCTGCGGCGCTCAAGCGCGCGGCAGCAGCGGAGGCGGCGCTCACGGGCGGCGGCTCCGGGGCCTCGGCCTAGTCGACGATCAGGGGCCGGTTTGGTGGCCGGACCCGATTGCCGTATCCTTGGCCAAGCCGAAAGGTCACCGCGGGGTGGAGCAGCTCGGTAGCTCGCTGGGCTCATAACCCAGAGGTCACAGGTTCAAATCCTGTCCCCGCTACGGTGCAAACGGGCATAGCCGTCCATAACGGACAGGTTGTGCCCGTTTTGCATGTGTTCTGACGCCGCTTTAGCGAGTAAATCAGCGGTAAATCAGCAGCGTCTTTGGTTGTACGAAGGTGCCAGGTTCCTTCGCTGGTGCCCGTGAGCGTGGGCGGCAGCTCCTGTGGTCGAGTTCCGTTGTGCCTGCATCTCCTTCAACGGCGTCGAGTGCCTCGGTACCGCGCATGTTCGCCAGGTGAGTCGGGGGCAGTGGACCTTTGCGGGTATTTCGCCATCTCGAGGTCTCGTCGGGTCCGGGCGTGACTGCGCATTGCCCGGCCAGCGGGGCTGGTGTCCTGATGGGGCGGGAAGCTGGGCTGCGACACTAGGGCGATGGTCGATCTCAGGCGCAGCGAACCCGAGCCGCTCCCTGGCCCGCCGAGAGTCGCAAGGAAGCACGGCCTGGCCGACGAGCTCCTGGCAGAGCTCGCGCCCCTGTTGGCTGAGGATGGCATCGACGTCGACCGCCTTGAAGCGCTCGACCTGGCCACACTGCAGGCAGCGATGGCTCGCGCGGTGGAGCGTCGAAATCTCGCTTTGTTCACCCCGGTCGGGCCGGCTCGGGAGATTGCTGCGGCGACCTTAGGCCTGGTTGTGGAGTCCATCCTTGGAGATGACACGGTCCTCGCGGCCGCGATCCTTGATCAGGTCCAACCTGAATCACACGACAATTCCGTGGCGACCGTTGCGAGTTGCATCGGGATGTCCCTGGGATTCCTGGATCACTGGATGACGGGGCAGGCCCCTCAGGCTCCTGGAGCGCTTGCGGCCAATACCCGGCTGCCCGAGGGGCATTGGGTTGGAGGCCGATCCGCCACCGACATCCTGGTCCTTGCAGGCAAGGGACGGGCGTTTCGCTCCCTGGACAAGTTGATCGCGGGCCAGGGCAGCCACCAGCTACTGCCCGGCGGGGCGCTGGCCCTGGCTGCAGCAGTCAAGGCGTGGGCCACATTGACGGGTGATCCAGTGCGCGAGGTGATCGCGGGCAACATCAAGTAACCGCGCCAGGCGCGACAGCACCCTTGGCTCTGAGCCGCACTCGACTGGACTGACGCGGGGCTTGTGTGTCACGTATGTGTCGTGATTCGCGGGTACATTGGACCGGTGAGTCCCATCCTGGTCGCAGGCGCTGCGCAGCAAGCGCATGCCCTCATCGAGGCGGGCAGTGCAGGCAGCGAGGCCCTGTGGCGTTTCGGTGTTCTGCAGCTTCTCGACGACTATGACGCCACTCTTCGCCACGCGGGGCTTGCAGCGGCAGCGCAGATCTTTGCGCGCGAGCCTTCCTGGACTGGCCATTCGGGACTCGATGCCGCCTTCGCTGCGCTTGCCTGCTGGTTGGCGCAGCGAGACGGCTGGACTGCTCCGCAGTGGGCGCGCGATCCGCGGCGCGAGGCACGGCCCTGGTGGTTTGTGTCCGAATCGGCATACGGTCGAGCGTGGGCGCTGGTCCAGTCGCCGGGCGAGTTCCGGATCCGTGGCGTGTTCATCACAGACACGGCCTTGGTGCGCGCGTGACCACGTTTGACCGCGGTCGCATCCAGGAACTGATGCACGCGCTCGACCACGCACTGGCCCGGCGAGGCACAACGGCTGACATGTACCTCGTCGGGGGTGCTGCGATTGCGCTGACGTTCGATTCTGCTCGCACCACCCGAGACCTCGACGCCGTATTCGCCCCAGCCACTGATGTTCGGGCAGCTGCCGGCGAGGTAGCAGCAGAATTCGGCCTGCCGGAAGACTGGCTCAATGACGCAGTCAAGGGTTTCGTGCCCCCGACTGCGGATCCGCACCAGCAGGTGATCTTCGAATCGGCACACCTGCGGGTGTGTGTCGCCGGTGCCGAGCATCTGCTCGCAATGAAGATTGCGGCGTCCCGAGTTGAGCAGGACCGTGGCGACCTTGAGTTACTCGTCAACGCCCTCGGCATTGCCACGGTCGAGCAGGCCCTGGACATCGCCCGCGCATGCCTGGGCCCGGGCTACCCGATTCCACCGCGAGCGCAGTACCTCTTAGGCGAGATCCTCGACGAGACCACCGTCGCGCGCGACCAGCCACGGACCGAACCGATGCAAGGCCAACATTCAAGGCTCACGCCGCCACCGACGATCAACTCGCGCTATGAGGGTCCCTCACTGACGTGACGTGAGGAAAAGTCAGCGGAGGGGGTGCGAGTCTGCACCCCCAGGTGGGTGCAGAAGGGGGTGCAGAAGTGACCGTTCGTGAGGGCATCGTGCTGACCTCGCAACCTGCTGATCGTGCATCCTCAGTTTCTCCCCGCTACGAAAAGTGAACGTTCAACTAGTTGAGCGTTCGGTACGACCGAGGGTCCCTGAGAGATCAGGGGCCCTTCGTCGTGTCGGAGGATCGCGTTGCGCGTGCGGTAGTCTGCGACAGTAAATGGTCACATCCGGTCGACGGCGTGGCCGCGCTCCGTACTTGGCAAGTTGCGCGATGGCCTGCATCGTGATGCCGTCGGCGCCGGGTTGCTAGATCTTGGCGGATCTGAGCCTGAGTGCGTTCATCACGACGGAGACGCTGGACAGGCTCATTGCTGCTGCGGCGATCATGGGTGAGAGCAGCAGTCCGGTGAATGGGTAGAGGATGCCGGCGGCGATGGGGATTCCCAGTGCGTTGTAGGCGAAGGCAAACCAGAGGTTCTGCTTCATGTTGCCCACGGTTGCGCGTGAGACTGCTCGGGCGGAGGTGATGCCGCGTAGGTCTCCTTTGACGAGGGTGATCTGGGCGGAGTCGATGGCGATGTCACTTCCGGTGCCCATGGCGATACCGATGTTGGCCTGGGCTAGTGCTGGGGCGTCGTTGATGCCGTCGCCGGCCATGGCGACGAGGTGGCCTTGCTGCTGGAGTCCTTCGATGATGCTCAGCTTGTCTTGGGGTTTGACGCCTGCGTGAAATGCGTCGATGCCAAGCGTGTCTGCGACGCGTTTTGCCGGCCCTGTGGTGTCGCCGGTGGCCATGACGATTGCTATGCCGTCACGGTGCAGGGCTTGGACTGCTTCGATGGTGGTGTCCTTGATCGGGTCGACGAGTGCGATACAGCCGATCAGCTCACCGTCGCTTGATACGTAGATGATCGTCTGGCCGTCAGGTGCTAACTGGTCGATGTCTGGATTCCAATTGACGTCGTTGAGGGTCATGAGGTCGCGATTGCCGACGAGTAGGGCGTGTCCGTCGACGTGTGCGCTGACGCCGTAGCCCGGCTTGGCCTCGAACGTCGTTGGCTCAACGATGCGGGTGCCGCTGGCGCGTGCTGCGGCCAGGATTGCCCTTGCCAGTGGATGCTCACTGGACTGGTTCGCGCTGGCTGCCAATTGCAGCACTCGTGCGCTGGTGATTCCAGGTGTTGGGACCACGCTGTTCACGGTGGGCCGGCCGATCGTGAGGGTCCCGGTCTTGTCCACCACGAGTGTGTCGATTTCGCGCATCTTCTCCATGGCGGCCGCATCCTTGAACAGGACGCCGTGGCGGGCGCCAAGTCCGCTGCCGACCATGACGGACATGGGCGTGGCAAGGCCGAGGGCACAGGGGCACGCGATGATGAGCACGGCGACAGCGGTGACCAGGCCGTGGGTCCAGCGCGGCTCTGGGCCGAATAGGCCCCAGATGAGGAACGTTGCGATGGCGATGCCGATGACCGCCAGGACGAAGACGCCGGCGACTTTGTCCGCGAGGCGCTGGAGTGGGGCCTTGGATCGTTGAGCTCTGGCGACCATGTCGACCACTTGGGCCAGCACGGTGTCCGCGCCGACATTCGATGCCGCGACCACCAGTGTGCCATTGGTGTTGACGGTGCCGCCGATGACTGTGTCGCCATAGACCTTGTCGACCGGCAGCGGTTCGCCTGTGAGCATGGATTCATCGACGGACGACTGGCCTGACTGGACCACGCCATCGACGGGTACCTTCTCGCCCGGGCGGATGCGGACGCGATCGCCGACCGTGATCTGGCCCAGATCTACGTCGGTCTCGACACCGTCGGATTCGATGAGATGGGCCGTCGCTGGAGTCAGATTCAGCAGCGCCTTGATCGCCTCACCGGTGGTCGCTCGAGCGCGCAGCTCCAGTACCTGCCCCAGGAGCGTGAGGGTGCAGATGATGGCCGCCGCCTCGAAGTAGACGGGAACGATGCCATCCATCTTGAGTGACTCAGGGAAGAGCCCAGGAGCGATGGTGGCCACGAGCGAGTAGAGGTATGCCGCGCTGACGCCAAGACCGATGAGTGTCCACATATTCGGGCTGCGATGGCGAACTGACTGCACGGCCCACACCAGGAATGGACCTGCACACCACAGCACGACAGGGGTCGCCAGCGCGAACTGCACCCACGGGCTGATGGCCTCGTCGATCGGTGGGAAGTGGAGCATGGACAGCGACAGCGTCAGCAGCGAAAAGGGCAGTGAGATCCAAAAGCGCCTGCGCATGTCGCGGTATTCGCGAAGTGCAGAGTCATCGTTCACGTCAGGCGTCGCCGGTTCGAGGTGCATCCCGCAGATGGGGCAGCGCCCGGGCGCGTCCCGAATGATCTCCGGATGCATGGGACAGGTGTAGAGCGTGCCTTGAAGCACTGAACCTCTTGAGTTGGCAGGTGCAAAGGCACTGTTGTGCGGGGTAGGCGCGTGTGATGACGCGTCCATGGTGTGTGGTTCGGAGACTGGAACCAGGTTCATGCCGCAGATCGGGCATCGGCCCGGCGTGGGCTGCGCGATCTCGGGGTGCATGGGGCAGGTGAACATCTCGTGGCCCACATGGGTACTTGTGTGACCGTGACCTGCATGGATCAGGCTGATCGCCACCAGGTCCATGCCGCACTTGGGGCACGTCGATGCGTGGTTGTCAGTGACCTCCGGGTGCATCGGGCAAGCGAAAATCACGGGTTCGCTGGGCACAGCCTCGTGTGGGGAATCCATGGCAACTCCCAAGTGGTAGTCCGCAACTCGTCACACTGTAGGACCAGTCATCCAGCTGAGCAGCGCGGACCGGTCACGGCACTTGGACGCGACAGCGAAAGTGATTGAGATGCCATCCTTGCTGACGTTAAGCGGATTGTGTGATTGTGAAACGGCTTCTTGATCAAATCTTCATGGATCACTGCCCAGATGCTTGCTCGATGTCGTCGAGACTGGAGCATGCTCCGCGTGCATCGAGTCTGCAGTCCTGCCGCCGGTGGAGATCTGGGCGGGTGCCTCGGGTGGCTGCGGCATGAGGAAGGCCTGTGATGACTGCGCCCGGGTCTTGGGCGCGAGTGCTTCTAGCGGGCCTTGTGGTTGCGTTGGGTGCCGGATTGCTGTCTGGTCCACCTGCGCATGCGAGCCCGGCGGATCAGATTGCCAAAGTGCAGGGCCAGGTGAGGGATCTGCAAGGAGTCGCTGAAGGCGCGACTGAGCGCTATAACGAGGCGCGCAGCAATTTGAACACGGTTGCCCTAGAGCTGGTGGCATTGCGGCAGACGGCAGGCCGGCAGAGCGCGCGGCAGCAGCAGACCGCGCGTCTGGTCGATGCGCTTGCTCGTGCTGCGTACATGTCGGGATCCCTGGATGCGTCGTTGCAGTTGATGCTTGCCGATGATCCAGCGCAATTCCTGGCACAGGGGGCCGCGATGGAGCAGTTGGCCAAGTCGCAGCAGTCGGTCCTTCGTCGCTGGCAGACCTCCACCCTGCGGTTGCGTCAAACCCAGGCGCAGGTCCAGCAGCGCACCGAGGCTGCCAGACGACTGAGCGCTGAGATGGCATCGGCGAAGGCGACTGCCGACCAGAATCTCGCCCGTGCCCAGTCCGTGCTGTCCCAACTGTCTGCAGCGCAGCGGCAGCGACTTGAGCGCATCAGGCTCCAGCAGCGTCGTCAGGCCATCAAGGCCGCGGCAGCCGCCAAGCGACAGCTAGCGTTGGCGTCCAGTCCGCCCAAGTCCTCGGTGACGCAGCCATCGCGAAAGCCAGGCACGGCCGCTCAGGGCTATGTGGGGTCCAGCAAGGCTGCCAAGGCTGTTCGATTCGCCTTGTCTCAAGTTGGTAAGCGGTATGTGGCCGCGCAGGATGGGCTGCAGACCTATGACTGCTCTGGCCTCACTTTGGCTGCCTGGCGCCAGGCTGGGGTCGGCCTCGCGCACTACTCGCGGTCGCAGTACTCGCAGACCCGGCACGTGCCGGTGTCGCAGATCCGTCCGGGTGACTTGGTCTTCTACTTCGGTTCAGGTGCGCATCATGTTGCGATCTATGTCGGCAACGGCAAGATGGTCAGTGCGTCCAATCCCAGTGACGGGGTGGAGCTCATCGACTTCCTCGGACCCTGGTATCGCGAGCGCTTCTCGGGCGTGGGGCGCGTGCTGTGATGCGTGAGCGCCGTCGATGACGGTGCGCGTGCGCCTACTGAAGGACCCGGCGGGGCCCGGGATGCTGGTAGGCAGGAATTACCGCCGCCGACGAGTGACGCGGTGGAGGGTCATGCTCGCTGGGCTGTCCGGGGCAGTGGTCGCGGTGGCATTGCTCTGGCGCGCACTGATCAACTAGTTGGGGTCGCGGCAGCGAAGTGATAGCGGGGCAGACGGAGCATCAATGGTCGTCGACGCCATTGATGCTCAATCGGTCCTGGAAGGTCCGGCCGCCGTCACGTGACTCCACGACCACGTTGCCGACCAGCGCAACCACGGTGCTCCCCTCGGCGCTCAGTGCAGTGGGCTGTGCGCTCACAGTGCCGCGTGGCTGCCAGGTCTTGCCTGCATCAGCTGAGAAGTAGATGGCGCCGTTGGCGCCAGCGCCGTACACGCCGTCCGCTGTCGCCGAAAGCAGGGCCAGCAGTGGACCCTCGACATCGAGGGTGAACGTCGTTCCACCGTCGAGACTCCGGACCACCCCGTTCTGTGTGGTGCCGATGACGATGGAGGTGTTGTCGGGCGCGATCGCGAGATCAAAGAGCGGCGGTGTGCCGAGCTTGTGCCACGTGCGCCCCATGTTGTCCGTTCGCCACAGCACACCATCGCCCGAGTCGATCCCTATGACGACGGCCCCTTGTGCGACGAGGCGGTGGAAGTCGACCTGCCCTCCCAGGGAGCCTTTCACCCAGGTGCGCCCGCCGTCGGTGGAGATGCCCAGGCCAAGGTTTGAGGGTGCCTGCATCTTCGGGCCTGGGTGTCCCGAGGCGAGCCAGGTGCTCCCCGTTCGGGTCAGGCCCATGACGTCGAAGCCCTCTTCTGACACGCGTTGAGGCTGCTGCCCGTGGAGCTGACTCCAGATCCCGTCATGCGTGCCCAGGAAGATCGTGCCGCCATGGAGGACGAGATTGTGGATATGCCCCGTCAGGGAGTCCGTGCTGATCGTGACTTCAGCTGTTGGTGCGACCCCGGGGGAGGGTTGCTCTGCAAGTGCGGGAGCGCTGGCCGGGGATTGCGGGATCGGTTCGCCGGATGTCGATGAGCAGGCTGCCAGGACGGTTGCTGCGCTGGCCAAGCCAAGGACGAGCGCAAGAGCGCGGCCCTGGACTCCCTGACGGTGGATCATGCGGGAACGAGCGGGTAGCCCGCCTCCTGCAGCGCTGCCTGCGCTCGTTGGTCATCGAGTGCGGTCGCACTGGTGATGCGCTCCTGGGAGACATCCCCGGGTCGCAGGTCGACCGCGACGCCATCGATTGCGTTCACCTTCGGTGTGACGGCGTTGACATAGTGCATGCAGGTGGTCCCTTGCACGGCGTAGCTCGCTGAGTTCATGTCTGTGTTCCCTGTCCTTGGGCTGATGCGTGGTCCTACTTCGCCAGCATCTGCTTCATGGTTGCGATCTGTGCGGTCTGGCCGCTGATGATGCTGCGGGCCATCTTGGCCACTGCCGCGTCCTTGGTGGTCTTCAGAACCTGACGCGCGTCGGTGATGGCGCCCTGGTGGTGGGTGATCATCATGTGCAGCCACATCGAGTCGAAGGCAGCGCCTCGTGCGGCTGAGAGCTTGGCCATGTCGGCGTCGGTCATCATGCCTGGTCCACCATGTGAGCCCATGTCCATGCCGGCCATGGGATCGCTGCTGGAGGGCTTGGCTGTGGAGGTGGATGAGCTCGAGGATTCGGAGACTCCCCACTTGGTCAGCCAGCCGCCCATTTTGGTGATCTCGGGGTCCTGGGCTGCCTTGATCTGCTTGGCCAGGTTCATGACGCCAGGGGATTTGGCGTGCATCATGGCCAGGTCTGCCATGTCGATGGCCTGCTGGTGGTGGGGGATCATCATCTGCGCGAACGCGATGTCGCCCTTGGCGCCGTGCGCCATGGTCTTGGATGCCGAGGCTGAGGCCATCGGCATCGGTGTGTTGGCTGCGTTGGCGAACTGGGTAGCGCCGAAGGTGGTGATCAGTGCTGTGAGTGCGATGCCGGTGGTGGCCTTGGTCAGTGAGCGTCGGTTCATGTGGTGGCGTCTCCTTAGTTGGGGTGATCAGTCAGAGGCTGAGCGTTGGGTGGATGACTGGTGGCGCACTATCGGGGCGCTACGTGGCGTAGTCCAGGCGGGTCATCATCCCGGCTTCGGCGTGGTAGGCGTTGTGGCAGTGGACCATCCACTTCCCGGGGTTGTCGGCCAGCAGGTCGACGTTGACTCCGCGCATCGGTGGGACCAGCACGGTGTCCTTGCGGGGGCCGGTGCCACCGGCGTCGCCGATCTGGAAGCTGTGTCCGTGCAGGTGGATGGGGTGGGACATCATCGACTGGTTCACGATGCGCAGGCGGCCGGTCTGGCCGGCCTTGATGGTCAGCGGCGTGGTCTGGTCGTAGGTGGCACCGTTGATGGTCCACGTGTAAGGCGCCATCGAACCGGCGAGCACGAGGTCTTGCGTCGTGTCGGGCGATGCGGCTGGAAGCGCGGTGCCAGGGGCAGCCTGGAGCGCATCGAAGGTCAGCGGAGATGCGTCGAGGTTGCTGGGCCGGTAGCTGGCTTTCGGTACTGCGCCACCACCGGTGCGGATGAGGGCCCGGGCTAGGCCCTGCTTGCCGTAGGGCTGGGCGGCAAGCGTGAACACTCCGTCACCGAGGGTGGCGATCGCGTCGTAGCGCTCGCCCATGCCGATGCGCAGGACCTGCGTGGTCGTGGGCTTGACTGCGTATCCGTCGGTGTGGGTGACGTTCAGGTCGTGCCCGTCGAGGGCGATGGTGAAGATCGTGTCGGCGGAGGCGTTGATGATCCGCAGGCGCACGCGCTGGCCGGGCTTGGCCGCAAGTGTGTCCGGGTCTGATGCCATGCGCCCGTTGATCAGGTAGGCCGGGTAGGTGACGTCGCCGCCATCCATGCCCTGCATGCCCGACATCCCACCCATGTTCATGCCGCCCATGCCGCCCGAGCCGCTGCCGGTGCTTGTCTGCAGCCCGGCCATGATCTGCTCCGGGCTCTGGCCAAGACCGTCAGTCCAGTCATCCAGCACCAGGATCCATTCGTGGTCGTATGACCCGGGTTCGGCAGGGTCGTCGACGATGAATGGCGCGTACAGGCCGCGGTCCATCTGAAGCCCGTGGTGGGGGTGGAACCAGTGGGTGCCCGCGTTGGGGACGACGAAGTCGAAGGCGAACGCGCCACCTGCGGGAGTCTCAGGTGTGGTGACGCCCGGCACGCCGTCCATGGCGTTCAGGATCTGCAGGCCGTGCCAGTGCACGCTCGTGGCCATCGGCAGGTCGTTCGAGAACGCCACCTGCACCCGATCACCGGCGGTCGCCCGCAGTGGCTTCCCGGGAATCGTGTCGCCGAACGCCCACGTGTCCACGATGCGACCGCCCAGATCCACGCGAGTCGCCTTGGCATTCAGGGTGTACTTGCGCAGTTGCCCAGTCGCACGAGCGCTAGTCGGGGCCAGCGTGCTGGTTGCCAGCGAGGCTGGGTTGCCGCCACACGCGGCCACGCCCAGCGCAAGCCCGGTGCCCAGGAAGCCAAGTCCGAACTGCCTTCGGGTGAGCTCCATGACGATCCTCCAGGCACGTTCCGGTGCTATCACCGGGCTGTCTCCAGCATCGACCCGCTCGTGGATTCGCAGATGCCAGAAACGATGAAGATTCGATCAAGGTCGCGCGCGGCCGCCCTTCATCAAATCTTGATCGACCGCGGCCCTGGTGGATGCGAGTCGGGGCGACAATGGATGCAGAGAGCGCCGCACGGCGTGTAGAGGCAGGGAGGCCCAACGATGATGGGCTGGTGGCAGGACGGCAATGGCTGGAACGGCACGAACTGGTGGGGGATGGGCTTCATGATGATCTTCTGGATCGCCCTAATCGGCCTCGCAATCTGGGCGGTCATCCGCTTCACCCACGGCAGCGGCAAGCAGGCGACGCTGTCGGCAGAGTCTCCCCGAGCGATCCTGGATCGACGGTTCGCCAGCGGCGAGCTCGACGCCCAGGCCTACGCAGAGGCACGCAGGCTCCTGGAGCATCCGGGGACCACTGCACATGGCTGATGCACTCCGTGTCCTGGTCGTCGATGATGAGATTCCGCTCACGAGCGTGATCAGCAGTTACCTCGTGCGCGAGGGTTTCGACGTGTCCCTGGCACACACCGGACCTGACGCGGTCGAAGTCGCCCGCATGCAACGACCCGACCTGATCGTCCTGGATGTCATGCTCCCGGGGTTCGACGGCATCGAGGCTTGCCGCCTCATCCGTGGGTTCAGCGACGCCTATATCATCATGCTCACCGCGCGCGACGAAGAAGTCGACAAGATTCTGGGCCTGACCATGGGCGCCGACGACTACCTCGTCAAGCCCTTCTCCCCGCGCGAGCTGATCGCCCGGGCCAGGGCGATGCTGCGCCGACCCCGAACTTCACCCGCAATGTCTGCCCCGCAGGAGCCCTTGACGATGCCTGGGCTCGTGCTGGATCTCCAGGCACGCTCGACCGCGGTCGACGGCACAGTTGTGGAACTCACGCGGACGGAATTCGACCTCCTGGCTGCCCTCATGTCACGACCCGATACCGCACTCACGCGCGCACAGCTCATCGAAGCTGTGTGGGGCCCAGGATGGATCGGCGACGAGCACGTCGTCGACGTCCACGTCGGACACCTGCGCACCAAACTCAGCGACAACGCCACCGCGCCCCGATTCATTCGCACCGTCCGGGCTGTCGGCTACGGACTGGTGATACCGGCATGAAGCGGCGACCACGGTTCGCCACGCGCATGATGCTGGTGCAGACCATCGTCGTGCTCATCGGAACTGTGACACTGATCGTGACCGCACTGCTCGTCGCGCCAACGCTGTTCCACCAGCACCTGGGTCACTTCGGCATGGCAACCGGAGAGGTGCAACTCCACGCCGAGGAGGCCTTCGCCTACGCGTTCTTCATCTCCGTGGCCGTGGCCACTGTCATCTCCGTGGCCGCAGCAGGCGTGGTGTCCTGGATCCTGGTCAGGCGTGTCACGCGACCGATCGAGCAGCTGGCCACAGCTGCTGAATCCGTGGCCGCCGGGAGATTCGACGTTGTCGTTCCCGATGCAGGCTTCAGCAGCGAACTCGCGCGGCTGACGGACGCGTTTACCGTCATGGCGACTCGCCTGGGTGATTCAGAGGCGGCGAGGTCGCGGCTGCTGGCTGACCTCGCGCATGAGCTTAGGACGCCTCTGGCAACGCTCGAGGCGTACATCGACGGGCTCGAGGACCAGGTCCTTGCGCCTTCCACCGAGTCGTGGGACACCATGCGCCACCAGGTGCACCGACTCAATCGACTCGCCCGCGACCTGCGCGAGACTGCAGCTGCGGCGGAGCACGCCCTAGGGATGGAGTTCTCGCCGATCGATCTTCGAGCATCCTGCGAGACCGCAGTCGCCGCTGCGGCGCCAGGCTTTCAAGCCGCGGGTCTCACGTTGACCCTCGATGCACCCGCCGAAGCGCTGCCGGTGCTGGGAGACGAAGTCAGGCTCCAGCAGGTTCTCGCCAACCTACTCGAGAATGCGCTGCGCTACACACCGGCATCGCACGGCGTCCAGATGGTGGCTCGCCGACAGGCGACCGAGGTATCGGTGCAGATCATCGATGAGGGGTCTGGGATCCCCGCCGAGGAGATCGAACGCATCTTCGAGCGATTCCACCGAGTCGACCCCGCGCGAGTCGCAACGGGTGCCGAGGGCAGCGGCCTGGGCCTGACCATCGCCCGGGCGATCGTCATCGATCACGGGGGGTCGCTTACCGCCGCCAGCGACGGCCCAGGGAAGGGCTCCACCTTCACCATCCGCTTGCCCAGAATCGAGCATCTCAACTAGGCGCGCGGAACTACGATCGAGGTATCGTCCACCCCACTGAGTCTCCTGCCATCGCAATCCCTGGACGCACGATTCATTGGTGGAACGGCCGCGTGATCCGGGCGAAAGTCAGCGGGGTGGGTGCAGGGTTGCACTCCCAGGGGAGTGCAGAAGGGGGTGCAGAAATGATCATTTGTGAGGGCAAGTCGCGGGGCACGCAACCCGGTGATCGTGCATTGTCAGTTTCTCCCCGCTACCAAATTAGGTTCAAGACCTCCCAAATCTGGGGGGTCTTGTCCTATTTCGGTACGATTTTCTGCCTCTCCCGACAGGTGAAAGTAGGCGGAAAGTAGGCGCAGCCTGCACCCGGTGTACCCGCGTGCTGCACCCCCGGTGCAGGAGGCGGCAGGACTGGATCTGTGTCTCGTTGCACCCCGGGGGAGTGCAGCCCAGGGCAATCTGCACCCATGATTCCGGAGAGGTGCTGGCCTGCTTTTGTGTGCTTATCCGTATCAGTTTGATACGCTTTAGCACATGAATGTGAGGGATCGGGTGCTCGAGCGAGCCGTGGAGCAGCACGGATACATCACCACGCGTGATGCCCGAGCGCTTGGCATAGATCCGGCCCAGCTGCGGGTGATGGCTGCCCGTGGGCGCCTAGAGCGCGTGGGCCGGGGTGCCTATCGGGTGCCCATCTTGCCGCGCACCCGGCATGACGATCTGGCTGAGGCGGTTGCCTGGACGCTGGGCAGGGGCGTGGTCTCCGACGAGTCGGCGCTGGTGTTGCACGGACTATCCGACGTCAACCCATCGCGCATTCACCTGACCGTGCCGCGCGCCAATCACCCTCGCGGTGCCGGTGGCGAGCTGTATCGCCTGCACCGCCGAGACCTTGCGTTGGGCGATGTTACGGAGGTCGACGATATTCCCGTCACCACAGTTGCCCGTACGGTCCGAGACTGCTTGGCCGGAGGGACCGACCCTTACCAACTTCGACTGGCGGTCGATCAAGCCGAAGCTCAGGGTGATCTGCGGCGGGACGAAGCACGTGCATTGCGCACTCGCATCGACGTGCGTGGCACGAATGGTGGGAGACGTAGATGACGTCGCGCTATGACGCGTCCCCTTCGAATCTGCGGGCGTTGCGAGATCGTCTGGCAGCTGCTGCGAAGCGCGAGGGAATCGTCTTTGGTCGCCTCCAACAGCACGTTGGCGTTCTGGTCGTCACCCAGTTCTTCTCGGCGCTAACTGACGACCACGGCGACCCGCTGCTGCTGGTCAAGGGCGGCGTCTCCCTCGAACTGCGGCGCGGTATTCCGGCATCTCGAACCTCCAAGGACCTTGACGCAGTCATTCGTGGCGATATCGCTACCGTCCACGACCTGCTCGCCGAGGCAGGTGCACAAGGGTGGGAGGGATTCACTGCCGTGTTCACGCCACCGGTTGCGTTCGAGATTCCGGCGCTGGGTTCTGATGCATTCCGATTCACAGCGAAGATCAATTACCAGGGCAAGTCCTTCGTCTCGGTCCCGATCGAGGTGTCTCCGATCGAGGCGGGTAACGGCGATTCTTACGACAAGGTCAGTTCCGAAGCTCTCGCACTCGTGGGGCTACCAAACAGCGGGGCAGTCCCGTGTATGACGTTGCCCTGGCAGGTCGCGCAGAAACTCCACGCCTGCACCGAGACTGTCGATGAGCCACGTGCGAATGATCGAGCACACGATCTGGTCGACCTGCAACTCCTCGAAGCGCTGCTTGTTGACGAGCCCCTTGACCACACGCGTGCCGCGTGTGTCGCGGTCTTCGCTGGCCGGAGCAAGCATCAATGGCCGCCGGTTCTCGTTACTTTGCCCCATTGGCCATCGATATATGTTCGGGCCATGGAAGGCCTCGACGAACTCGTCCTCGCACCCGACGTCGAGCAAGCTGTCCTGCGAGTCCAATCCTTCGTCGACCGGATCGAGAAATCGGTGCGAGAGTGAAATCAAAAGTGTGCGGGGTAGCTGCGGCCTTGCGCCCCGGGGAGTGCAGGAGTGGCAGTCTTGAACGTTCAACTAAGTGAACTTCCGCATGACTGACCTCCAGACTCAGAGAGGTCACCAGGGCGTAGGGCAGGTCAGCGAGGAAATCAAACTGGAGTCCCCACCTCGATCGAAGAAGCGCTTGTAGAGATGCAATAGGGCGCCGCTCCATCGCCCGAAGCCTGAAGCGGCGCCGGCATCACGAACATCACCTACGCGCACCGTAACCGCCTCTGGTTTGTGTGGCGATGATGCTAAATTTGTGGTGCCCCGGTGAGTTCAAATGCCCGGGTAAGTTCAAAACTGCGGCCTTCAACAACGGACGAGGGTCCGGGAGCGATCGGCTGGCAGCTCTCACGGAGAGCGAGAAGTACGTGTTGCTCGACTTGGACGTTCAGGAGTCCTGGCCGTGGGAAGTTGGCTACGCAGTCGACGAGGTCATTCGGGAGCGCCCGGATCTGGCCGACTTTGAATACAACGAGGAGACGTCAATCGGCCCGGACGAGATCGCGCTTGGCCGCGAGGAGACCGCAGTCATCGACGAGGCGATCGGCTATACCCCGCTCGCGTTGTACCACGCGACGCGGCTACTTCCGCACGAAGTGGAATCGATCCAGGAGCGCGGAATGTTTCCGCTGACGCCGGAACTCGTCAACTTCCGCCTCGACTCCGCCATCGCAGTGGGCGCGATGGATAGGACTCTCGCCGAACGGCTGCGGCCAATCGCGTTGGAGTATGCCGTTAGGGCGGGGCGCTCGGATCGGGTGTGCTTCTCCGGGTCGCGGCTGTCATTGCAGCACCGAAGCGGGTTCTGGCGCCTCTTTACCTATTGGGGTGGTGAAGCGATCTACTGGCAGCTCGACGACAAGCTCCCTGACCCTGCGCTAGAGCAACTCGGCCGCATCGGTACTGCTGCGGTGGTCATCGCAGCGCTCCCTCCTCGGGGTCCGCGTCACGGACGCGGTGTGCGTGACCCCCAATTGGCGCGCCGGCTGGTCGCGGTCCGTCTCGGCATGGATCCCGGGTTGGAGACACACGTAGACCTGGTGCGCCCCGACGAGATCGTCGAAGTGGTGCTCCAGGGCTCGCCCGCGTGGGACAAACTTGCGCCGATGAGCCGCAAATGGTGATCACTAGCCGTCCGGGCTCGACCACGTTGCGTCGAGGCTAAGGAGATTCGTCCGGGCGCTCTACGTCGACAATCGTGCCCCGCAGCGCATCAGGTAGAAACTCTGCGTGATGAAGATTCAGATACTCCCGTGCGTCAGCGACTGATGGGTCGTACTTCAAGTGCGATTGGATGTAATCGAGCTTCTCGCGAGCCTCGGCAATGATATCTGACCACCTACGCACCCAGACCCGCACTGAATGGCCAGCGTCGTCCGACTCGAATGCCAGGCCCGGCTCCCGTCGAGCTTGGTTTACCTCCACGATCACTTCGGGATCCATCTCTCGGACGATTAGAACGAAGTCCCAGATCGTTGTCGTACTCGAGAAGCGCGGATCGTGCGTCACAGTGCGCGCATACGACTTGATCTGGGCGAGCTCTGTTAGCCCGCCATTGACGTCCGGCGCTTTCAGCTCAACGACTAGGTGGCGGTGGCGTCCAGGCTCTCTCGCAGTTCCAGACAGCACGAGGTCCATTCGTCCCGTCCGTCCATCAAGGCGGCGAACTACGTCCCCGACGATAACGTTCTCGCCAAGCAGTCGGCGGTGTTGCTCTAACACAGCAGTCAATCCGCGCTCGCTCAACATCATGTTGAACTGCTCACCGAAGAGCCATAGTTCCTTCTCGACGATCCGATGGAGATGCGCCGTCTCGCCGACCTCGGGAGCTATGTCGGGATCGAAAATCATCTGCTCGAGCGCGGCGAGGAACGCGATCCGCTTGGTCACGTTGGACGACGCCCTTATTACACCGGAGAAGCCTGTAGTGCGAAGCAGGCGATCGAGGTCGTCGCGGTCCGTATCGTTCAGGCCCGCCCAGTGCTGCAGGAGTTCAGCCAAGTCGCCGGGATTTGCCTGAAACTGAGATTTCAGCAGGCCGAGCGTCAACTTCTGCGCCGGCTTCTGCGTCGGAATGAAACGCCGCATCTTTGTTGCAACGAGCTCGAAGGCAGAGCGTTCGAGCTGTTGCTCCTGATTCTCGGGAGCCCCGCTATACGGAAACGTGCCGTTGTCGATCCAGACTTGGACGAGGCCACGTCGATCCTCGGCTTCCCGGCTGTCAATGTAGTCGCGCAGTTCTCGCATCACTGTTTGTCGAAGGCCGCCGATCGCGGATGCATCCGGATCCATGTCGGCGATCACCCACGAGTGCGCGTCATCGTCGAACCCATCCCAGCGCACGTATGCCGTATACGGAAAATCAGCCGCCGGAGGCTTCTGGCCCTCAAGGAGCGAGACTCCCGCCGAGTTGCACAAATGGAGCGAGCGTTCTGAGCCGCTGTCCCATTCGATGATGGTGAGCAGTGCTGAGTGAGACGTTCCTTCGAACGTCCACGTGATTGGCACGTCCTTGTCCCGAGAGCGGTGCTCCAAGGGATCCAGCTTGGTGCCGTCATACGTGAGTTCGATCGAGGGCTGTGCGATCAGATACGGCGCGAACGTGGCTACAAGCTGCTGCACCGTAGCGGCGCTCTCTAGGCGGTCGAGTCCTTGGCGTCCGGTCGCGCGAAACGTGGTTCCCGTCGCAGCATGGGTCTCAGTGGGCTCCGAGTACCACCAGTCGCTTCGCGAGTCTACGGTTCCCGAAACGAGAACCCACCTCGTCACGCCGTCGGTGCAGACCGCCGTCGTGTTCCAGTCGAACCGTTCTCCAAGGGCGAGAGCGCGCAGGCGCCCCTCACCCATCTTTCCGTGCAGCGGGCGGCCCTTCCCGTGTGTCTGAGTCGCGCCCCGCTTCCAGGACTCACCGACTTCTCGGAATGTCGCCTCGATCGCCTCGGCTGGGATGCCGTGGCCGTCGTCGATGATCGTGACCCCCTCGATGCCGCCGGCATCGTTGCGGTCGAGCTCGACGGCAACCTGATCTGCGTCGGCGTCAAAACTGTTCCAGATGAGTTCGATCACGGCCTTGACGGGGTTGCTCTCGTGAGCGAGCCGAGCGACGAGCGGGTCGCCTGCGGTGAGACGGATCTGCGGCATTCCGTGATCCTTCCAGACAGGACTGACCGTGCAAGCGATTCCAGCCAACAGTGACACTATGCCGACCTTCGCCAATGGACTCGTCCGCTAGCCAGCGGAGTCCAAGGCTGGTGGCGCCGGATCTCGATGACCTCCAGCAAGTTCTGTTCGCGGACCAGCGCTGCGGCGCTACGCTGCGATTCGCTACGAGCGCTACGGGGGACACTTGAGGGATCTGCGGCGACCCATGATTCTGCGCTTCGTGCGCCCGTCGGACAAGGTAGACGTGCCGTGAGCTCAGCCGCCCGTCAGCGATGGCGGCCGCCCCTGTGGGTAGCTATCCTCGGGGCGATCGCCAGCCTATTCGTCGGAGCAGGCATAGCAATCTGGATCGGCGCCGCTCGGGAGGGAAACGTTCGGACGTGGCTCGGCGAATTTGTTCGTAGCCCGGGCGCTGCGGGTCTCGCGGCGGTCATCGCGGCAGTCATCGCGTTCGTCGGCATCTCGAATCAAGTGCGCGTTTCACGACAACTGTTGGAGCACCAGCGGCTGGCCGCGGCAGCGGACAAGTGGTGGGGCAGATTTGAATGGTTCTCGGACCGTGCCTTCCCGCCAGACACGCGCCAGCAACCGTTCCCGGACGCTGTGGCAGTCAGCATCCTGGAGCGCTTGGCCGACACAGCAACCGATGACGTCCAGGGATCAGCATGGAAGGGCATGCTGGATGAACTCCGCACTCGAATGGCAGACACCGAGGAATCGCCGGGCGCGGTGGATCCATCTGCGCCGAGCTCCCGGCCGAGTGGAGTGGCCCGAGACCGTTCCGGCGGTAAAGCACGGGCATACGAGGCCGAGGTCCTCAGCGCGCTTTCGGGTCTGAGAGGAATGGGTATCAATGTGACGCCCGCAACAAAGTCTGGCGATACAGGCTTTGACGCGACCGTCGACTTGAAGGGAAGGCGGGTCGATATTGAGGTCAAGTACGCTGGTCGGCCGGAGGCGGCGCGAGCGGCCGTTGGCATCGCACGCCTACTACGCAATCACATGGCGCATGGCTCGGTGCCGTTAGTTATGGCAATGCCGATCGACGTGCCTCTCCCGCTCGCGAACGACGGCACGGTCAGCGTCGTGAAATGGAACGGGCCCAACGACACCTTGGCGCTAGCCGCTGCTATCGAGCGCGCAGCGACCGTCCCGGGCTAGGCAATGCCCACTTACTGGGAGGTCGAGCAGCGCCGTCGACAGGAGTCGTGGCGACTGATCCGCGCGTGGAGAAGCCGCGATATTGTCGCGAACAGTGATCGCGACGTGTTCGTGTCCGCTCTCGAGCAGGCCGAAGACTTGCTCCGTACGGCCGCTCTTGCGGAGCACTCCACCCGGGCTCTGCCCCTCTTCTATGGCCTATCTCAGGCTGGTCGCGCCATTGCCGTGGCTGCGGAAAGCGGCCTCCGGCTGCGGGGACACGGGATCCACGCTGACTTCGCAAACGTCGCCGGCGGAACCGATCTGTTCTCGACCACGGTGTGGGGGAATGGTAAGCCAGGAACGAGTTTCACCGAACTGAGCCGACTGCTGCATTCAGCGCCAATGCTGCGGTCGCAGACGCTGTCGGATCTCTGGTCGATGGTTGTCGACGTTGGACTGTCCGAGCCGCGACTGCGGCGCCGAAGAACGCATCTAGTGAGCGACCACAGCGGTAGTCGAGGCGAACGGATTCTGTACGCAATCAATTCAGTGCCGCTCACCGGTCATGTGTTCGACGATGCTGCGTACGCGGAGCTATGTACCGCATACCCCGATCTGCGCGGCTTCCAGCTGGAGAGCGTGCACTACTCAGACGATGGACGAACTGTTCAAGTGAACTTCTCGCCAGCCGTGCCGTGGGCCATTCGGCGCCCGGGCCGGCCATATCGACACTCTGAGGTACTTCTGCCGGCCGTGGAAGGCGATCCGGCGACGCTGCATCCCATGATGCTGTGGTGGGTGATCCTGTTCTCACTCTCGATGCTGACGCGCTACGAGCCCGACGCGTGGAAGCGCGCGATCGACGTCAACACCGCGGCGACAGCAGTTGTCGTGGAGGCGCTACTCGACGCCGCGCTCGACGCCATTCCGGACATCATCGAGCGCGTACTCAGCGAAGTGTCCGGAGCCGGTATGCAGGACGGCTAGGCGCGGCCTCGCGGCCGACAGTCGGCGAGCGAGGGTGGATGGCGCCGCTTGGTGTGGCCCTCCACTCCCCACCTCACCTTCCAACTCACCCGGACTACCCCGAGTGCAGTTGCCTCACGGGCTATGGGCTCGGCGGCATCACACGAGTGATACCATCATTGGTATGTCTGGGGTTCGGTGGAACTTGAGCCTGAAGTCCGGGACTGGCGCGAGGGGCTCGCGGGCAATGAGTTCGGTCATGCGGCGTTCTACGTCGACCTCCTGGCCGAGCGAGGTGTCCTGCTCGCCGAGCCGTACACCAAGCAACTGGACGGCAAGCTGCGGGAGCCTCGGTTCGACCTGGGTCGACAGGCGATCCGGATCACCCACTGGATCGCCCCAGGGCGGCGGATCATCCTGCTGACGGTCTTCGCGAAGACTAAGGACAGGGATCGGGCACAGGTGGTGCGGGCGAAGAGGTCGTTGCTCGCTTGCATGCAGGCCGAGCACTTTGTGGATGAGGAGGAGTGATGGCACGCACGTCATGGGAAGACTTGCAGGCCGCTCGCGCGGGCGACTCGGCGGTTGAGGCCGCGTATGCCGCGGCCAAGCTCGCGTTCGAGCTTGGGGAGCAGGTTCGTGGCCTGCGCGAGGGGCGCGGTTGGAGTCAACGCGACCTGGCAAAGCTGACCGGCATGACGCAGCCCGCGATTGCTCGTTTTGAGGCCGGCGGCACGACGCCGACTCTGCCGATCCTCCAGCGCATCGCCAGCGCCTTCGACACCACGCTTACGGTCCAACTCAAGCCCAAGGCAGTCGCCTGAACGCATTGATGAAAGTCAGCGGCGGGGGTGCAGGCTTGCGCCCCCAGGGGAGTGCAGAGGGGGGTGCAGGAATGATCATTTGTGAGGGCAACCCGCGGGGCACGCAACCCGGTGATCGTGCATCCTCAGTTTCTCCCCGCTACGAAATTGAACGTTCAACTAAATGAACGTTCGGTACGACAGAGGGTCCCTGAGAGATCAGGGGCCCTCTGTCGCTTCGGAGGACCCCGCTCATTTGCGGCATGGAATTCGGCAAAGGTGGTCACACCTTCTCAACGGCATGGCGGTATTCGGTGCAACGCATATTGCCGGGACTACTTCTTCACCCTTGCCTTCTTCGGGGGCAGGGCTCCTACTTCGAGCATCGCGCGTTGCACCCACGAGGAGGCCATCGTCGGCATCGACGCCCACGTGGACGGAAGTGAGGTGTAGCCGCCCATTGGTCGTTCGGCTGGGCCGAATGGTCCGGTGCCGTCGATGGCAGTGAGTTCGTCGCGACTGGATTTCTCGATGAGCTTCACCCCGAGGTCCTCGCCAAAGAGCCCGGCGAACATGTTGCCGTTGATGTAGGCACCGAGATTGCCGAACATCGGCTTCACAGCAACGCCAGGCACGTCAGGGATGAGATCGCGGAATAGGGCCTTGGCCTGATCGCTGGGTTTTGGTATCTCCATGCGCGTCTCCTTCAGATGGCAACGGCTCGTGGAGACTGCCACTTCGACGTTGCAGGTCGTCCTGTCAGCAGTGCAGGTGCGGCATGGTGGCCATGCGCATCGCAAGGTCGTCACTCGCCGCGGCTGCTGCGCCGATGACGTAGGTCTCGCCGTCTTTGAGGCAGCGAAACTGCAGGCGTGCCTTCTTCAGGAACTTCGCCGCCGAGGAGGCGCCTGAGGATTCTGGTGACTTGGACTTCCAGTGCGGCACGATGCGCTCGTCGATGAGCCTCAGGGTGCGTGGGGCAGTGTCCGGACCATAGCCGTCAGGGAGGAACTGCGCGTCGTCCATGAGGTCAATGCCGGCAAGATCCGGGCCAGCCAGGCACGCGCCAGCCGAGTAGCCGCCGTAGCTCAGATCCTGGGTTTCGCGCACCTGTCGCAGTGCTTCGTCGAACCCTGACTGTGCAGTAGCGCGGGCGAGCACGAAGGTGTTGCCACCGGCGACCCAGACCAGCTGTGATTTTGCGAGTGCTTCTGTGAGCTGATCAGTTGCCCCGAAGTGGTCGCGGAGGTCGAGTTCCTGGCAGCCATATCCCAGTGCTACTAGCCCGGCCGCCTCGGATTCGTAGGCGTTCTGGCGCGCGGCGCTGGATCCGTCGAGCGCGTTGAGCACCACCCAGGCGCGTGCGTGGTCAGTGGTTGCTGCGAGCACCTTGCGGTCCTCGGCGAGGCCGCTGGAGCTGAGGTACGTGGTGGAGGTCATGTTGCGATGGTAGGTCGCTGATGCGCGATTTGCCGAGGAATTCACGGCTTCTGGCATTTGTCGCGGAACGTAAGCCAGCCCACAGAACTGCAGTGCGACGTGCTCATAGCGTGCCTGCAGCGTCGAGATGCGGCGCGATTGGGAAGGGATTGCACATGGCTACAGCACTGGCACACAGAACACGGCAGCGGACCTCGACTGAGGCGATCACCCGAGGCGCAATCGGCGGCCTTGCCGGCGGCATCCTGGGCGGCATGGTGTTCGGGATGATGATGCAGATAATGTCGTTCATGCCCAAGATCGCGATGCTCGTGGGGAGCGACTCGGTGGTGGTCGGCTGGCTGGCCCACCTCGCGATCTCCATGGCGCTGGGCGTGGCATTCGGTGTGATCGTGGCCCAGGTTCGTGCTGGCTACGTTGGGTTCGCAGTCATCGGGGTGATGTACGGCGTCGCCTGGTGGGTGCTGGGAGCGCTGCTGCTCATGCCGGCGAAGCTCGGGATGCCCACGTTCCAGTTCGACGCCATGGCATGGAAGTCACTCATGGGCCACATGATCTTCGGCGCCATCCTCGGGCTGGTGACTGCCGCTGTGCTCAAGCAGGGTGCGACCACGCGTGCTGCAC
Organism: Candidatus Nanopelagicales bacterium; assembly: GCA_028688835.1. Classification (GTDB taxonomy): domain Bacteria; phylum Actinomycetota; class Actinomycetes; order S36-B12; family S36-B12; genus UBA11398. The sequence goes on along the minus strand of JAQTXL010000003.1, from coordinate 18,696 downwards.
AGTGAACTCGTGTGCGGGGCCAGCACTCAGGCCCCGCACCTCACCGTCCTGGTCGCCGACCACTGCGTGGCCTGTAGGCGAACACCGCAGGTGCTCGCCGAGATCGCCGAATTGGTGCCCGGGTTGACGGTCAGTGTCATCGATGTGGACCGCGAGGATGCGCCTGTAGGGATTACCCTCATCGGGACCCCCACGTACCTGGTCGACGGGAAGGTCGTGTCACTGGGCAATCCCGAGCCGCGGCGCATAGCCGACCTTCTTGAAGGGCTGAATGCCGATGGGCACTGACACTCACGCCAACGGCGCCAAGGGCTGGACGCTGCCGGACAAGGTCTGGCGACTTGCTGAGGTCGACATCTTTCGGGACCTGGGTATGGCTGAGGTCGAAGGCATCGCAGCATCCACGCAGATGAAGGACGTTCTTGCCGGAACGCTGCTGATTTCGCCTAATGAGACCAACGAGGTGCTGTTCATCCTCAAGGCGGGGCGGGTGCGCCTGTACCGGCTGGCCGCCGACGGGCGCAGCCTGACCACCGCGATCATCGAGCCAGGGCAGATCTTCGGCCAGATGCTCCCGATGGGGCAGCAGCTGGACGACACGTACGCCGAGGCGCTGGAACCCAGTCTGGTCTGCATCATGAGCCGCAGCGACGTCAATGAGCGTCTGCTGTCCGATCCCAGGGTGGCAGCCCGCGTCGCCGAAGTGCTCGGTGCGCGAGTCCTCGAACTCGAGCGCCGTTTGGGTGACACCGTGCTCATGTCCGTGCCGGCCCGGATCGCATCGGCACTTGCCACCTTGGCTCGCGACAATGGGGGCGAAGTGAGGCTCACCCACGAGCAGTTGGCCGACCTCGTGGGCACCACCAGGGAGACGACCACCAAGGTGCTCGGCGACCTGCGCCAGCGCGGGCTCGTGCGGCTGCGTCGGGGCAGGATCCAGGTCGTTGACGTCACCCTGCTGGTCCAGTTGTCGCGCGATGAGGACCTCACGCCGGTCACCGGTGGCCTGCGCGCTGGGCGTGAGCGCTGAACTGCGGCGCGGGCCACGCGCTCGATGGAATATCGCGCGAGCGTGGCGGGTTTCCACGACACGATCTGAGTCGAAAGGCGCCCTGATGAACGCATCCGGACTGACCATGTACAGCACGCAATGGTGTGGCTACTGCCAGCGACTCAAGGCGCAGTTGGCACGAGCAGGAGTTGTGTTCACCGAGGTCGACATCGAGACCGACGAAGCTGCTGCAGCGCTCGTAGAAGGCGTCAACGGCGGCAACCGTACGGTGCCGACCTTGGTCTTTGCCGACGGCACAGCGATGACGAATCCGCCCGTCGCCATGGTCCTGGATCGACTGGCTGCTGCATCCTGATTCGAGTTCCGCACTTGCCGTTTGCGGCACGATTAGCAGATGGAGGCAACCATGCGCGTCACTCTGATGTACTTCAAGGACTGCCCGAACTGGCTGTCGGCCGCGAACAACCTCCAGCAGGCGCTGAACATCGACCAGCTGGCCGGGACGTTGATCGACTTTGTCGAAGTGACGACACAGGCCCAGGCGGATGAACTGGGGTTCGCGGGAAGTCCCACCATCGTTGTCGACGATCGCGATCTGTTCGCTGACCAGGCGGGTGCCCCTGGCCTTGCCTGCCGGCTCTATGCGACGGGCGCTGGTCTTGCAGGGGCGCCGACGGTCGAGCAGATCGCCGCTGCCCTAGCCCGCGTGGGTTAGGGACTGCACGTACCCCACCTCTTCAGCGCAGGCGTGCGCGACGCAGCTTGAGTAGGGCGGTCAGGGTCCTGCGCGTCCACGGACGTGCGAGCTGCGCCTTGGTCGAGTCGATGGCGGCATTCCACGCTCCGTCAGCATAGGTCGGGTAGGGGTGCATGGTGCCGGCGATATCTCGAGCGCTCAGGCCCAGACGAACCGCAAGTGTCAGCTCGCCCAGGCTTTCGCCAGCGCGTGGGCCAACAAGAGCTGCGCCCGCGATGCGACCCCGAGGGTCGATGGCCAGGCAGGCGAAGCCGTCCGTGTCGTCATGGGTGACTGCCCGATCGACCAGTACATGTTCGCGCGTCGGCAGCGAGATCCTCGCATCCGCTGTGTGTCCCCACGTGGCAGCGCCGACTGACGCCACTTCTGGGTCAGTGAACGTGACGCGTGGGATGGCGATGATGTCGACCTTGCGGCGCAGGCCCAGCACGGCGTTGCTGGCTGCGAGGCTGCCGTGAACTCCCGCAGTGTGCGTGAACTGCGGATACCCAGTCAGGTCGCCGGCGGCCCAGATGCGGCGATTGCTGGTCTGCAGGGCCCTGTCGACGAGCACGTAGCCTCGCTCATCGCGCCGCACACCAGCCACGTCCAGTCCAAGCCCGCTGGTGTTCGGAGTCCGCCCAACAGCCACCAGCAGCCGGTCGAACTCGACCTGGTGAGTCCCACCACCAGGTGACTCAAGCATGAGCGATCCCGAGCCATCGGGTGATCCCTGGACACGGGCAACCGTGGTGTTCGGGAGGATCCGCGCCCCGTCGCGTACGAGGGAGCGCTGCACGGCGGCAGCGGCGCGCGGGTCCTCGCGCGGCAGGATGCGCCCAGCGGCTTCGATGATCGTGACCTGGGATCCCAAACGAGCGAATGCTTGGCCAAGCTCGCAGCCGATGCTGCCGCCGCCCAGGATCGCGAGGCGTTCAGGAAGCACGTCAAGGTCCCACAGGGTGTCAGACGTGAGCACAGGCATGGTCTCGAGCCCAGGGATCGGCGGAATCGCCGGAGAGGCCCCGGTAGCCAGGAGCGCCTGGCAATACTGCACCACCCGGCCTTCGACGTCGAGTGCGCCCGAGGGCAGGAAGGTGCCCCTGCCGGTGATGACGCTGATGCCCTCGGTGCTCAGCGCCTGGATCGAATCCACCGGCTCGATCCGCCTGATCGAGCGACGAACGTGATCCATGACTTCGGTGAAGTTGACGGTCGTGCCAGTGACATGAATGCCGAATCGTCCGGCATTGCGCGCGTCCGCAGCGGCGCCGGCGGCCGCCAACAGTGCCTTGCTGGGAACACACCCGGTCCACAGGCAGTCACCCCCCGTCCGCTCGGCCTCGATCAGCACCACGCGAGCCCCCAGTTGTGCTGCTGTCTTGGCAGCGACAATGCCGGCGCTTCCTCCTCCCAGGACTGCCAGATCCCACGTGAGCGAGGCCTGGGCGTTCATGGGTGCTCCTGGGCGAGCACGACGTGCAGGTGGTCTTGGAGTTGGCGTACCAGGTGTTCTTCCGGTGCATGTGCTGAACCCAGTTCGTGCAGCAGGAGCAGCAGGTGTTGGTACTCGGCCGTGAGCGTCGTGCAGCGCGCGCACGTCGCAAGGTGCCGCTCGACCAGGGTGATGCGCTGCTGGTCAAGCTTCGCGCTGGGATCGGCATCGAGATAGCGCTGGAGTTGACGCGCAGTCCACCTACAGGTGACCCAACGCTGACGTGTCTTCACCAGTACGAAACACATCGATGGATCCGCATTCTTCCCTCGGCCAAAAAACCAGAATTGGAATAGTCGGCCTCGTTCGGGACATTCCTGACCATGGCGGCGAAGCGATGACAGCCGGTTCTGGCACGCCCAAACTCACCCCAGACCGGGAACCCTCCTCGAGGCCGGGAGTCCACCAATGGCGTCGGAAAGTGCTGGTCAGGTGCGTGGTGGGCCTCGTGATGGTGGTCGCGCTGACCAGCGGGCCAACCGCCGCGCACCAGGCGCTTGCCAGCCCTCAGCAGGACATCGGCACCGTGCGGGCCCAGGTCACCGATCTGGAGATGCGTGCCGCGGGAGCCAACGAGGACTACAAGCAGGCTCTGGCGCAACTGAGGCAGACGCGCCAGCTGCAGTCCAGCCTGCGCACTCGACTGGGGCGTGAGCGATCCAGGCTGGCAACTCTGGAAGAGACGGCCGACGCATTGGCGCGGGCTGCGTACATGGCTGGAGGCCTGCCACCCTCACTGCACCTGCTCCTGGCAGGGGACTCGCGCGAATTGCTGTCCCAAGCTGGCCGGCTCGATGCGGTAGCCCGCGTACAGGCAGCAAGCATCCGGCGCGCCCAGACTGCGCGTGCCGCCGTTGCGCAGCGGACAGCTGCGCTTGCCGATCAGGGTCGCATCGCAGGCCGGATACTTGAGCAGATGCGTGCTTCGAAGCAGACGATCGACTCCAGACTGGCCCAGGCCCGTTCGCTGCTTGCGTCATTGCAGCCAGTGCAACGCAAGCAATTGGCCGCCGAGGCAAACGGCCGTGCCCGTCAGTCTCAAGCACAGGCTGGGCGCCTCGCGCAGGCATTGGCATCGCCGGCCGCAAGGCCCCGGGGTGTGAGTTCACGGGCCATGGCCGCCGTGAAGTACGCCCTGTCGCACGTCGGATCTCCATACTCGCTGAACGCCCATCCTCCGACCTCGTGGGACTGCTCCAAGCTGACGGCCGCCGCCTGGGCGCGCGGGGGAGTGGGGCTGACCTCCCTGAGCTATGCGCAATGGAATCAGGTGCAGCGCATCCCAAGTTCTCAACTTCGGCCCGGGGACCTCGTGTTCTACTTCCGCGGCGACGCACACCACGTGGCGCTGTACGTCGGCAATGGCAAGATGGTCAGCGCATCCAATCCGTCCGACGGAGTCGAGGTCATCGACTACCTGGGCCCCTGGTACGCCGAGCACTACAGCGGCGCCGGACGCGTGCTGTGAGCTCGCTGAGGCCTCGGCCAAGGGAATACCAGTTCGCTCCGACGGGTTTCCCGAGCGTGGCCATCTGAACGACAGAGGCCGAGATGGGGGACTCAATGCCCGAATCAATGGACCTGCGGATCACGATGTACACGACGTCGTGGTGCGGTGACTGCCGCCGTCTGAAGGCCGAGCTGCATCGTGCTGGCGTCTCATTTCGAGAGATCGACATCGAGCAGGAGCAATCGGCAGCCGAGTTCGTCAAGCGTGTCAATGACGGCAATCTGTCAGTGCCGACGCTGGTCTTCTCTGACGGCAGCACGATGACCGAGCCCTCAAGCCGTTCAGTTATCCAGCGGCTCGCGGAACTGGCGTGACGCGCGTCTCGGCGTCCGGTGCAGTGCACGCGCATGCAGGCCGCAGCGGTGAACTTTGGGCGGGCTATCTCACGCAATTTCACGCGCACCACCCCGGAATCACCGAGCGGGTACTCACCTCGGCTTGGCGGCACGATGTGGGGACGCCCTATGCGTGGTTGCGATCCGCGCTGCCGGCATCCCCAGGGCATGTCCTGGACATTGCCTGCGGAAGCGCACCCCTGCGGTCCTTGCTTGAAGGGGCCAAGACCTACCTCGGTATCGACCGTTCGCACGAGGAACTGGCGTTGGCCCGAGAGCTTGGCCGCGGACCGGTCGCGCTGGCTGATGCAACCTGCCTGCCCATTGAAGATTCGAGCGTGGACGTGGTGATCTGCTCCATGGCCATCATGCTGCTGGACCCCATCGACGTCGCGCTGGCCGAGGTGGCCCGGGTACTGCGTCCGGGCGGAACCCTGGCGACGATCAGGCCCGTTGCCTGGCCCGTCGTGCCGAGCGACCTCATGCGCGGCCTCACCGTCGTCTCGGGGCTTCGCCACCTGCCCGAGATGCCCCAGAGGTTCGGCAGGTCACGGTTCGCGCGGATGCTTGCCGAGGCGGGACTGACGGTGACCGCGGACGAAGGCCTCAGATTCGGCTACCCGCTTGAGGAACCGGAACATGCCCGGCTCGCTGTAGAGGCCCTCTACCTTCCGCATGTGAAGGCCCCTCGACGAGAACGTGCCATTGCGCGGCTCGCGCGAGCCGCCAGACCCGGGGCGCAGCTGCCGGTGAGTATCCGTCGCACGATTGCGGTCCGAGCCGCCTAGCGGACAGCTCGATGCACCCAAGCGGTTCGTCAGGAATTGGATTCTGGTCAAGGCGCTGCCGAGGGGCGACTTCGTCGACGATGCAGGGAGACGAGCACGACGGCGCCGGCAATCAGTGTGCCTGCGGCGAGGAGCAGTGCGCTCGGACCTAGGCTTGCGACCCAGCGTGTGAGTGATCCTTGAATGCTGACCACGACAGACACCACGGGGTCGGAATCCGTGTTCCCACCCAGGACGCGAATCTCGAACCATCCGTACCAGGCCAGGTAGATCCCGGCCAGCACGAGCAGGCCTCCGCTCAAGCGCGTGATCACCGGGCCAGCGCGTCGCATGCGGGATGCAAGCCCAGCGCTCGCCGTTGCCATGGCGACGGCGAGGACCAGGACGACCACGCCCATGCCCAGGGCGTAGGCGATGAAGGCGGCCATGGCCTGGGCGAGACTGCCGGCGTGCAGGGCGGTCGACGTCACCGCCAGGAAAGGTGCGACGGTGCACGACAAAGAAGCCAGGGCGAACGTCACCCCGTAGCCGACCTGCGAAGTCCAGGCGCCTGTGGGTCCGCGTCCGCGGCCCGCGAGTCCGGGGATTGCGAGCGAGTGACCCATGAGGAGCCACAGTCCAAGGAGCACCAGTGCGACGCCCACCACCACCGTCACGATAGGCAGGTAACGTTCGAACGACAGCGCCAATGGCGACACGGCCAAGCCGAAGATCCCGAAGACGGCGACAAAGCCCACGGTCATGCCTGTCGCGAATCGCGCCGCCCGGGCCAGCGCCCCCATGAGCGCTGGTCCTTGAGGTGCTGTCGATGGCGCCTGAGCGAGGAGCACGGTCAGGTAGGCGGGCAGGAGGGCGAATCCGCAGGGATTGAACGCAGCAACGGCCCCGGCGACAAGCGCCAGCGCCAGTAGTCCTGAATCCACGATCGCCTCAGGCGACCAGCAGCTTGCTGGCCACCGTCCGCAGGTCATCGGCGCCAAGGCCACCGGTGAACTCCTGGGACTGCCCGTCAGGGGTGACGAACACGAACGACGGCTGGGCCACGACGCCGAACCGCGACCACAGGCTCCCGTCTTCGTCTGCGAGGTGCGTGAACCCTCCGGTGCTGGTCTGCGACACGAAGGCGCGCATATCCTGCACGGGCCCCAGACCGGCGATGCCGATGAAGGTGACCTTGCCCTTGAACTCGGCTGCGACCTTGGCCACATCGGGGGATTCGGCGCGACACACCGTGCACCACGGTGCCCAGAACCAGAACACCACGGGCTTGCCGGTCAGGCTGGCGCCGTTGAAGGCGGCTCCGTCGACGGTTGTCGCAGTGAAGGCGAGTGCCTGCGGCGTGGCTGCAGAAGGACGCGCCCCGTGTGCTTGAGGGGGCAGGCTGGCGACGGGTGTGGAGGGTGGCGCTGGTGACGCCGCCGACGCTCCGCAGGCTGCCATTGCGAGGCCGGCAGCCACGAGCGCGCCCACAAGCGACAAGGATCGAGTAGTCGTGCGCATCATGGGCCTCCAGAGAGATATCGGTGAGGGTAACCCGGTGGGAGGCGCCCGTGATTCCCGATTCGCACCCCATGGCTGGATTCACGTGCGGCTGTGGGTCAGGGCACATCGGTGGGGATTCTGGCAGGCGATAATGGCCGCGTGACTCCTACCGAAAGCGGACCGCTGAGCGACGCGGATCGCCGGGCCGCCTTCGCGCAGTATGTGGAGCCCGAGTTGCCGGTGCTGCTGCGCGTGGCACGAACCCTGACCTCATCCGAGGCGGACGCGGAGGATCTGGTCCAGGAGACCGTGATCCGCGCCTATCGCGCGCTGGAAGGCTTCGACGGAGCCCACCCACGCGCCTGGCTGCTGACCATCCAGCGCCACACCGCGTCGAATCTGCGACGGCGTACGCGACCCGATCTCGTCGACGACTGGGCTGTCCTGGCCGACCCCAAGCCAGCGTTCGGGGCGCACCGTCCCGAGACCCCGCATGAGGCGGTCGCGACCCACGTGCTTGACGACGACCTTGAGCAGGCCATCGACTCGCTCGGCGAGAAGTTCCGGCCAGTCCTAGTGATGGTCGACGTCCACGGGCTCACGTATGCCGAGTGTGCTCAGGCACTGGGCATCCCCATCGGCACCGTCATGTCGCGGCTCAATCGGGCCCGCGATCGCCTACGCAAGCACCTCAAGGCCTCAGGGAGGCTCACATGACATCCCCCCGCCAGATGATCGAATGCCGGCGTACCGCGCGTCGGCTGCAGCAGTTCCTGGATCGCGACCCGTCTGCCCCACTGTCCGACGGCGATCGGCAGCGTGTGCAGGCCCATCTTGACGTCTGTGCCCGCTGCACCGGGTTGGCACGCGAGTACCAGGAGCTGCACGCATCGCTTCGCGACTACGGCCAGGACGCGGAGCCAACCCCTGAGGCAGTCGATCGCGTCAGACAGGCTGTGCAGCGGGCTCTCGCGCAGGAGTGACCAACAGCAGTCGGAATAGATGAGTCTGCGGCGCGGGTTATCGACCCGTGGCAACTCCCTGGGCGCGTTTGCGCATTCGTATTCGACACCTAGAACGCCGGACCCGCGCGATCGATCCTGAGTTCCGGGATCGCTTACGGGAGCGATGGAAGGCCTTGCCGCCCGGGGTGCGAACATCAGCCCAGGTGGTCGGCCGTCATGCCATCGGCTGCGAGGGCACTCATGGAGTCTTCCCGCAGTGCAACCTGACCTGCAAGCCCTGCTATCACTCCAGCGACGCCAACAAGGTTCGCATCGACGGCGAGCACACAGTTCGTGAGGTCGCGAGGCAGATGGCCTATCTGCGTGCCCGTCGAGGACCACGAGGGCATGCCCAGCTCATCGGCGGCGAGGTATCGCTGCTGACGCCAGACGACCACGCAGCAGTGCTCCACGTCATGCACGACCATGGGCGTGAGCCCATGAGCATGACCCACGGCGACTTCGACTACGACTACCTGCAGCGGCTGGCAGTGGGCCCCGATGGCCGACGGCGCTTCACTCGCCTGTCGTTCGCGGCCCACTTCGACTCGCTCATGCGCAGTCGCCGCACGATGCCAAGGCCAAGGACCGAGGCTGATCTCCACGGGCCGCGACGCGCCTTCGTGCAGATGTTCGCGCGCCTTCGCCGTGAGCACGGAGTGCGCTCATTCCTGGCGCACAACATGACCGTGACGCCAGCGAATCTGGCCGAGGTGGCCGAAGTTGCTCATGCCGCTTCCATGATGGGTTTCTCGATGCTGTCCTTCCAGCCTGCCGCGTTCGTGGGCGACGACCGACGATGGGATGGCTCCTACCGCGAGATCACCAATGACGACCTATGGACGCAGATCGAGACAGGAATCGGCACGAGAGTGCCATATGCCGGCCTGCAATTCGGCGACCAGCGATGCAATCGGACATCGTTCGGCTTCATGATTGGATCGACGTGGCATCCATTGATCGACGACACCAGCCCGCATGACCTTGCAGCCCGCGACACGTTCCTCACAAATCTTGGCGGCATCACGCTTGGTGGCGTGCCCAAGTGGGTTGCGGCGCTGCGCCTGGCCCGCGGGGTGGCAGCCCATCCACACGTCGTTCCCGTGGGACTGCGCTACGCGCGCGGCCTCGTGCAGCGCGCAGGCGGGCTGGGCGCACTTCGCCACGGAAGAGTTTGGCCGATGACCTTCGTCTTGCATGCGTTCATGGACGCCGCAGACGTCGCACCAGCCTGGGCCATGCTGCAGGATGATCAGGTCAGTGAGGATCCACACATCCGCGCGACACAGGAACGGCTGCAGGCCTGCGTGTACACCATGGCCCACCCCGAGACCGGGATGCTCGTGCCGGCCTGTGCCCAGCACGCAGTGCTCGACGCGGACGAGAATGCGCAGTTGCGCACGCTGCTGCCCATCATCCCGGTGGTCGCTGATCAGTGCACATGCTCAACGGCAGGAGTCCCGACTCTCGATGGCGCCGGGCACGGATCATCGAGCAACACCTGTCGCTGACTGACGGGAAGCGCGACACCCACGTGATCACCCACGTGAATAGGAGTACCCGGTGGGACTTCGCACTGCAGGGGCACCCCTTCAGCGCACACCTCAACCAAGGTGCGCGCGCCGTGGGCGACAGCGTGCGTGATGATGCCACGAGTATCGGCATCCGTGGCTGTGAGCTCGACCAGTCGTACAGCTTCCTGCCGGATGACCATGACGGCGCGACCCTGTGCGCATGCGGTCCCGTCAGCGAGCCTGAGGACGCCAAGCTTGCAATGGAATGCGCGACCACGCATCTCCCCTGAGATCTCGTTTCTCCCGCCGAGGAACCTGCTGACCGCCAGGGACTGAGGGTGGGTGAAGAGGGATTGCGCCGGCCCGTGCTGCTGGAGCATGCCACCGATGATGATCGCGACGGAATCGGCCAGGAGCATCGCCTCGTGGTGGTCGTGGGTCACCATGATGATGGTCGGCTGCAATACCGCTCGCAGTTCCAGCAGCAGTTGATGCATCTGCGACTTCAGCTCGGAGTCGAGTGCGCTGAAAGGCTCATCGAGCAGTAGGACCTGCGGGGTGGCGGCTAGGGCGCGCGCCAGTGCGATGCGTTGCTGCTGGCCACCTGACAGCTCGGTGGTGCGGCGCCTGCCGAATCCGGGTAGCTCTACAAGTTCCAGATATCGCGTGGCCGTGTTCCTCGCCTGCATGCGACCAGCCCCGGCCATTCGAGGTCCGAAAGCGACGTTGTCGAGCACGGACATGTGCGGGAAGAGCAGTGGTCGCTGGGAGACCATGGCGATGCCGCGGCGCTGCGGGGGAAGGTGGAGCACGCTTGCGCCGTTGAGGCGAATATCCCCGTCGTCGGGTGCATCCAGGCCTGCGGCGAGTCGCAGCAGCGTGGTCTTGCCTGAGCCGGACGGGCCAAGCACGGCGACCGCTTGACCAGGTTCAACGGTCAGATCGACCCCTTTCAGTGCAGGTGCAGATGCAGTCGGGTAGGTGCGGGTCAAATTGACCAGGTCCACGGCGGCGGTCATCGCAGGGCACCACTTGCCGTCAGATAAGCGGGCGTGTGTGTCACTGGATTCGCGGACGCCCTTCGGCGCCTGCGTTGGCGCGAGAGCAGGCCGACAGTGACCAGCAGCAGCAGTGGGGGGGCTGCCGCAGTGATCGACAGCGCCGCGATCACCGGTTCATTGCCGGTGCCCGAGGCTGCAGCGGCGATCCGGATCGGGACGGTCACGAACTGTCCTCCACCGATGAGCAGGGTGACGATGTAATCGCTCCACCCGACCAGGAACGCAAGGAAGGCCGACGTGGCAAGAGCCGGTGCCAGTAGCGGCAGTCGCACGCGTGTCAACACGGCACGTGTGCTTGCGCCGAGCATCCGGGCCTCGTCCTCGACGGTCACGTCGTACCCGGCAAATGCCGAGCGCATGACAAACGTGGTGTAGGGGATCGCCGTGACCATGAGCACTAGTGATATTCCTGCCAGTGAGGGGACGTGGAGTCGCAAGAGTGTGACGTTCAGGCCCATCACGATGACGAAAGGAGGAACGAAGGCAGGTGCGATGAGCAGGACTGACAGGGACCGATGACCGCGCAGATGTCCGTAGGCCAGAGCGTAGGCGGCCATCGCGCCGGCAGGGGTCGCCAGCACAGCAGTGAGCGTGCCGAGGATGAGCGAGGCTCCAAACGCCGATGTGGCACTGTCATGCAGGGCATCGAGGAAGCCACTGAAGCCCCAATCACTGGGCAGCGGCAGTGGGGCGGGCCAAGTTCGTGCCACAGCCCACAGCATCACAGGGATCATCGGGAGCAAGAACCAGGCGGACAGTAGCCACTGGGTTGCGGTGGCTGTCACCGCCGCGCGCGTCGTACGTCGATTCATGCTGTGACTACCTGGCGACGAAAGAGCCTCAGGGCGCTGACGCCGATCACCAGCGCGATGGCCATCGTCACCATTGACACCGCGAAGGCCTGTGGGCGCACCTCAAGGTCGGTGGACGTGAACAGGCGGTACGCCAGGACGGGCAGTGGCTCTGGGTAGGCGCGTCCCAGGAGCCACGGGACCTCGAAGGACCCGAGCGCGTAGACGAACGACAGTGTCCCAGCGAGGATCAATGCCGGGGTCGCCAGCGGCATCGTGACGTATCGCATGCGCGCTGCTGGCCCAGCTCCGAGCACGGCTGCGGTCTTGGCGAGCTCGTCGGCATCGCGAGAGAGCGTAGCCGCGACGACCAGTGCGATGAAGGCGGATTCCTTCCATGCGTATTCGATGATGGTTGCTGCCCACCAGGGTCCAGCGACGAATTGCGGCCAATTGCCTGCTGTCGATCCGAACAGTCGCGCCAGCCAGCCGGAGTCGGCCAACAGGAGCCCGATGGCTGCGGCACCGATGACGTGGGGGATGGGGATCGTGCTGATGGCCAGTCCCTTCAACACCTTGCTCCCGAACCGGGTGGTGGTCATGGCCAGGGCGGTGGTGAAGCCGACAGCGATGGCAATTGCGGTGGCCACCAGGGCGATTGAAAGGGAGATGACAACTGCTGGCGCAAGCTCGCCACTCGAGGCCACTGCGCTGTAGGCATCGAGGCTGGACTGTGGGCCACCGGCCACGGGCGTCAGCCCCATGCTTTGTGCGACACCCATGGTCACAGCGGCGCCCAGGACAAGAGCTGTGGGGACAGCTGCAGGCAGGATGAGCAGGACGAAGCGCTTCATTCGCCGCCCGTGAGGACCTGACGCCGCCATCCGTCGTCGAGCTTGGGAATCCACGAGGCCGAGAGCTCGGGATTGGCGTGCCGTGCCAGCACCGGGTACGTCGGCACCACGTTCGACTTTGGGAGGTTCGCGAAGGCTTGCGCCTGTGCTGGGGGAAGGTGTTTCACGTCAAGCACGGTGAATTGACCCCAGGCGCGGGGGTCGGCCTTGATCGCTTGCTGTTCAGGCGAGAGGGCAAGATTCGCGACGACCTGGGCTGCGGCGAAGTGCGCTGAGGTGGTCGGAATGGCCAGGAAGCTCGCGTTGCCGACTGTTCCTTCCTTGAGGGTGAGCACCTTGGTGGTCCTGGGAAATGTGCCCTTGGCTACGAGCGCCGTCAGTGTTGCGGGGCCGTAGGTCATGGTGAAGTCCACCTGACCGCTTGCGAAGAGCTGATCCAGTTGGGTTGAGTCCTTGGGGTAGGTCTGCCCGGCGCGCCACAGTGCCGGGCGCAGCCTCTTGAGGGTGGTCCACAGCGCGGGTGTGAGTCGGTCGTAGGCCGACTGGGTGAATGATGCTGGGACGTTGGCGTAGCCGCCTGATGTCGCGTAGAGCGCTTCGCGCATGAACACGGAGCCGGTGAAGTCGGGCGGTGCAGGGTAGGTGAATCGGCCCGGGTGCTCGCGGACCCACGTCATGAGTGCGGGCATCGTGGTGGGTGGGTTCGCGACGCGAGCGGCGTTGTAGGCGAAGGTGAACTGGGCCTTGTGCCAGGGGGATTCGCAACCTCGCACGGGCGTGCCGAAGTCGCTTGCCAGCAGTGGATCACCGGGAGCCGTGTATGCGATGTTCGGAAGGGCATCGGCCCAACCGCATTTCCAGATTCCCGCCTGGACGCCAGTGCGGAAGTTATCGCCATTGACCCAGATCAGATCCACGGATCCGTCGGTGCGCCCAGCCTGGTGCTCGGCAAGCACGCGATTCAAGGCGTCCTTGGTGTCGGCTATGGGCACACGGGCGAGGGTTACCCCCAGCTTTGCGGCCGCCGCAGTGAGGACGTTGTCGACGTAGGCATTTCCCTGAGGGTCGCCTCCCCACATCCACAGGGACACCGTCTGTCCCCGGGCCGTCCGCTCGATATTCGCCCAGGCGCTTGCCTGAGGCGTCGGCGCTGCGAATGCTACCGGCGCCAGGGTGGCTGACGCCACGATGATGGCAACCGCAAGAGCGACCAGGCCCAGTCCCGCATTGCTGAGCCTTCGTCGTGGGCGACGACTGCGCATCATTTCCTCCCTCGGAGAATTCCGTTGTCAGGTCGGGAACACATCGACGGCGTCAAAGCCTTCCCATCACGTCCAACGATCGAAATGAGGCGCGTGGCAGGCTCCGGAGCAAGCGTGTGGGTGCGCTTCTCGCTGCTGTTGTCACTGCTGCTGGCTGGCGTGGTCGTCGCCCTGCGTCTTGGTGTGCCTGATATCGATGCTGTGCGCGCCCAGGTCCAGGACATGGGCGGTGGAGGCATCGTGCTGTTCGTCGTGCTCTACGCGGCGAGCACGCTGCTGGTCCTGCCCAAAGGGGCACTCAGCGCCGCTGCCGGACTCGTGTACGGGTTCTGGCCGGCGATCGCGATCGTCATCGCGGCTGCCATGGTCGGCGCCTTGCTTGCCTTCGTCTTCGGACGATTCTTGGGCCGTGACGCAGTCGAACGAATGGCCGGTCGGCACCTGAAGCGCCTTGATGCACTCATCGTTCGATTCGGCATGTCGGCGATCGTGCTCGTGCGCCTGATTCCGGTGATTCCCTTCACCGTGATCAACTACGCAGCCGGCCTGACATCCATCGGCGTCCTCGCCTACTCACTTGGCACGCTCATCGGAATCCTGCCGGGAACCGCCGCCTACGTTGCCCTCGGCGCCTTTGGGCGCCAGCCGGGGTCCTGGGAGTTCGTCGTGGCAGCGACTACCTTTGGGGTGCTGTCGCTGGCAGGCATTGCCGTCGCGCTCCGCCGCAAGGCGCGTGTCGCGGCTGGGGCTCCAGACGGAGGCCTTGATGCTTGACACGGTGGCCCGAAGAGCGATGCGGACGCCCGTCGACCGGCTAGCGGCGGTGGTCGACCGATCTGCAGTCACCCCCAATCGGCTCACTCTCCTTGGGCTCGTACTGGGCGTCTCGGCCGCTGTCAGCGCAGCCGGAGCGCACTGGTGGCTCGCGCTCGTGCTCTGGCTGGCGTCACGGGTTGCCGATGGACTGGATGGCGCCCTCGCGAGGCGTCGCGCAACTGAGGCACCGCCTCAAGCCGCAGGCGGCTTTCTGGACATCACCGCCGATTTCATCGTGTACGGGGCCTTCGTGATCGGCGTCGGCGTCGGCGTCGGCTCAGGGCAATCGCTGCTGCCATTCATGTTCGTCCTGCTGGGCTACTACGTGAATGGCTCGGCGTTCTTGGCGTACTCGTCCATCGCCGAGCGCACAGGTCGGCAGATTGATGACGGGCGTTCGCTGTCCTTCCTGGGCGGGATCGCCGAGGGCACGGAGACGATCGCCGTCCACAGCCTCTGGTGTCTGATGCCCGGTGCTGCTGACGCCATCGCCTGGGCCTGGGCCTGTGTAGTCCTGGCCAGCGCAGTGGCACGCCTCGTCGTCGGATACCGGGCACTGGCGTGATCGCCTCACGAGCACGGCCGTGGCGCTCAGGCTGCGGCGGCCCGCGACAGGCTCGGCTTGCCATGGCTGCGCTTGCCCTAGTCGTGGTCGTCGTCGACGAAGCGACCAAGGCGATCGCAGTGCACCGTGGCGGCGTGCGGATCAACACAGGGGTTTCCTTCGGAATACTCGAGGGGCGACCGATGCTGGCGCTCGCCTTGAGTCTGACGATGCTGGGCGTCATCCTGTTTGGAGCCGTGAGGTGGGCGGACACCGCGATGCACGTGCTGGCAGGCGGCTTGATCATCGGTGGTGCCGTGGGCAACATCTTGAACCGGCTCCCGCTAGGGCGGTCGGAGGGCGCCATCGACTGGATCACCGTGCCCGGCTACCCAGCTGCCTTCAACGTGGCTGACCTCGCGATCCGGGTCGGAGCCGTTATCGTCATCGTGCAGCTCATCAGGTCAGGCAGGAGACCACGGGCGGGAACGAACCGTGAGCCGCGCACTGATGCCGAAGGGAATGATGAGGCGGCTGCAGTGGGTTGACCAAGCATGAGCGAACCCGAGATCACCCTGTACGGGGCGGCATGGTGTCCTGACTGCCGCCGAAGCAAGGCGTTCCTGGCTGACCAGCGCGTCGCCTACACATACGTGGACCTCGAGGCCAGCCCTGATGAGCTGCAGGAGGTCTTGCGGCTGAACGAGGGCAGACAGGTCATCCCAACCATCGTGTTCCCCGACGGCAGTCACCTGGCCGAGCCCAGCGACGAGGAACTGGCTGAGAAGTTGGGGCTGGCGCGGGCTGCCGTGCAGTCCACGTACGACGTTGTCATCATTGGGGGCGGTCCGGCGGGCCTCACGGCCGCCATCTACACCGCACGTGAGGACCTGCGGACCCTCATCGTGGAGCGCTCTGCGCTGGGCGGACAGGCCGGGGTCACCGAGCGCCTGGACAACTACCCCGGATTCCCGGACGGCATCTCCGGCGCCGATCTCGCCGACCGATTCGCCCAGCAGGCCCGCCGTTACAGCGTGGAACTGCTGACGGCCGTGTCCGTGGTGGGCCTGACCACAGAGGGTGGAGCATCCGTCGTCACGCTGTCCACGGGTCAAGTCGTGCACTGCGGGGCCGTGATCCTGGCCATGGGCTCGACGTATCGACGGACCGAAGCCCCGGGCGAGGCCGACCTCATCGGCGCCGGCGTGCACTTCTGCGCCACCTGCGACGGGCCCTTCTACCGTGGAGCCGGCGAGGTTGTGGTCCTGGGAGCGGGCAACTCCGGACTCGAGGAGGGACTGTTCCTCACCAAGTTCGCCAACCACGTCACCATCATCGATCGATCCGGCGCCACCAGGGCATCGCGAATCCTGCAGGCCAAGGTCGCTGATCATCCGCGCATGACGGTGCTCGCGCACACCGACGTCGTGAGCTTCAGCTCCCTGCCAAGCGGGAAGCTGGCGGCACTGCAGCTTCGCGGACCCGATGGCACCGAGACCTTCCACGCCGCAGATGCAGCCTTCGTGTTCATCGGTATGCAGCCCAACAGCGAGATGGTTGCGGGCATGGTGGATCTCGATGAGCGCGGATTCGTCGTCACGGACCGCACGATGGCGACTTCCGTGCCCGGGGTCTTTGCGGCAGGTGACCTCCGCGCAGGGTCCACCAAGCAGCTCGCGGCCTCGGTGGGTGAAGGGGCCGCAGTTGCCCTGCAAGTGCGTTACCACCTCAGCGAGGTCGGCGGGCATGCTTAGGTCGATCGGGACGCACGCCACCATCGCACGTCAAGGCGGCAGGATCCTCGGCGCACCGTTCCCCTCTCGTCTGTGCAGTCCTGGCCCCACGTCGACCAGGCCCAGATGCGCAAAATCGACCGCGTTGCGATCAATGATTTCGGCGTCTCGCTGCTCCAGATGATGGAGAACGCCGGCCGGAGCCTGGCCCAGGCGGCGATCCAACTCTTCAAGCCCAGGACGGCCGTGGTGCTTGCCGGCTCAGGTGGCAACGGCGGCGGCGGCATGGCAGCTGCCCGTCACCTCACTGGCCAGGGCGTGCACGTGCATGTGCATCTCACGTCCGATACATCAAACCTGACCACCGCCGGTGCCCACCAGCGCGCGACCCTCCTGGCCATGGGCATTGACGTCCACGCCCCGACCGAGCCGCCTCAGGCTGCGGATCTTGTCATCGATGCCATGGTCGGCTACTCGCTTCACACCGAGCCCGACGAACACCTCACATCGATCATCAAGTGGATGGCAACGTCAGGCGCGCCGGTACTAGCCCTCGACGTCCCCACTGGCTTCTCCGCGGCAGCGGGCACCGTGAGCCGCGTCCATGTGACCGCAGACGCGACACTCACCCTGGCGGCCCCCAAACGGGGACTGGCCGAGAGTGCATCGACGGGGACGCTGCTCGTTGCTGATATAGGGATTCCAGGTCAGGTGTTCACGCGCTTGGGGCTTCCCGAACCGCAATTCCCATCGTCGTGGATCGTGGATCGTGGATCGTGGATCGTGGATCGTGGAACTCGAGCGTGAGTCGAATCCTGCTGCTTGAGCACGACATCGGCTGCCCGCTGGCCCGTGGGAATGCACTGTGACTCCCACGGGGTTACACCTGTGCCAAAGGGAAGAAGGAGATCACCCATGACCTACGCCGAGTACAAGTCCAATCTGCCATCACGAACCGCTCAGGACGAGGATCCAGTCATCGCGGACCTCATCACTCGGGTGACCGGGAAGTCCGGGGCCGTATCGGCGCTGTACGCACAGATGGCCAACGCGCCAGGACTGCTGGAGGCCTACACGAGTGGCTACCGATCCTTTGCGAAAGAGTCCGGATTCACTCCCGCCGAGCAGCAGCTGATCATGCTGGAGATCAGCAGGTTCAACGGATGCACATACTGCACGTGGGCGCACAGTGCCGGGGCCAGATCAGCACAGGTACCCGAGGAGACCATCGCGGCGGTCATGGACCAGCGCCAGCTGGACGACGTCAGGCTCCAGAGTCTTGTGTCTTTCGTGCGGACTATGGTCGCCACGCGCGGCCTGCCCACAAGTGAGGATTCCCGTCGCTTCCTTGACGCTGGTTACACCGAGCAGCAGGTCCTCTACATCATTCTGGCGATTTCGATGAAGACCATCACGAACTACACGTCGCACATCTTTCATACGCAACCTAGCGCGTGACTACCATGGCGATCCAAGGCAACGTTGAAGCCCAAGGTGCTCGTTCGTGAGTTTGTGAAAGTCAGCGGGGTGGGTGCAGACCTGCACCCCCTGGGGAGTGCAGAAGGGGGTGCAGAGTTGATCGTTTGTGAGGGGAACCTGCTGACCTCGCAACCCGGTGATCGTGCATCCTCTGTTTCTCCCCGCTACGAAAGTTCGCATGGCAAGGCCCTCCTCACGGGGGGCCTTGTTCGTTTCTGGCCCCGGTATCGGAGTGACTGAAGCTGGGTCTATTGACTTCTATGGACAGCGCTGGGCGCTT
>JAQTXL010000077.1 GCA_028688835.1 Candidatus Nanopelagicales bacterium | reverse complement strand
GGGCCTGCCCCATGCGCTCGCGGACCTGGGCCAGGCTCACGCTGAGCTCACTGCGTCGATGGTCGTTCATTGCACCACGATCATGCCGTGGCGACCGGTGACCGCGTCACGTCGGTAGGAGAACAGACCGGCGTCCTCGAACGTGCAGCGTGCGATGCCCCTGACCTGCACGCCGTGCGCCTGCAGCTGCAGGTGCACGCCTGCGCGCACGTCGACCCGCCACTGATCGCCGGTGCGGCGAGCCACCCGCGCGAGCACCTGCGGCGGCAGGCCGGCACGCAGCTCGTCGATGCAGTCCTGGCCGACTGGGTAGCAGGCAGCGCAGATGGCCGGTCCGCTGATCGCGATGATGTCGGTGGCGCCCAGGGCTCGCATCTGCCGGACGGTCGCGTCGATGATGCCCGCGCCCAGGCCGCGCCAGCCGCAGTGTGCTGCGGCGATCACTCCAGCGTCGGGATCGGCGAGGACCACCGGGACGCAGTCGGCCGCCAGCGCGAGCAGCGCCAGGCCGTGCTCCCTCGTCACCACGCCATCGGCACCGGCAGCGATGCCGGCGCCGGTGGCCACCTGCACGGTGGCGCCGTGCCGCGCATCGAGCACGCACAGGTGCGCAGCCCCGACCAGCGCCGCTGCGGTCCGGCGATTGGCCTGCACGTGCTCGGGGTCGTCACCCACGGTCGCGGACAGGTTGAGGGAGGACCATGGGGCCTCGCTGACGCCCCCGGAACGACCTGTGGCCGCCCAGGTCACTGGACGGCCACAGGGTGACGCAGGTCGAAGATGACCCGCGGCAACAGGATTCATAGGGATCTGGGGAAGTTCCCTATTTGAGGAAGTCGGGGATGTCGAGATCGTCGTCGGCGTCGTCGAACACGATCGTGGGCCGCGAGGGCTGCACTGGTCGTGCCGCGGGCGAGGTGACCACAGGAGCCTCGCCGGTTGCCGCTGCCGCGACGTCCTCGGTCGCACGGCGCGAGCCGGCGGCGCGCGCCGGCGGCTCGCCGCCGTCGAAGCCGGCAGCGATGACGGTGACGCGCACCTCGTCGCCCAACGTGTCGTCGATCACGGCACCGAAGATGATGTTGGCGTCCGGGTGCGCGGCGTCGCTCACGAGGCGAGCGGCCTCGTTGATCTCGAACAGGCCGAGGTCGCTGCCGCCCGAGATCGAGAGCAGCACGCCGTGGGCGCCGTCGATGCCGGCCTCCAGCAGCGGACTGGAGATCGCCTTCTCCGCGGCCTCGACCGCACGGTCCTCACCGCGGGCCGAGCCGATGCCCATGAGGGCTGAGCCGGCCGAGTGCATGACGCTCTTGACGTCGGCGAAGTCGAGGTTGATCAGGCCCGGGGTGGTGATGAGGTCGGTGATGCCGGACACGCCCTGGAGCAGCACGTGGTCGGCCTGGCGGAAGGCGTCGATGACGCTGATGTTGCGATCCGAGAGCGACAGCAGGCGGTCGTTCGGGATGACGATGAGCGTGTCGACCTCGGCACGCAGGTTGTCGATGCCGGTGTCCGCCTGCGACGAGCGGCGACGGCCCTCGAAGCCGAACGGGCGGGTCACGACGCCGATGGTCAGGGCGCCGAGCGAACGTGCGATGCGGGCCACGACGGGAGCGCCACCGGTGCCGGTGCCGCCGCCCTCGCCTGCGGTGACGAAGACCATGTCGGCGCCCTTGAGCACCTCCTCGATCTCGTCGGCGTGATCCTCGGCGGCCTTCTTGCCCACCTCGGGGTTCGCGCCGGCACCGAGGCCTCGGGTCAGCTCGCGGCCGATGTCGAGCTTGACGTCGGCGTCGCTCATGAGCAGCGCCTGGGCGTCGGTGTTGATCGCGATGAACTCCACACCCTTGAGCCCGACCTCGATCATGCGGTTGACGGCGTTCACGCCGCCGCCGCCGATGCCGACGACCTTGATGACCGCGAGATAGTTCTGAGGAGCCGCCACGGCGCTTCCCTTCCGTTGATGTCGGATCGACCTCGTCGGTCGACCCCGGCGCCCGGCGCCAACCCTCAACCTCAACTAGAGGCTGAAATGCGGGGCTGGCATCAAGCGGCGGGAAGGTAGCCGGTGTGACCCCCGATGCGCAAGTGAGCAGCGGGATCGCGCGAGCGACCTACGTCACACTCGCTCCTTGAAGGTCGTGGGCAGCTCAGGCGCCGAGACGTCGTAGACCTTGGCGCGACGCTTGAGCAGGGCGCTCAGGACCTGGGCCTTGAGCTCGGGCTGCTCCACGCTGCCCCAGATGACCGTCGCGCCCGACCGCAGGTGCAGCTCCACGTCATCGCGGGTGCTGGCCGACAGCCGCACCACCTTCTGGCGCAGGTCCTGGGGCAGCGAGGTGAGCACGCCCATCGCGGCGACCAGTCCCACCCCTGAGCCCCGGACAGTCGGCAGTGCCCCGGTGACCGGGACGACGGGGGTGAACGCGACTCCCTCCGCGTCGACGACCCGCCCATCGGCCGTCGTGGCCTGCGGTGTGCGCGGGGTGACGGCGATGACGACGTCATGCGGCCAGCCGCGTCGCACCTCGATCGCATCGATCCACGCCAGCTGCGTCAGGCGGTCCTGGATCGCCTGGGTGTCCACCTGCGCGAGCGGCTGCCCCAAGGTGACCGCGGCAGTCGTGCGCACCTGCTGGGCGGTGCCGCCCTCGACGCCGACGACGCTGACGGCATCGGCGGTCAGCAGCGAGGAGAACCAGACGATCCAGCCGACGGCCACGGCTGCCAGCAGGACGAGCACCGTGATGACCACGCGGTGGCGCATCGGGCTGCGCGTGCGTCGCGCAGCGAGATCGATGACAGGTTCGCTCATCCGCGCTGCGCCAGGAGCTCGAGGACCTCGCCACCGAGCAGGCCGATGTCGCCCGCACCGAGGGTCATGATGATGTCACCGGGCCGGGCACGCTCCACGAGCGCTGCGGCGACAGCCGACCACGACGGCTCGAAGCGGACCTGGCCCTCGGGGAGCGGCACGCACGCGGCCATCGTCTGCCCGCTCGCGCCCGGGATGGGCGTCTCGCCGGGCGCGTAGACCTCGAGGACGACGACCTCATCGGCCAGGCCCAGGGCCTGCCCGAACTCGGTCATGAAGTGCGCGGTGCGGTAGTAGTGATGCGCCTGGAAGGCCACCACCAGGCGCCCCTGGCCGACCACGTCGCGCGCGGCCCGCAGGGTCGCGGCGATCTCGGTCGGATGATGGGCATAGTCGTCGAACACCCGCACGCCCAGGGCCTCGCCCTTGAAGTCGAAACGACGCCGCGTGCCGCTGAACTCGGCCAGGCCGTTGATGAGGTCATCGACACCGAAGCCCAGTCCGATGCCGGTGACCAGGGCCGCGAGCGCGTTCAGGGCATTGTGCTCGCCGGGCACCTGAAGCCGCACCCGCCCGATGACGGCACCTGCATGCTCGACGGAGTACTCCCACCCGTGGCCCACGACCGTGGGATCCACGACGCGGTAGTCCGCATCCGCATGCGCCCCGTAGGTGCGCACGTCGATGCCAGCGGCACGTGCCTCGCGTGCGAGTGCACGTCCGCCTTCGTCGTCGATGCAGACCGTGATGAAGCCCCCACGCTCGTGGACATTGCGTGCGAACTCCAGGAAGCCCGCCTCGATCGCCTCGAGGGTGCCCCAGTGATTGAGGTGATCGGCTTCGACGTTGGTGACGATCGCCGCCACTGCCGACAGGTGCAGGAAGGCGCCGTCGCTCTCATCTGCCTCGACCACGAAGATGTCGCCACTGCCGAGGTGCGCATTGGCCCCGGTCTCGTTCAGCTCGCTGCCGATGGCGAACGACGGGTCGGCACCGCACTGCTGCAGGGCAACGGTGAGCATCGACGTCGTGGTCGTCTTGCCGTGCGTGCCCGCCACGGCCACGCCCCTGCTGCCTGCCATGACGGCGACCAGCGCATCGGCACGGCTCAACTCCGGGATGCCGAGCTCGGCCGCCGCCAGTCGCTCAGGGTTGCTCGCTGGGATGGCGGTCGAGTGCACGAGGGTGTCGACGCCGTCGAGCCACGCATCCGAGTGGCCGATGTGCACCTCGACACCGAGCGCACGCAGTGCGTCGAGCCGGCGTGAGTCCTTGGCGTCACTGCCCGAGACGGTCGCGCCCTGGGCCACGAGGATCCGCGCGATGCCGGACATGCCGGCCCCGCCGATGCCCACGATGAACACGTGACCGAGGTCGGTCATGGGGTCTCTCCTTCAGTCGAGCTGCGATGGCGATGCGCGATCCGCAGCACCTCGACGGCCAGCCGCTGGCTGGAGTCGCGGACGCCCACCCGTGCGGCCGCCTCGCCCATGACGACGAGCCGGTCGGGATCAAGGATGAGCGAGCGGACCTCGTCCACGAGCCAGGCGCCCGTGAGCTGGCTGTTGTCGATGAGCACTCCGCCGCCAGCCTGCACGACGCCGAGCGCATTGAGCCGCTGCTCGCCGTTGCCGATGGGCAGCGGGACGAACACCGTCGGCAGTCCCACGGCCGCGACCTCGGCGACCGTCATGCCGCCCGCTCGCGTCAGGCCCAGATCGGCAGCTGCGTAGGCCAGGTCCATGCGCTCGATGAAGGGCACGGCGATGTATCCGGCAGCCGGAGCCGGCACCGGGTTGCGCGCCCCGAACGCATGCAGCACCTGGATCCCGGAGTCGAGCAGCTGCGGCAGGGCCTGCGCGATCGCCTCGTTGATGCGCTGGGCACCCTGGGAGCCGCCGAAGGCCAGCAGCACCGGCCCGTCAGGCCGCAGGCCGAAGGCGGTCCGGGCCTGTGCGCGCACCGCAGCACGATCGAGTCCGGCGATGGCGGCATCCAGGGGCAGTCCGAGCGGCGTGCCGGGCAGGCTGCCCTTGACGCTCACATACACGTCCTTCGTGAAACGTGCACCGACGCGGTTGGCCAGGCCGGGCTTGGCATTGCCCTCGTGGATCACCAGGCTGCAGCCGACTCGGCGCGCGGCAAGGTACGCGGGCAGGGATGCGTAGCCGCCGAATCCCACGACGACATCGGTCTGGAGGTCGCGCAGGTGCTGCGCGGTCAGTCGGGAGGCGCGTCGCACCCGGGGCCCGACCGTGACCAGGTCTGACGACAGGCGGCGGGGCATGGCCACCGACGGCACCGTGATGAGCGGGTACCCGCGAGCCGGCACGAGCGACTGCTCGAGGCCGCGCTCGCTGCCGATCACCGTGATCTGGATCGCCGGCTCCTCGATGCGCAGGGCATCGGCCAGGTTGAGGGCTGGCGCGATATGCCCGGCCGTTCCACCTGCAGCGAGCACGACATGCGTGGGTCGAGTCATCGCCTAGCCAGTGAGCGCGCAGTTGCCCTGCGGCGCAGGGACTGGCGAGCACCCGGTTCATTGCGTGCGAAGCACAGCAGCATGCCGACCGCCGCGAGCGCCGGCACGAGCGAGGACCCGCCGTAGGACACGAACGGCAGGGGCACGCCCGTAATGGGCAGCAGCCCCAGCACCCCACCGATGTTCACGATGGCCTGCACCACGATCCAGCAGCCCACTCCAGCGGTCGCGATGCGCACGAAGGGGTCCTTGGTGGTGCGCGACAGCCGGAAGACCGCGAAGGCGAGCACGGCGAACAGGAGCAGCACGGACAGCGTGCCCACAAGCCCGAGCTCCTCGCCGATGACGGTGAAGATGAAGTCCGTGTGCGCTTCGGGCAGCGCGCCCCACTTCTCGCGGCTGGCGCCCAGGCCCACGCCGAGCACTCCCCCGGTGCCCAGGGCGTAGTAGCCCTGCGTCAGCTGCCAGCCGACACCGAGCGGGTCGCTGCTCTGGTCGAGCCACGACGTGATGCGCTCCATGCGGTAGGGGGCCGCGAGCGTCAGCACCCATGTGCCGACCACAGCGACGCCTGCGAACAGCGCGAAGAACCGGCCGGGCACTCCCGCCGCGAAGAGCATGCCGCACAGGATCGCGGCGAGCATGAGCGTGTTGCCGAAGTCGCCCTCCATGAGCACCAGCGCCATGAGCAGCACGGCGACCGGGAGCACCGGGATGAGCAGGTCCTTCCACGAGCGGTGGTAGGCCTCGCGCTTGGCCAGCTGGTCGGCGCCCCAGACCACCAGCGCGATCTTGGCGAACTCCGACGGCTGGATCCGGAACGGGCCGAAGAGCTCGATCCAGTTGCGCTGCCCGGCCACGGCCACGCCGACCACGAGCACGACGATGAGCAGGACGACGGCACCCAGCAGCAGCCAGCGGGCGATGCCGCGCCAGAACTGCACGGACGTGCGGGCCGCGAAGAACATGCCGATGAGCCCACCGATGCCGAAGAGCGCCTGCCGGCCTGCGAGCGTGTACGACGACCCGAAGGTCTTGAAGCTCTCGATGCTCGATGCCGACAGCACCATGACCAGGCCCAGGAGCAGGAGCAGCACCGACGCACCGCCGATGAGGTAGTAGGTGCTCAGCGGATGGTGCAGCAGGATCCTGAGGCGAGCGGGCTGGCGCTGCCCGCGCCTGACGGCGGTGTCGGTCATGCGCGATCCCCGTCGAGTGCGTGGACGGCTGCCGCGAAGGTGTCGCCGCGGTGGGAGTAGTCGCGGAACATGTCCCAGGATGCGCATCCGGGTGCCAGGAGCACGGTGTCACCGGGCTGCGCGAGCGCGCGCGCTGCAGCGACCACTTCGACCATGGCTTCAGTCTCGGTGCGCTCGACGACTTTCACCGGCACCTGCGGGGCGTGTCGCCGCAGACCTTCGGCGATCACCGCGCGATCGACGCCGAGGAGCACGACTCCACGCAGGCCCGGGCCGGTCTCGGCGATCAGCGCATCGAAGTCCTGGCCCTTGGCCATGCCCCCGGCGATCCACACCACGGGCGCATAGGCGCGCAGCGAGGTCAGCGCGGCGTGGGCGTTGGTGGCCTTGGAGTCGTCGATGTAGGTCACGCCGTCGATCGTCGCGACATGGGCGATGCGGTGCCCTGCTGGGGTGAACCTCTGGAGTCCCTGCTGCACCGCCGTGGCCGGCACACCGAAGGCGCAGGCCAGGGCCGCAGCCGCCAGGGCATTGGCGATGTTGTGCGGGGCGTTCGGCTGCACATCGCCCACGAGCGCAAGCTCCTGCGCGGTCCGCTGGCGGTCGTCGAGGAACGCGCGGTCGACCAGGTACTCGTCGACGACGCCGAGCATGGAGATGTCGGGGATGCCCAGGGTGAAGCCGATCGCACGGCACCCCTCGACGACATCGGCCTCCTCGACCATGCGCATGGTCACGGGCTCATCGGCATTGAAGACGGCCGCGACCTGTGTGCGCGCGTAGATCCGCGCCTTGGCCGCTGCATACGCCTCGTACGTGCCGAAGTGGTCGATGTGGTCGTCGGCGACGTTGAGGCACACCGACGCCAGTGGGCTCATGGACTCGACGAACGGCAGCTGCGGCGCCCCGACCTCCACGGCGATGACGTCGAGGTCGTCGTGCATGACGACGTCGATCAATGAGGTGCCGATGTTGCCGGCGGACACTGCGCGCAGCCCGGCGGCGGTCAGCATCGACTCGAGCATGAGCGTCGTGGTGGTCTTGCCGTTGGTCCCGGTGACGACCAGCCAGGGTGCGGCGCCGACCGAGGAACGCAGGCGCCAGGCGAGCTCGAGCTCGCCCCAGACGGGCACGCCTGCAGCCTGTGCTGCGGTGATGAGGGGTGCGCTCGGGCGCAGTCCCGGCGAGACGACGAGCAGGTCGCATGGCGGAAGCGAGTCGTCGTGACCGAGGAGCACCTCGACACCGAGGACTTCGAGGATGTCGGCCCGCTCCCGCTGGCCCGGCCCGTCGCCGGCATCGACCACGGTGACGATCGCGCCGAGCTGGGCAAGCGCGTCGGCGGCGGCGAAGCCCGCGATGCCGATGCCGGCGACCGTCACCCGTGTCGCGCTCCAGTCGGAGTCGCGTCCGAGCCCTTGGGTCACGAGCGCACCCACTCGGCGTAGAACAGCACGATGCCTGCACCGATGCACAGGCCCTGGATGATCCAGAACCGCACGACGATCTGGATCTCGGGCCAGCCCAGCATCTCGAAGTGGTGGTGCAGCGGCGCCATGCGGAACACGCGCCTGCCCGTGAGCTTGAACGAGCCGACCTGGGCGATGACGGACAGCGAGGTGATGAGGAAGAGGCCGGCGATGAGCGGCAGCAGCAGCTCGGTGCGGCTCAGGATGGCCAGGCCGGCGATCCCGCCGCCGAGTGCCAGCGAGCCGGTGTCGCCCATGAAGATGCGCGCCGGAGCCGTGTTCCACCACAGGAAGCCGAAGCTGGCGCCTGCGAGCGCCGCAGCGACGATCGCCAGGTCGAGCGGTGCGACGGTGGAGTAGCAGGTGGCGGCGACGGAGTCGGGGAATGCGCAGTTCTGCCCGTACTGCCAGACCGTGATGATCACGTAGGCCAGGAAGCTCATGATCGAGGCGCCGATGGCCAGTCCGTCGAGCCCGTCGGTGAGGTTCACGCCATTGGTGGTCGCGGTGATGAGGAACCACACCCAGAGCAGGAACAGCCCGAGCGGCAGGACGATGCCCGTGTCGCGCACGAACGAGATCGCCATCGACGCAGGCGACTCGCCTCCGTCAGTGAAGTGCAGGGACAGCCAGGCGAAGCTCAGGGCGACGACCGCCTGGCCGATGAGCTTGGTCCGCGCCCGCAGGCCCGTGCTGCGCTGCTTGAAGATCTTGAGGTAGTCGTCGGCGACGCCCACGAGCCCCAGGCCGACCATCAGGTAGAGCACGAGCAGCGCCGACGGGGTCAACGGCCGCCAGGCGAGCAGATGCGTCAGGAGATAGCCGCACAGGACGCCGAGCACGATCGCCGCACCGCCCATCGACGGGGTGCCGCGCTTGCTCTCGTGGTCGGGGTACGGCTCGCCCTCGCTCGACACTCGGATCGCCTGTGAGTAGCCGTGCCGAGCCAGGAACTTGATGAGCAGAGGAGTGCCGATCAGGGTCACCACGGTCGCGATTGTCATCGAGATGACGACCAGTCTCATGCGTTGTCCCGCTCTGTGATTGCTGCGGCAACGCGATCAAGGCCGACGCCGCGAGAAGCCTTGACCAGCACACTATCGCCGCTGCGCACCTCTGCCTGCAGCACAGCGATCGCGGCGTCGGGATCCTCCACCACGCGGCTCAGGCCGGCGTGATCGAGATCACGGGTGAATCCCTCGGCGATGAACCTGGCCCCCGGACCGACGCACAGCAGCTGCGCGACCCCGAGTGCGGCAGCCAGGCCCCCGAGCGCTCGATGCTCGGCGGCAGCATCCGGACCGAGCTCGAGCATCTCGCCGAGCACCGCCCAGGTGCGCCCGCCGGCGCCGATGACCGCGAGCGTCTCGAGCGCCGCCCGCATCGACTCGGGATTCGCGTTGTAGGTGTCGTTGATGACGATGACGCCGTCCGGAGTCTCGGTGATCTCCATGCGCCAGCTGCTCGCGATGCTTGCGAGGCTGAGCCGCTCGGCGACCTGGGCGACGCCCATGCCGAGCACCCCAGCCACTGCCGCGACTGCGAGTGCGTTGGCGACGAAGTGCTCGCCGTGCACTGCGAGGGTGACCGGGGCTGCGCCCTCGGCGGTGCGCAGCATGAAGGCCGCGCGCGCCATCGCGTCGAGCACGACATCCGTGGCACGGACATCGGCATCTTCGGCCCGGCCGAACAGTACGGTGCGTGCCGCCGTCGACTCGGCTCGTGCGCGCACGAGCGCATCGTCGGCATTGAGCACCGCGGTGCCGCGGGCGGGCAGCGCTGCGATGAGCTCGCCCTTGGCCGCTGCCACCTGCTCGCGCGTGCCGAGCATGCCGAGGTGCGCTGAGCCGATGTTGAGGAGCAC
>JAQTXL010000076.1 GCA_028688835.1 Candidatus Nanopelagicales bacterium | reverse complement strand
TTGAGCGCCTCAGGGAAGTACTTGAAGGTGTCCGGTCCCTCGATGATGTGATCGTCGATGCTCACCATCACCATGTCGTCGATGTTCATGCGGTCTCCCAACCAGGTCCGAGGTGCCGACAGCCCGATCATGGGCGCGCGTGCCCAGGACCGGCCGTGGCCGTGCAGCCATGGTGTCGAATCCAAGGAGGCGTGGGAAGCCCCTGCGCGGGTTATGACCGCACATGTGCCTCCAGGGGGCATCGCTGGTGTGGGTGTGGTGGCTATAACTGTCGCGGAAGGCCAGCAGTACCCGGAGGAGGGACCCCTTGCCCTCCTCGTCCATGTGGAGGCGGCGCAGGCACGGGCGGCGCCGCGTCGCCTTCACATGACGGGCCTGGCGCCAGGCGCGAATCCCTTGCCAGTGCAGGCATGAACGTGGAGGATGAGGTTCCGCGTCGGGGGCGTGAGCCGCGTGCATGAGGCAGCGACAAGGGAGAGTCCGTGTTCGGGTCATTCGTCCGCATGCTGACCAGCCACCCCGACGCCGACCTGGTCGCCGAATCCCTCCACACCGGCGTGCTCGAGCCCTATGGGGCCGTGTCGGTGATGATCTACCACTGTGCGCAGGGGCTCGAGCTCGACCAGATCGGCTCGCACGGCAACCCAGCTGAGATCAGCCTGATGTCCAGGCGCATCTCCGTGCGCGCGGATGTGCCGGTGGCCCGGGCCTGGAAGACCGGCATCATCCAGGTGTCGTCCTACGAGGAGCTGAGTGACGTCTTCCTGGTCGACCTGCAGTTCCCGCGCATGGGCCCCGGCGGATTCGTGTCCGCGCCGATCGTGCACAGCGGGCGCAGCATCGGCGCCTACAGCTTCGTCCGCCTCGACAACTACGCCTACACGCCGATCGACCTCGACCTGTTCGAGACGGTCAGTCACCTGCTCGGACTCTGGCTCGAGCCGATGCACCAGCGGCTCAGCAACGGCCGCACGACGGACACGACGCATGCACCGCTGTCGCTGACGCTGCGGCAGAAGGAGATCCTGCGCCTGCTCCTCGAGGGCAAGACCAGCGACCAGATCGCACAGTGCCTCTCGTACTCGACGTCGACCGTCAAGCAGGAGATCGTGCGGATGAAGTCCGGTCTCAATGTGTCGTCGCGCCAGGAGCTCGTGGACTACGCGGTGCGGCTGTCGCTGCTGGCCTAGTCACGTTCGACGTGGGCCCCTCGACCGAGCCCAGTGCGAGTTCACGGTTATGTCGGTCATGACCTGCGCAAGTGCCTTGCCAGTGCCGTGAACCGCCTGCAGCATGGAACGTCGCGTGTGCCCCGCCAATGGCAGTGCTCGCCCGGAAGCGCGCGTCGCCCCGCAGCATGTCAACAGTTGGAGGAGCGCCATGACCCGACCGATGGAAGGCATCCGGATCCTCGAGGTTGCCCAGTTCACGTATGTCCCGTCGTCCGGCGCAGTGCTGGCCGACTGGGGCGCCGACGTCATCAAGATCGAGCACGCCGAGCACGGTGACGCGCAGCGCGGGCTGATCCGCGTGCTTGGCCTGGATGTCGCAGGTGAGGGCGTGAACTTCTTCCCGATCATGGAGGGCCCCAACCGCGGCAAGCGCAGCATCGGCCTCACCCTGGGATCGCCCGAGGCTGCCGAGGTCCTGCATGAGCTCGTCCGTCGTGCGGACGTGTTCGTGACGAACTTCCTCCCGGAGGCCCGGCGCAACGCGGGCATCGACATCGACGACATCCGTGCGGTGAATCCCGACATCATCTACGTCCGCGGATCGGGCTTCGGTGCGAAGGGCCCGGAGCAGGATGCCGGCGGCTACGACATGACCGGCTTCTGGTCGCGCAGCGGCTCAGCAGCGGCCCTCACCGCGGCGGAGTCCGAGCGGCTCATCGGCATGCCGACCGGTGCCTTCGGCGACAACATCGGCGGCATGACCATTGCCGGGGGCATCGCAGCAGCCCTGCTCAAGCGTGAGCGCACGGGCGAGACCTCGGTGGTCGACGTGTCGCTGCTGTCGGTGGGTGCGTGGGCGACCCAGTACGGCAGCAACCTGGCGATGGTGCTCGGGTGCGAGCTGCCGCCAGCTCCCCAGACCGTCCCCGGAGCGCCCCGCAACCCGACGACCGGGTCATACCGGACCAAGGATGGGCGCTGGATCGTGTTCAACATGCTGCAGCTGGGCAAGTACTGGCCCGAGGTCTGCCGCGTGCTCGAGCACCCCGAGTGGGTGAGCGACCCGAGGTTCGCCGACCATGAGCAGCTCTTCCAGAACGGCGCGGCCGCGGCCGACCTCATCCAGGAGGTGCTGCTCACGAAGACGTATGCCGAGTGGACGCCGATCTTCGCGAACATGGACGGCCAGTGGGCCGGGGTGCAGACCTTCTGGGAGCTGAGCCAGGACGAGTCGCTGCGGGCCAATGGCCTCGTGGCGCAGGTGGTCGACGCCGACGGGCATCCGCGTGAGCTCATCCAGAGCCCCGTGCTGTTCGACCAGGACCCGCCGACCATCACGCGCGCGCCTCAGTTCGCCGAGCACACCGACGAGATCCTGGGCGAGCTGGGCCTGAGCGACGAGCAGATCCTGGAGCTCAAGATCCAGGGCATCGTCACGTGACTGTGTTGTGCCGGATCCCCCACGCCGCGGATGGAGAACGGACATCATGCACTCATGAGCCCGACTGACACCGCCCAGCGCTACATCGAGCTGTTCAACGCCCGTCGCTTCCGCGAGATGGGCGAGCTCTTCGCCGACGACGGCCTCTGGGAGCCGCCATCGGCCATTCCTCCGACGCGCGGTCGCGACGCGATCATCGCGGGCTACTCGGCCATGGAGGGGCAGGAGATGGCGATCCTGTTCGCCGATGCGCGCTTCCACGAGTTCGGCACGGTCGTGGTGGCCGAGATGCTCATCGTCGACGCTGACGGCCCGACAGGCCGCGTGTGCGATGTGTTCGAGGTCGACGCCGAGGGACGCATCCTGCGCATGACGGGCTACATGGGGCCGGTGCCGCTGCTGGCATGACGGCATACGACGCACGACGCCCGGGTGCGCCTGCATCCGAACCGCCAGAGAGGAGCCGCATGGAACTGCCACCGAACGTGCATGCCCAACGTCTGGCGGGCAAGGTCGCAATCGTGACGGGGGGCGGAGGCGAGGGCGAGTTCCTGGGCCTCGGTGCCACCACGGCGATCCTCCTCGCGGCGCAGGGAGCCAAGGTCGGGATCCTCGATCACTCGAAGGAGCGCGGCGACTACACGGCGGGCCTGATCGCCGGCCTCGGCGGCGAGGCGACCGTGCACGTGGCCGACGTCACCGATCCCGCATCGTGCGTGGCGGCCGTCGAGCGCGTGGTCGATGCCTACGGCTCGCTGACCACTGTGGTGAACAACGCGGCGATCGTCGGCAATGCTGGGACCATCGCCGACGGTGACCTCGCCGAGTGGGCCAAGGTCATCGACGTCGACCTCTATGGCGTCCTGCACGTGACACGCGCCGCACTGCCGGCGCTCTGCCGGGCCGGTGGCGGCTCGATCATCAACATCTCGTCGATCGCAGGCATCCGTGGCATGGGCGCGTCGGCGTATGCGGTCGCCAAGGGCGGGGTGCAGGCGCTGACGCGCGACACTGCGCTCGCGCACGGCCGCGACGGGATCCGCGTCAACACGATCCTGCCCGGGCACATCCACAGCCCGATGGGATCACTGGGCGGGGAGAGCGTCCGCGACCTGAGACGCCGCTCGGGCATGCTCGGCACCGAGGGCAATCCCTGGGACATCGCCTGGGCGGTGTCGTTCTTCGCCTCCGATGAGTCGCGCTGGATCACGGCGACTGAGCTGGCCGTCGATGCCGGCACCACGCAGACCACACCGCTGTCGATGCATCGCTACACCGCGAGCACCGATGACTAGGCAGCGTGCAACACGCGGGGAGCAGTCCTGACCAGTGCACCAATGCGGCAGTGTCGTGATTCCGCCTGCGACATCCGGCACTCGGCGCTAGTTTCTGGGCACCAGTGCGCCCAGGAGCACGACGACCCGTGAGGTGGAGCCATGCCAGCAGTCGATGTCTCGTCCTATCAGCCGACCGATGACTTCTTCGGCGCCGCGTATGTGGATGTCCTCGAGGAGCGCACTGAGCCGGTCCCGCATGTCTACGTGCACGGCGGCTTCGAGACCACGAGCACGCGCTTCTCGCTGTGCTACCCGCCGGCTGACCAGTACCGCGGGCGGCTGTTCCAGCCGCTCGAGGGCGCCAATGCCGGCCACGAGAGCGTGAACACCGGGCCGTTGGGGCAGGTGACCGGCGGCCTGGAGATGATCTTCCGGCTCGGCGGCTTCGCGGTCGAGTCGAACATGGGCCACATCGGCGATGTGATGGATCCCAAGGCCGGCCCCGATCCGACGATCTACGGCTGGAGGGCCGCGGCGGAGTCGGCACGCGTCGCGAAGTTCATCGCGGAGCAGCTGTACGGCTCAGGCCCTGCCTACTCGTATGTCTACGGCGGCAGCGGGGGAGCCCGGCGCTCGCCACTGTGCCTGGCGTACGCGCCCGACGTCTGGGACGCGGCGCTGCCGTTCATGGGCGATGCGCAGGACGGCGACTACGGCGACTTCGCACTGCTGCGCGGCGCGACCCCGAACTTCTCGTGCATGTTCAACGTGCAGCGACTGCTCGGCGACAAGATCAACGGCGTCATCGACGCGATGTGGCCCGGCGGCAGCGGCGACCCGTTCGCGCACCTCGACGTCGACGAGCGCGAGGAGCTGGCGAACCTCTACCGCATCGGCTTCCCGCGCGGCGATGAGTCCTTCATCGCCCAGCCGATGGGGCAGATCTGGCTCTGGGCGTCGATGGCCAACCGCCTGCAGGCGGACTACCCGGACTACTGGACCAACTTCTGGACCAAGCCCGGGCATGTCGGGCACGATCGCCCCGAGCTCGTCGACCGCGACCTCATCATGCTCGACACCACGGTGAAGCGCGTGCTGTTCGCCAAGGACCTGCTCGAGGACCCGACCCTGCAGGGCCCCGAGCTTGCACAGACGCGCTCGCTCGCAGCGCTGTTCGCAGGCATGAACAACATGTGGCGGATTCCGCTCGCCGTCCAGCTCGACGATGCGCCGCAGGGCTACCTCACCGGTGCATGCATCGAGCTGCTGGGCGGTGCTGCTGCGGGGCGCCGGCTCTATGCGCTCAACGGCGCAGGCACGGTGCTCATGGCTGACAGTGACGGAGAGGCGGCCAACCAGCGGTTCAGGGGCGTTGAGCCGGGGGACCCGGTGCGCATCGACAACCGTGCCTTCCTCGCCTACTGCTACTACTACCGGCATCACGTGCCAGCCGAGGCCGAGTACCAGTTCCTGACCGTCGACGGCACGCCGATCTACCAGCAGTACGAGCTGCCCGAGATGTCGCCGTTCATGGGCGTCAAGCACACGGGGCGCATCGAGGGCAAGCTGCTCTGGGTGCACCACACGCACGACTCGTCGCTGTGGCCGCCGCAGGGCATCGGCTTCAAGGCGAACATCGAGCGCGAGTACGGCGAGGAGATCGCCCGCAGCAAGTTCCGGCTGCGGTGGACCGAGAACGCCGAGCACGTGCCGCCGTCGATGACCGCACCTGGCCCGAGTCGGGCGAACAGCACCTGGCTCATCGACTACCACCCGGTGATCGAGCAGTCGCTGGTCGACCTCACGCGCTGGGTCGAGGAGGGCATCGAGCCGGCGGACACGCCGTTCGAGTACCGCGACGGCGCGATCATCCTGCCGGCGACGGCCGAGGCTCGCGGTGGCATCCAGCCGGTCGTCTCGGTGACGGCCGATGGAGCAGCAGTGGCGCATGTCCGTGTGGGCGAGGTCGTCACCTGCACCGTCGATGCCCAGACGCCTCCCGGCGCAGGCACGATCATCAGCATCGCGTGGGACATCGACGGCACGGGAGGCTTCCCGATCTCGAGCCCGGTCGATGGCACGCAGGCCGGTGTCACGGCGACGATCAGCCAGGCCTTCGATGCGCCGGGCACCTACTTCGTCAGCGCACTGGTCGAGTCCCATCGCGAGGGTGACATCCACGCCACTGCCCGTCGCATCCCGAATGTGGCGGCAGCACGCGTGGTCGTCACATGACGTCAGACGCGAGCCTGGACCGTCTCGCGCGGGCCGTGCGCGCAGTCCAGGACAGCCTCCCGAGCACCACGGTGACCGATGAGGCGGCCGCTCGTGCCGCGGAGGCGCTCGAGCAGGCAGCAGCGGTGCTGCAGCCGTTCCGGGTGAGTGTCACGCCGTCAACCGAGTGGTCGGTCCTGGGCATGAATCGCGGCGTCCGCAGCCTCTCCCCGGTACTCGTGGACGGTGACTGGGGCGAGATGCGGATGCAGGCCCAGGTCACCTTCACCGACTTCTTCCATGGCGCCAACGGTGCTGCCCACGGAGGCACGATCCCGCTGCTGTTCGACGAGATCTTCGGGCGGATGTCGACCTCAGACGGCGTGCTGCGGCGCGCGGCGAGCCTCACTGTCGATTTCCGCAGCGTGACGCTGCTCAATGTCGAGCACACCATCGAGGCCCATCTCGATCGCACCGAGGGGCGCAAGTCCTGGCTGGTGGGCACGCTGCGTCATGGGGACGTCGTCACGGCGGAGGCGTCGAGCCTGTGGATCACCCTGCGGCCGGGGGCACTGTGAACTGCTCGCCCGTCATCTCCTCGCTGAGGGTCCAGAGGGCTGCGGCCGTGTCGGCGTCGAGCGCGTAGCCCTTCACGCCGCCCATCGCCGGAGTGTCGTTGACGGACGCGACGTTGCAGTCCTCCAGGAACCGGCCGCCGATGGCATCGGGCTCGGCGACGCACGCAGCCCACACGGTGGTCGCCGCGCCCTGCGGCACCGACTTGCGCAGCGACTGCGCGCCGCCGGGCGATGACGCGGCGGCGCTGGCGCGCATGGCCTCGATCACCTTCGGGTCCATGTGGCGGCCGAGCTCGGTGTCGATCCCGCCGGGGTGCAGGGCGGTGGCTCGGATGCCCGTGCCCCTGAGGCGCTCGTCAAGGGCGACCGCGAAGAGCACATTGGCCGTCTTGGATCGTCCGTAGGAGACCCACGGGTCGTACTCGGTGGTCGCGAATCCCGGGTCGTCCAGGCTCACGTCCGATCGCCGATGCGCCGCGGAGGAGAGCATCACGATGCGTCCCGGTGTCTTCACCAGCGGCAGCAGCCGGTTGACGAGCACGAAGTGCCCGAGGTGGTTCGTGCCGAACTGGGTCTCGAAGCCGTCGGCGGTGGTGCCGAACGGGCAGGCCATGACGCCGGCATTGGCGATCAGGGCATCGAAGGTCTCGCCTCGCGCGAGGATCGCATCGGCTCCCGCACGCACGCTGGCCAGCGAGGCCAGGTCGACCTCGATGACGTCGAGGGTCGCCCCGGGATGCACCGCCGTGCGCACTTCGGTCAGCGCCCGCTCGGCCTTCGCGAGATCGCGCGCGGTGCCCACCACTGAGGCGCCGTGCGCGAGCAGGGCGCGCGTGGTCTCGACGCCCAGGCCCGCAGACACTCCAGTCACCAGGTAGCGCCGACCGGTGAGATCGACATCGTCGAGGACCTCGTCGGTGGTGGACTGGGCGCTGAACGCTGTGGACATGGGTGCCTCCCGTGGCTGGGTCATGCGGTGCGGACGGTGCCTGCGCCAGGTGCACTCGTGTCAGGGATGCGCACGCCCGAGCCTAGGACTGTGGTCCGCCGGCCGTCGGGTACTTGTGGAAACCACCCTCCGCCGGGCTGTGGCCCGTGTGCCTGCGCCATTCATGACGATATGTCCGAATACCCCATAACAAATGGATAACGGTCTTTGTCCTGCTCTGTTCCCTGTGTCCTGAACTGTGGTCCTATCACCGCAGTTGCACCGTCGTCGCATGGCGCGATGGCGTCGTCACAAGGAGGCACGAATGCAGGATCAGAATCGGAAGCGCCGCCGTTCCACGGCGCTTGCAGCAGGCGCAGGCGCCTCGCTGCTGCTGGCCGTCGTGGCCAACAGCGCGATCGCGGCACCCACGCCGGCACCCACCAAGGCAGCCAACAACGCTGCTTGCCCGGCGACCCCCGGTGTCACCCCCACCACGGTGACCGTCGGCTGGATCGGCCCGAAGACCGGCCCTGCAGCCGCGAACTACCTCTTCTCGGCCGAGGCTGCCCAGCTGCGCATCGACCAGCAGAACGCCAAGGGCGGTGTCAACGGCCGCAAGATCATCATGAAGACCTACGACGACGCGTCCAACGCATCGAGCCAGATCTCGGCCGTGCAGAAGGCGATCCAGTCCGACAACATCTTCGCGCTCAACGCCCAGACCAACACCACGGCGATGTACGCGACGCTCAAGGACAACGGCATCCCGGTGACCGGCTTCTCGAACCCGGCCTTCGGCACCGACCGCAACGCCTTCGGCGCCAACGGTGCGACGGTCTCGTCGAACCCGGCCATCGCCAGCACGGCGACCCTCGAGAAGCTCAAGCAGATGGGCGTCACCAAGCTGGCGAACATCAACCACATCAGCACCGGCGCCTCGGCCTCGGGCAACGCGACTGCCGGCCTGATCCCGCTCGTGGGCGGCCTCACGCAGGTGCTGCGCATCGCTGACGAGCCCCAGGGCACGCACGACGCCACCTCCACGGCGCTGCGCATCAAGAACTCGGGCGCAGACGGCGCCGTCATCGTCGGCTTCATCGACGGCGGCATCTCGATCATGCAGGCCCTCAAGCAGCAGGGCGTGAACCTCAAGGGCGTCAGCATCGTCGGCCTGTCCGACCCGGCCTCGCTCAAGAGCGCGAACGGCGCCCTCGACGGTGCCCTGGGCACCAACTACGGCACCGTGCCGGTCGGCGTGCCGAACAACGCCGCAGTGCGCACCTTCGCCAACGGCATGAAGGCCGCCGGCCTGAACCCGTACTCCTCGGCTGCCCCCATGGGCTTCCTGGGCTCGGACGTGCTCATCAAGGGCCTGCAGCTCGCGGGCAAGTGCCCGACGCGCGAGTCGTTCATCACCAACCTGCGCAACCTCACCAGCTACAACGGTGGCGGACTGCTCCCCGAGAAGATCAGCTTCAAGGGACCGGGCATCATGCCCAACGGCAACCCCGCTGTCTGCACCTGGTACATGATCGCCAAGGGCACGAACCTCGTGCCTGACGCGAAGGCCACCTGCGGTGCCAAGTACATCGACACCGCATCGGGCAAGGTCGTCCTGGGCTGACGTCTCGACGTTCAGCTGGAGCGGCGGGTCCCTTGGGGCCCGCCGCTTCGCCGTTCCCGGACTGCACCACCCAGCGCTGCTGCCGCAAATTGCGCAGAGAATCGTGATATGTCGGATAGGCCAGTAACGAACGCGTAACGAACCGCCTGCGTGCCTTTCCTGTGACGCACGACACCTGCTGTCATGACCCTGCTCGTCACGTCCTCGCATGGCGCGAAGGACGCAATCGCAGGAGGTCTGCATGCTCGCTCAGAACCGAACTCGAGGTCGCAGGGTCGCACTTGCGGCCGGCGCCAGCGCCTCGCTCATCCTCGCCCTTGCGGCCAACGGTGCGATCGCTGCGCCGACGCCGGCTCCGGTCGCGAACAACGCGGCGTGCCCGGCCACTCCCGGTGTCACGCCGACGACCATCAGCCTGGGCTGGATCGGTCCGAAGACCGGCCCGGCTGCCGCGAACTACCTCTACTCGTCGGAGGCGGCTCAGCTGCGCATCGACCAGGAGAACGCCAAGGGCGGGGTCAACGGCCGCAAGATCCTGTACAAGGTCTACGACGACGGCTCGAACGCAGCCACGCAGATCTCCGCGGTGCAGAAGGCGATCCAGTCCGACAACATCTTCGGACTGACGGCGCAGACGAACACCACGGCGATGTACGCAACCCTCAAGGACAACAACATCCCGGTGACCGGCTTCTCGAACCCGGCCTTCGGCACCGACCGCAACGCCTTCGGCGTGACGGGCGCGACCACCTCGTCGAATCCGGCCCTGGCCGGCACCGGCGTGCTGGAGAAGCTCAAGCAGATGGGCGTCACGAAGATCGCCAACATCAACCACATCAGCACCGGCGCATCCGCTGGCGGCAATGCGACTGCTGCACTCATCCCCC
>JAQTXL010000220.1 GCA_028688835.1 Candidatus Nanopelagicales bacterium | reverse complement strand
TGCTCGGCGCCCTGCTGTCGACTGTCGCGCTGGCGACCTTCATCTGGGCCGTCATCGAGGCGCCGGGCCATGGCTGGACCAGCCCGGTGATCCTCGGCGGCTTCGCCATCGCGATCGTCTTCGGCGCGCTGTTCTTCATCTGGGAGCAGCACACGGCGACGCCGATGTTCGAGCTGACACTCATGAAGAGCCCGCAGCTGAGCGCCGCCGCACTCACGCTCACGGTCGCCTTCATCGCGATGTCGGGCGCGATGTTCCTTGCGACCCTGGCCCTGCAGCTGGTCAAGGGCTACTCGCCGCTGCAGGCCGCGATCGCCACGTCGGGTCCGGTGGTCGTCGTCAACCTCCTCGTGGTGCCGCGGGCGCCCTGGATCATGCAGCGCTTCGGGCTGCGCCGGACCATCGCCTTCGGCACGGCGATGACCGGTGTCGCCGCGCTGGTGATGTCCCTGACCTCGACGACCTCCCCGTACTGGATCCTGGGCCTGTCGTTCGCGCTGATGGCGACAGCCTTCAGCACCTTCATGCCGGCCAGCACCGAGGCGATGATGACGGCAGTGCCCCCGGAGAAGTCGGGCGGTGCCTCGGCGCTCAACCAGATCACCCGCCAGACAGGCCAGGCCCTGGGCGTGGCCCTGCTCGGCGGCCTTGCCACAGTCGGCTTCCAGCGCGCCTTCATGCAGCAGAGCTCAAGCCTCCCCGACGTCTCCTCGCAGGATCTCGAGCAGGCCAGCGGCTCGCTGTCCGCCGCTGTGCATGTCGCCGACTCCCTCCCGGAGTCCCTGCATGCCTCGCTCATGGAGATCGCGGGCGGCTCGTACATCAGCGGCATGCGCATCGCGCTCTACGTCGCAGCGGCGCTGGCCTTCATCGGCGCCGCGTACGCGGTGAAGGCGATTCCCGCGCGCATCTCCGAGGCGGCCGAGCCGCACCGCATCCTCAGCGAGGTCGACGATCCTGCCAGCTGAGGACTGACGGCTGCTGTCCGCACCCGACACCACACGACACGAGAGTGAGCAACGATGCGCTACGCCAAACTGGGGAAGTCCGGGCTGTCGGTCTCCCGCATCTGCCTGGGGGCCATGAGCTTCGGCGAGCCACTGCGCGGCAACCACGCATGGACGCTCGACGAGGACCAGAGCCGCGTCATCATCAAGGACGCGCTCGACGCGGGCATCAACTTCTTCGACACCGCGAACGTGTACTCCGCGGGCAGCAGCGAGGAGATCCTCGGGCGGGCGCTGGCCGACTTCGCGCTGCGCGATGAGGTCGTCATCGCCACCAAGGTGCATGGCGCCATGCGGTCCGACATCAACGCCGGTGGACTGTCGCGCAAGGCGATCATGACGGAGATCGACCACAGCCTGCGGCGTCTCGGCACGGACTACGTCGACCTGTACCAGATCCATCGCTTCGACTCGCGCACGCCGGTCGAGGAGACGATGGAGGCGCTGCACGACGTCGTCAAGGCCGGCAAGGCCCGCTACATCGGTGCTTCATCGATGTACGCCTGGCAGTTCTCGAAGCTGCAGTACACCGCCGACCTGCATGGCTGGACGCGCTTCATCTCGATGCAGAACCATGTCAACCTGCTGCATCGCGAGGAGGAGCGCGAGATGCTGCCGGTCTGCCGCGACATGGGCGTGGGCGTGATCCCGTGGAGCCCGCTGGCGCGCGGCCGCCTCACGCGCCCGTGGGACACGGTGAGCGCGCGCAGCGAGACCGACGAGTTCGGGCAGTCGCTGTACCACGATGACGACGCCGTGATCGTCGACCGCGTGGCCTCCCTCGCCCAGCGGCTCGGCGTCCCGGCAGCGCAGGTCGCACTGGCCTGGGTGCAGCAGCAGCCGGGCATCACGGCACCGATCGTCGGCGTGACCAAGCCCGGCCATCTCGCCGATGCGGTGGCGGCCGACGCGCTCACGCTCACGGCCGAGGACATGCTGCTGCTCGAGGAGCCCTACACCCCGCGCGCTGTCGCCGGCTTCCGTTGAGCGAGCCTCGCCATCGCACCGTGCGCAGGACGCGCTGATGCCGCAGGGCGCCGCTAGGGTGCTCGGATGACGCAGCACAGTCGCTGGACGGTGCTTGCGGTGCTGTCCGCCGCGCTGGCGATCATCTCGCTCGACAACACCATCGTGAACGTGGCGCTGCCGCGACTGCAGGAGGACCTGCACGCGACAACCGCGCAGCTGCAGTGGGTCATCGACGCGTATTCGGTGATGTTCGCCGGCACGCTCCTCCTCGCGGGCTCGCTGGGCGACCGGTTCGGCCGCCGCCGCATGCTCATCCTGGGGCTGTGCATCTTCACTGCAGGGTCGGTCGCTGCGGTGTTCGTGGGCGATGCCATGTCCCTCACGATGTGCCGTGCGCTCATGGGCGTCGGCGGGGCCTTCATCATGCCGTCGACGCTGAGCATCCTCGTCCAGGTGTTCCGCGAGCCGCGGGAACGCGCCCAGGCGATCGGCACCTGGGCTGCAGTCGCCGGGCTCGGCGTGGCGATCGGCCCGATCGTGGGCGGACTGCTGCTCGAGCACTTCTCCTGGCACGCGATCTTCTGGGTCAACCCGCCGATCG
>JAQTXL010000219.1 GCA_028688835.1 Candidatus Nanopelagicales bacterium | reverse complement strand
CGTGGCAGGCGGCCAGGCGGCGCTGGGTGATGAGGCTGCCGGTCGCGAGGATCACCACGGGCAGCAGCCAGGCCATCAGCCAGGCGAAGCGCACGTTCGAGTTGTCGTCGAGCGAGTTGATGAAGCCCCACACGACCCAGCCGAACACGACCGCCCAGAGGATCAGGCCCGCGACCCACAGCTGCCGCTGGCGCTTGAGCGACTCGCGCCGTCGCGCGAGCTTGTAGGCGTTCGCATCGGTGCCCATGGCGTTGCCTCTCCTACGCGCGCACTGGCGCTGGTGCTGTGTGCCCGGCACGACGCCGGGCGATGAGCTTGCCAGCCTCCCACCCGAGGAACAGCACCACTGCAGGCAGGGCTCCGAGCAGCCACTCCCGACCGGTCAGGGTGTGCGTGCCGAGCAGGGTGGTGAGCACCCCGCCGCGCACGATGAGCATCGCCACGACGACCTCCGCCAGGAGCACGAGGTTGAGGGTTCGGTTGTCGAAGGTGTCGACGCGCAGGATCGACGCCTTCTCGTCACGGCACTCGAAGGC
Source organism: Candidatus Nanopelagicales bacterium (assembly GCA_028688835.1). GTDB lineage: Bacteria > Actinomycetota > Actinomycetes > S36-B12 > S36-B12 > UBA11398. The sequence goes on along the minus strand of JAQTXL010000219.1, from coordinate 2,046 downwards.
CGCGACCACGAGCATGAGCGAGAACGCCACGAGGCCGAGCGAGCTGCCGATCTCGACGGCTCCGTAGTGGTCCTTGCCGAAGACGATGAGTGCATTGATGGCCAGCGACATGAAGATGCCCACGAGGCCCACGGTGGTGATGACGGCTGGGCTCATGATGGAAGCGGAACGCGATCGGGGTCGGCGTTGCATGAGCCCGGGTGTCTCCTTGTCCAGGCCCAGGGCGATGCCGACGGGTGCGGTGATCACGAAGTTGATCCACAGCACCTGCACGGCTGAGAAGGGTTGCCCACCGGCGATGTTCAGCAGGTTGGCGAGCAGGAAGGTCACGACGTAGGTGACGAGGGCGACGAGCATGAAGCGGATGTACTTCAGCATGTTGTCGTAGAGCTTGCGGCCCTCGGACACCGCGCGGACGATCGTGGCGAAGTTGTCGTCGGTGAGGATCATGCGCCCGGCGTTCTTGGCCACCTGCGTGCCGGTGCCCATGGCGATGCCGATGTCGGCAGCCTTGATCGCGGGTGCGTCATTGACGCCGTCTCCGGTCATGGCGACGACGTCGCCCTTCTTGCGCAGGGTCTCGACCATGAGCACCTTGTGCTCGGGGGCGACGCGCCCCACGACGCCGATGCCGTCGATGCGCTCGAGCCGCTCGGCCTCCGACATGGCGGCCAGCTCAGTGCCCAGGATCGCCTCGCCCTCGATGCCGAGCTGCTTGGCGATCGCAGCACCGGTGACGACATCGTCGCCCGTGACCATGCGCACGCGGATGTTCGCGGCCTGGGCGGAACGGACGGCGTCCAGGGACTCGGCACGGGGCGGATCCATCATGCCGACGAGGGCGGTCATCTGCAGGCCCTGCACGTACGAGAGCAGGTCGCCGCTCGCGTCGAAGTCCGCGAGCTGCATGTCCTTCATCGCGGCGGCCATGACGCGCAGGCCCTCGCCGCCGAGCCTGGTCATCTCGGCATCGGCGCGATCGCCGGAGTCCTTCGTCCACGGCACCGACGCCCCCTTGGCCAGGGCCGAGGTGGCGCGTTCGATCACTGCTGGCGCAGCACCCTTGACGAAGACGCGGACGATGTCGTTGCCGGACGCGTCCTTGGCCTGGCAGAACGCAGCCATGAGCTTGTAGGTGGGGTCGAACGGGAGGGTGGCCAGGCGCGGGTATGCGAGCTGCGTCTCGTCGATGTCGAGCTTGGCCTTGTGCCCGAGCACGAGCAGGGCGCCCTCGGTGGGATCGCCCACCACCTTGCCGTCCACGAGCTTCGCGTCATTGGTGATGATGAACGGCAGGATCGCGTCCTCGATGGTGTTGGTGTTGCCGGCGGCATGGTGCACCTCGCCGTCGAGCCCGTAGCCCACACCGGTGATGGAGAACCGGTCAGTCGGGTCGATGACCTCGACGACCGTGACCTGGTTCATCGTCAGCGTGCCGGTCTTGTCGGAGTTGATCGCCGAGGTCGACCCGAGGGTCTCGACTGAGTCCAGGCTCTTGACCACTGCGCCGTGTGCGGCGAGCTCGCGCGCCCCGCTCGACAGGATCACCTGCAGGACGGTCGGCATCGCCATCGGCACTGCCGCCAGGGCCAGGGCGATCGCCGTGGTGAAGATGACCTGTGCCGACTGCCCTCGCGAGAGCCCGAGGGCGAACATGATCGCGATGGTGAGCCCGGCTGCACCCGCGATCCACAGCGTCAGGGTGTCCAGCTGCTTGGTCATCGGCGTCTTGCTCGTCGGCGCTGCCTTGAGCATGCCGGAAATGGCACCGACGGCGGTATTGCCACCAGTGCCGGTCACGATCATCACGCCGCTGCCGTGCGTGACCGGGGTGTTCATGAAGGCCATGTTCGACTGGTCACCGAGCACGGGGTTCGCGTCGGTCACGACGTCTGCGCTCTTCGAGGCAGGGACGCTCTCGCCGGTGAGTGCGGACTCGTCGATCTGCAGCGAGGTCGCCTCCACCAGGCGACCGTCTGCGCAGACGTCGTCGCCCGCTGCCAGCAGCACGACGTCGCCGACCACCACCTGATCGGCGTCGACCTT
>JAQTXL010000075.1 GCA_028688835.1 Candidatus Nanopelagicales bacterium | reverse complement strand
GGTGGTCGGTGCGCGACACGAGGGCACCGCAGTCGAGGCAGATCACACGGTCGAGACGACCGTGGAGGTCGATCACCCGGCGACTCCCGGCTGCAGTGTGCAGCCCATCGACGTTCTGGGTGATGACACCGGTGAGCAGCCCCTGCTCCTCGAGCGCGGCAAGGGCACGATGCCCGGCATTGGGCTCCGCCTGGGACATGCGCGCCCAGCCCAGGTGACTGCGCGCCCAGTACCGCCGGCGAGCGTCGGGGCCACTGGTGAACGCCTGGATGGTCATCGGCGGCGCACGGCGCTCACGTCCCGACGGGCCTCGGTAGTCCGGGATCCCCGACTCGGTCGAGAGTCCCGCACCGGTGATGGCGACGACTCCGCCACCAGACACGAGGCGCGCAAGTGCGTCGGACGGGTCGGTCGCGGGAGCCCTCACCCAGGCATCATGCCTTGTTCGTGCGCAGCCCCAGGATGCGGTAGATCGGGCAGAACCCCACGGCTGCCGTGAGCAGCATGACCGCGGCGACCACGAACAGGATGATGCCGAGGACGGTCGAGGGCCCGACGAGGAATGCGACGACGACGGCCGCCACGGCGATGACCAGGCGGATGATCCGATCGATCGGGCTTTCGTTGCGAGACATGAGCGTCAATCCCTTCGTTGTCGTGCACGAATGCTGCAACCATACCCCCTCTGGGTATACTCATGCGCGTCGAGGAGCGCCCTCGACACAAGAGATGGGACGTGTCATGTGCCAGAAGGTCACCTGTCGCAACTGCGGGAAGCCCACCTGGACGGGGTGCGGCGCACACGTCGAGCAGGTGCTCGCCGGCGTGCCCAAGCAGGACCGGTGCCGCTGCACCGACGCAGAGAAGGCCGCAGCACGCGCCAAGGGCGGGTTCTTCTCGCGCATCTTCGGCGGCTGACCCGCCAGCCCCTGCGCCGCTAGCGTGTGCAGATGCCCTCGCATGCCCGAAGCCTCAGCGCTCCCCGTGTCGCCATCGCCACCTGCGCCGCCTATCCGGAGCTCGACCCGGACGACCGCCCGCTGATCGCCGCGCTGCAGGCCGCGGGGCTGGCGCCGAGCATCGCGGTCTGGAACGACCCCCATGTGCTGTGGCAGGAGTTCGACCTCGTCGTGCTGCGCTCGACCTGGGACTACACCGGAGCACTGCCGCAGTTCCTGGCCTGGATCGACGGGCTGGCAGGGATCACGGACGTGGCCAACAGCGCCGACGTCGTGCGATGGAGCTCGGAGAAGACCTACCTGCAGGTCCTGGATGCTGCGGGCGTGCCAACCGTCCCGACGATCTTCGTGCATGACGGCGAGGACCCGGACTTCCCCGACTGCGAGTTCGTGGTCAAGCCGACAGTCTCCGCCGGCTCGCGCAACACCTACCGGTTCAGCGCCGATCGCCGCGATGCGGCCCACGCGGCAGTGCGCGACATCCACCTGCAGGGCAAGAACGTGATGATCCAGCCGTACCTCGCCTCTGTCGACACTCTGGCGGAGACCGCCATGGTCTACCTCGACGGCACGTTCTCCCATGCGGCGCGCAAGGCCGCCCTGCTCGGACTCGATGTCACCGAGCACGCCTTCGAGAACGGCCTGTTCATCCGCGAGGAGATCACGGCTCGCACCCCGCGCGCCGACCAGCGTGCGGTCGCCGACGCCGCGCTGGCCTGCGCGCCGCACGGCTGGCTCTACGCACGCGTCGACCTCATCGATGACCACGACGGCCGACCTGTCGTCCTGGAGGTCGAGATGGTCGAGCCGTCACTGTTCCTGGGGACCAGCCCCGACCCGGCAACCGGTGCTGCGGCCCGGCTCGCACAGGCGATCTGCAGTCGCCTCGGCGACTGAGCCGGTCAGTCGGCATCGCGCCCTGCCGCGCCGCGAAGGCGCTTGGTCACACCGCGCTCCTTCTTGGCCTTGATGCGGCGATCGGTCGAGGCACGCGATGGCCTCGTCGCGCGTCGCGCCCTGGGAGGCGGGGCGATCGCCGTGCGCAGCATCGCTGCCAGGCGCTCCTGCGCGGCCTTGCGATTGAGGTACTGCGATCGATGCTCCGACGCCGTGATGATGAGGCAGCCGTCGACCAGCTGCGGTGCGAGTCGCTCCATGGCGCGCGAATGCAGCATGCCGGGGATGCTCGGTGAGCCCTCGAGGTCGAACACCAGCTGCACGCGCGAGTCGGTGGTGTTGACGCTCTGCCCGCCCGGCCCGGACGAACGTGAGAAGCGCCACTCCAGCTCTGAGACGGGGATCACAATCGATCCCCGCACCAGCACGCCATCACGCATGCAACAAGCATGACTTCATTTCATCGCAACGTGAAATCCATCTGCGGAATTGGTGATGACACATGCCTCTGCGAGAATCCGTGCGTGGAAGCAACCCTTCCCATCGGCGGGCGCAAGGAAGGCCACCAGACACGGTGGCCGGCTCGAGCGCTCGTCCTCACCTGAACACGGGAACACAATTCCCACTGTCTCTGAGGAGAACGACATGGCACAACACCTGTTGCATCGGCTCTTTCCTTCAACAGATCCGCAGAACTGGTCCGCCGAGCGGTGGCAGCGCCACCTCATGCACGAGGCGACTTCGGCCGGCGAGCGCGACGAGTACAACGCGATCTTCACTCGCGCGTAGGCCCGCGACTCGACTGCACAGCACTCCAACGAGCCAGGGACCGCTCCGCAGGGGCGGTCCCTGGTGGCTGTGCTGGCGCCGCACGCTCAGCAGCGCGCCTGCACTGCGGCCCAGACTGCTGAGCAGCTGAGCCGGTCGCTGTCACGCACGGCAGCCACCAGCGCGCGCAGCCCTGCGGTGACCGACGCGGGATTGTCCTGCTGCACGACATGCCCCGATCGCGCCTCGACAAACAGCCCATTGCGTGAGAGGCCGGCCGCAGCCCGCTGCTGTGCCTTCCACGTGCGGATCGCCGCCGCCGACTCGCCGTATGCAGGTCCGCCGAGATGATCGCGGTCGGGCTGCGAGGCAGCGATGACCACCAGCGGTCGGGCGCCCAGGTCGGGCCCGCCACCGGCGGCCGCACGGCTGCGTCGCATGTCGATGCGCTGCCCGGCCTCGGTCCAGTACCTCGAGGACCCACCCGCAGAGTCGACCCCCTCGACCAGCATGAGCGCAGCCACGTCGCCGGGATACCCGTGTGCGAAGGCCCGGGCGATCAGACCGCCATACGAATGGCCGACCACGGCATACGGCCCCGGCTCACCGGCGGCCGCGAGCAGGGCGTGCAGCTGACGAGCCTGCATGCGGGCATCGGTGACCCGCCCGGACGACGCAGGTGCCGGGCTCGCGCCCAGCCCGGGCCGGTCGTAGAAGCAGGTGCGCGTCACTGCCGTGAAGGCCTCGGCCACCGCTGACCATGCCTGCGCCGAGGATCCGAGCCCCGTGATGACCACCGCCGTCGGCCGGCCGGCTCCCGCACAGGCGATCCACTGCCGCACGCCCCCAGCGTCGATGATGCGGCCGGCTGCCGGGTCCGCTCCTGCGGAAGGCGCCGGCTGCACACCGAGCATCAAGGCTGCCGCGGCGCTGCACAGCGCCACGGTGATCCATCGCCTGGCTGCGCGCGCCTGCATGCTCCGAGCCTAGGCAGTCAGGCGCCGAGGGAGTCGACGATGCGACCGAACGCCCACGGCATGGCTGCTGCCATCGGCACGATGCGCGCCCGAAGGATCGAGTGCGAGGAGGCCCAGACGAGACTGCTCGTGAGCACCCGGTAGGACCGCGTGATCGAGCGCCAGTCGCGCTCATAGGTGGCCGGGTCGTCACGGACCATGGCCGACACTGCGGCGGCGGCCTCGGCGAACCCGATGCGCAGCCCCTCGCCGGTGAGTGCATCGACGTAGCCCGCGGCATCCCCGACGAGCAGCGCCCGACCGCTGGTCCTGCTGCTCGTGCGCTGGCGCAGGGGGCCGGCGCCCAGGATCCGGCTGGCTGCAGGAGCCCCGCCCAGGCGCTCGGCAAGCTCAGGCACGGCACTGATGGCGGCGTCAAGGTCGAGGGGGCGCTCACCGAGCACCGCGACACCGACGCAGCCGGCCGCCACGGGCGTGACATAGAGCTCGCCCGCGCCGAGCCAGTGCACCTCGACCAGGTCGGTCCAGGGGGCGACGGAGAAGTGCTGGCGCAGCCCGTAGCGCCGCGGCCCTCGTGCCACGCGGCCCAGCCCGAGGGCAGCACGGACCGCCGAGTGGAGGCCGTCGGCAGCCACGAGGTACCGGCTGCGCACTCCGTCGGATTCGATCCAGGACCCTGACTGCACGAGCGTCCCGACGCGGCCATCGACGAACTGCACGCCAAGCTCTGCGGCACGCTGACGCATCACCTCGTGCAGGTGCGTGCGGCGCACCCCGAGGCCGGGCCCGTGCGCGAAGCGCGCTGACACCGATGCCCGCCCGTCGGAGTATCGGATGCCCTGGAAGGGGATGCCGTCGGGATGCACGCCGAGCGCGCGCAGGGCCTCGACGGCCGCAGGCATCAGGCCCTCGCCACAGGCCTTGTCGTGCGACTCGACCCGCGGCTCCTTGACCGCGACCGTCATGCCGGCCTGGCGCGCCAGGATCGCGGTTGCCAGGCCGATGGGTCCACCGCCGGCGACCAGCAGGTCGAGGGTCATGCGGGCGTGGGCAGCGTGGCCAGCGCAGCGTCCTCGGCCCGGATCCGCACGAGCATGAGCGGCGCATTGAGCACCGTGAACGCCAGTGCGGTGATCCAGGCCTGGCCGACCATCGGCAGGGCGATGCCCTCGAGGACCACAGCGACGTAGTTGGGGTGTGCCAGCCATCGGTATGGCCCTGCCGTGACACGCGGCAGCCCGGGAACGATGACGATGCGCGTGTTCCAGCGGCGGCCGAGCGTCGTGATGCACCACCAGCGCAGCGCCTGTGCTGCGATCACGACCGCGAGCATCGGCCAGGCGATCCAGGGGTTCAGGACCGGCTGCGTGAGCTGCACCTCCACCAGGGCGCCGACGAGCAGCCCTGTGTGCAGCACGACCATGAACGGATAGTGACCGCCGCCGACCTCGACGCCGCCGCGCTCACGGCTCCAGCGCAGGTTGCGCTGCGAGACCACGAGCTCAAGCACCCGCTCGAGTGCCACGAGGACGATGAGCAGCGTGAAGGCCTGGGTGCCGCTCATGGGGTCACCATGCGAGCAGCACCAGCTCGGAGCAGAAGCCCGGGCCCAGGGCCACCATCAGCCCGAGCATCCCGGCCTCGGGCCGCAAGCCGCTCTGCGGGTGGCACATGGTGTCGCGCAGGACGTGGAGCACGGACACGGACGACAGGTTGCCGACCGCAGCGAGGGATCGCCAGGTGATGTCGAGCTGCCCGTCGTGCAGGTCCAGGGCCTGCTCCATGGCGGTGAGCACGCGCGGGCCTCCGGGATGGCAGATCCATCGGTCGACCTGCGCGGCGGACAGGTCCCGCTGCGCGAGGAACTCCTGGACATCGTCATGCAGGTGCGCCGAGACCACATCGGGCACCCCCGCAGACAGCACGATCCGGAAGCCCGTGGCGCCGATGTCCCAGCCCATCATGCGCTCGGTGTCGGGATACATGCGGCTCGTCGTGGCCACCACGGACGGGCCGGTGAGCCCCAGGTCGCGCGCGCGGCGCTCCCCCACCATCACCACCGCAGCGGCGCCATCGCCGAACAGCGCACTGGCCACGATGTTCGCCATCGAGGTGTCATCACGCTGGATCGTCAGCGAGCACAGCTCGACGGCCAGCAGCACTGCAACGCCGTCAGGATCACCGCGCAGGAGGTCGTGCACGCGAGCGATGCCTGCGGCACCGGCAACGCATCCGAGGCCGAACATCGGCACCCGCCTGATGTCCGGTCGCAGGCCGAGCAGCGCGACGAGTCGCGAGTCCAGCGATGGCGCAGCGACACCGGTGACGGAGGTGGACACGATGATGTCGACATCAGCGGGCTCGAGACCGCACGACTGCAGCGCTCCGCGGATCGCCTCCTCGGCGAGCTCGAGGCCCACGCGGATGTACGTGTCGTTGGCCTCACCGAACCCGGCAAGGCCCTCATAGGCGTCGAGGGGCAGGGCAAGGCTCCTGCTCTCGACCTGGGCGTGCTCGTGAATGCGCGTGATGACGCCATGGTGCTGACCACTGGGCGAGACGACGCGGCTGAACACCTCGGTGATCTGCGCCTGTGAGTAGGCATGGGGTGCGACGACGCCGTGCACGCCTGCGATCGTCGTCATCGGCTGATGCTATGTGCTGCGCGCACCGCGGCTCGCGATTGTGACGGCGCAGGGGTCGTGGCTGCACCTCGGCGGGCCGACGGACTCATGCGCCGATGACCGTCAGGACGTCGATGACCACGACATCCACGATCACCGCCACGACCAGCCCCTGGAACACGGCCGTCCGCACCGCACGTCGACGGGCCAGCAGTGCTGCCGCGACGCAGCCGGCGACCACCACGGCACTGAGCGCTCGCGACTGCGGCCAGGCCACGATGACGAGGATGCCTGAGCCGAGCAGGAGCAGCATCCAGCACAGCCCTGCACTGCGTCGCGCGCCGAGCCTGATGGCCAGCCCGTCGACCCCTGCGGCGCGATCGCTGTCGATGTCCGGCAGCGCATTGGCCAGATGCGCGCTCACCCCGACGATCGGGAACAGCACGAGCGTCCAGGCCGGCGGCCAGGTGCCGTCCAGGCCGAGGGACAGGAATGGCGGCAGCGCAGCGAAGGCCACGGCGTAGGGCAGCCATGACCACGGCGTTCGCGAGAGCACGGTGTTGTACAGCCAGGCCATGAGCACCGCGAGCACATGGAAGCTGCCGCGCTGCCAACCGGCGATCCACCAGCTCACGACCACCGACGCCGCAAGTGCTGCGACAGCACAGCCCCAGAGCTTGCGTGCCTGCACGGCACCCTGCACCGTGGGCTTGTCGAGCCTGCCCACCCGGCGATCGAGCGCACTGTCGAAGGCGTCATTGCTCCAGCCCACCGACAGCTGCCCGAGCAGCACCGCCGCGAGCACGCCGACCAGCGGTGCACCACGCCAGCCGACGCTCCACGCGTAGGCAGTGATGACCAGCGTCATGGCCGCTGTGGGCAGCGGATGGCAGGCGCGCAGCAGGCCCAGGCTCACCGTTCGAGCGCCTGCGCGAGGTCTTCCCAGAGATCCTCGACACCCTCGATGCCGACCGACAGGCGCACCAGCTCCGGCGGCACCGCATGACTCTCGCCGGCAGCCCGACGTCGGCGTTCGAGCAGCGACTCGACGCCGCCCAGGCTGGTCGCGTAGGTCCAGATGCGCGTGCTGCGGCACAGCCGATCCGCCGCCACCTCACCACCAGCGAGCTCGATGGAGATGATGCTGCTCGATCCCGGGTAGCGCACACGCGCGATCGCCGGGTGCCCGGCCAGGCGCGCTGCGAGCTCACGCGCGCTCTCCTGCATGCGGGCGAACCTGAGCCCGAAGGTGCGCAGACCGCGCAGGGCCAGGTAGCAGTCGAAGGCGCTGGGATTCGAGCCGAGCAGCGTGCGCCGGGCGCGTATCGCTGCAAGCTCGGCGTCGTCGCGCACGACGACGGCACCGAGCAGCACATCGGAATGACCGCTCAGCACCTTGGTCACGCTGTGCATGACGTAGTCGGCGCCGAGCTCGAGGGGTCGCTGCGTGAGCGGCGTCGCGATCGTGTTGTCGACCACCACCCTGGCGCCCGCCTCGTGCGCGATGCGGATGCACGCCTGCAGGTCGGCGACGTCGAGCAGCGGATTGGTCGGGGACTCCAGCCACAGCAGCGCCGCACCCTCGGCGGCGGCTCTGACTGCTTCGAGGTCGGTCACGTCGAACGCGCGCACCCGGACTCGCTGCTCACTGGCGAGCTGCTCGAGCCGCTGTGTGACCCCGTTGTAGGCGCCCAGCACGATCGCGACGATCGCCTGCGGCGGCAGCTGGTCGATGATCGCGTTGGCCGCCCCCATGCCCGAGCTGAAGACCGTCGCTGAGCCGCGCTCGAGGCCGCCGATGGCCGCCTCGAGGTCCTCGAAGGCGGGTGAGCCCATGCGCGCGTACTCGGCATCGCCCTCGGCGTGGAACGAGGATGCCGGGACGATCGGCGAGTTCAACGGCGCGCCGGGAACTCGAGCCGGACGACCCGCATGCACGACGAAGGTCTGCTCGCTCACGTCGGGGAGATCGTCGTCCAGGAACACGACTCGACCCTACCGAGAACGCTGCGTCGGTGGGCCTCGGTGCAGTGCCCGCCCAAGGCCTCCTGCGGCACGGCACTGGTGCACGCACAGGTTCACGCCTACTCTGGTGAGGAACGCACCCGCCGCTGGGCCGCTGCCCGGCTGACCTGATCCACGATCATCCGGGAGCCCCGATGGACACCGTGCACCTGCAGGAACTCGCAGCCGACCACCTGGAGCAGGCCGGTGCCACCTCGAGCGGACGGCATTCGCACACCCTGGTCGGCGGCCATGGCCATGCGCTGCGCCAGACCCTGATGGCGCTCAAGGCTGATCACGGCCTTGCCGATCACGAGAGCCCTGGCGAGGCGACCGTCCAGGTGATCACCGGCCACATCACGATCTCGACTGCATCGACCGTGACGCACGTGCGAGCCGGCGAACTCTGCGTCGTGCCCGGCGAACTGCACTCGGTGCAGTCCCTCGAGGACAGCGTCATGCTGCTCACGGTGCTGGTGCCGCAGACTCCGTGACGGCATCGCCAGGCCAGACGGCGCCTGCATCTCACTCGGGGCGTCGGCGGCCCATCGTGAGATAGGCGATGGGGCCGACGGGCTGCACCCATACGCCCAGCAGCCACAGCGCCCGCGACCCGCGGATCTGCTCCTTCGGACGCCGTGCCAGGTCGACGAGGGCGATCGTCGTGAGCACCGCCTCCACGGCTCCCGCCGCGATGATGAGTCGCTGCTGATTGCGGCTGTAGTCACTCCACTGCTTGCGTGTCGCCATGAATCGAGCCTACTGAGCGAGGGCAGCGGAAGCAGGGGCTCGGGCGATGGCCGACGCAAGCCGCCAGTCGACCTCCTTGTCGAACTCGAACCACAGCACGAGCCGAGCCCCCAGGCTGGGCGCGATGCGCTGCACCTCCGCCAGCCAGGCCCCGGCCTCTGCCGGTCGAGCAGCGGTCTCGGCGATCATGAACGGGGCACGGGCATCGAGGGCGCGCAGCTCGGCCAGGCTGGCAGCGAACACGTCATCTGCCGACTGGTGGGCGAAGCCGGCGAGCACGCCGTGCCAGTGATAGCCGTCGAGGGCGATCCAGTCGACTGCTGCAGCCCCGGGCCAGTACCTGCGCATCGCCGTCGAGCCCTCATAGCCGACGGTCGGGTTGAACACCCACGCGACGTTGGCCGCGCCAGCGGCGCGGAAGATCGCGCGCAGGTGGTGCCAGGCCCGCACGAACTCCGCGGGAGAGTCCCCCGGCCCCTGGGACCACAGATTCCAGTCGCCGTTCATCTCCGGGGCATACCGCAGCAGGATGTCGGCGCCTGAGGCGCGTGCGGCGCTCGCGAATGCACGGGCATGGTCATCCCAGCGTCCGGCCGCGATGGCTGCTGCGCTGTACTCCGACTGGTCTGCGCGCCCCCTGCTCCAGTCCCACGGCTCCCAGGCGATCACGAGCGGCACGGCCCGCCGACGAGCCTCGGCGGCCCAGGCAGCCGGGAACTCGGTGGTGAAGTCGGCGAAGAACCCGATGGCTGCCGGCTGCAGGCCCGTCGCGGACTCGGTGGCCGCCACCTGGTCGCGACTGGGCGCCGACCAGCCCAGCGCACCTGTGGCGCCCGGATCGACTGCACCACGCGCGACGGACGGCAGGCCGATCAGCGGCAGCAGGATGAGCGCTGCCAGACCCCGTTTCCATCTGCTGCTGGCCATTGCGCGCTCCGTCATCCGCCTGTCCTGCAAGCGTAAGTCAGCACCCGGCACGCACCGGCGGCGCTGCGTCGATCCATGAGAAGGTGCAGGGTGCTCGAGACCCTGCCGCTGGCGCTGGCGATCGCCGCGTCGCCGTTCCCGATCATCCCCGCGATCCTCCTGCTGTTCACCGAGCGAGCCCGTGCCACCTCAGCCGCGTTCCTGCTGGGGTGGATCGTGGGCATCGCCTTCGCGGTCACGTGCTTCACCCTGGTCTCGGAGTTCATCGAGGTGGCCGACCATCCGCCGCTGTGGGCCTCGGCCGCCCGG
>JAQTXL010000074.1 GCA_028688835.1 Candidatus Nanopelagicales bacterium | reverse complement strand
CGCGATCGCCCTCGAGGCGGCCCACTTCGACAGCGGCAGCATCGCGCGCATGGCCCGCCGGCATGGGCTCTCGTCCGAGGCCTCCCGCCGCTTCGAGCGCGGTGTCGACCGGGTCCTGGCTCCGTACGCATCCGCGCGGGCGGCCGCACTGCTCATCGAGCTCGGCGGAGGCGAGTACGCGGGCATGACCGCCGTCGAGGCGCCCTACGAGCCCACCGTCATCGCACTGCCGGCAGATGAACCGGGGCGCATCGCCGGGATGACGATCGATGCCGGCACTGTCGTCGAGCTGCTCGAGGCGGTCGGCTGCGGCATCCACGGCTCGCCCGAGCTGCTGCAGGTCACCGCGCCCAGCTGGCGCTCCGACCTCACCGATCCTGCGGATCTCGTCGAGGAGGTCATCCGCCTCATCGGCTTCGATGCGATCCCGTCGACCCTTCCGACCGCTGCCGTGGGTCACGGCCTCACCCTCGCGCAGCGCCTGCGCCGGCGGGTGGGCATGGCGCTCGCGGCGCGCGGTGGTGTCGAGGTGCTCAACTACCCGTTCGTCGGTCAGGCCGAGTCCGATGCCCTGCGACTGGGGGCCGACGACATCCGCCGCTCCCGCGTGCGGCTGGCCAACCCGCTCAATGACGAGCAGCCGTTCATCCGCGCCTCACTCCTGCCGGGACTGCTGGCTGCCGCTCGGCGCAACCTCGGACGCGGCAGCGACGATCTGTGCATCTTCGAGCTGGGCTCCATCGTGCGCAGCGGGCTGGGTGCGCAGGTGCCGCGTCCCAGCGTCGCGCAGCGACCGACCGAGGCCGAATGGCAGGCCGTGCACGCGATGCTGCCGCACCAGACGACCTCGATCGCCGTCGTGCTCGCCGGTCATCGGGTCGCGCAGACGTGGTCGGACGCCACGCACGCCTACGACTGGGCCGATGCCCTCGAGACGGCGCACGTGATCGCGGCGTCGATCGGACTCACGCTCGTGGTCGAGCGGGGCGACGACCCCACCTTCCACCCCGGTCGGTGCGCCGACCTGCGCGTCGACGGTGTGAGTGTCGGCGTGGCAGGCGAGCTCCATCCGCGCGTGGTCGAGCAGCTGGGGCTGCCCGCGCGCGCCTGCGCCCTGGAGCTCGACTTCGATGCCCTCGTCGAGCGCGCGCCCCAGGCACGCACGGCACCGCAGGTCTCCGGGCAGCCGGTGGCCAAGGAGGACCTCGCCCTCGTGGTCAGCGACGACGTCCCTGCCCGAGCGGTGCTGGAGGCGATCATCGCCGGAGCCGGGCCCCTGCTCGAGTCCGTGCGGCTGTTCGACGTCTACCGCGGGCCGCAGGTGCCCGAGGGTGCCCGATCCCTGGCCTTCGCGCTGCGATTCCGTGCGCCTGATCGCACCCTGGACGCTGCCGAGATCGCTGCTGCGCGCCAGTCGGCGATCGAGCTGGCCCAGGAGCGCATCGGCGCGACCCTGCGCGGCGCGTAGCCGGCAGCCGCCTGGTGCGGCGAGGCAGGGGACACCCGGCAATCGCATAAATATGCGCGTATGCGTATACTTCCTGCCATGGTCACCATCAGTGTCGCCGGTGCTTCCGGCTATGCCGGCGGCGAGCTCCTGCGGCTCCTGCTGGCCCATCCCGACGTCTCCCTCGGCGCGATCGCGGCGGGTGGGCGCGCGGGCGACCGCATCGTCGACGTCCACCCCAATCTCATCGCGCTCGCCGACCGCTCCTTCGATGCGACCTCCGCACAGGTCCTGGGCCAGGCCGACCTCGTGTTCCTGGCCCTGCCGCACGGGGAGAGCGCATCGATCGCGGAGCAGCTGCCCGACACTGTGCGCATCGTCGATCTCGGTGCCGACTTCCGGCTGACCAGCTCAGCCGCCTGGGAGCAGTTCTACGGGATCCCGCATGCCGGCACCTGGACCTACGGCCTGCCGGAGCTCGACGGCAACCGTGCCCGGATCCAGCAGTCGCGGCAGGTGGCCAACCCGGGCTGCTACCCGACCACGGTGGCCCTCGCGCTCGCTCCGCTGCTGAGCGCCGGCCTGATCGAGACCACTGGCATCTCGGTGGTGGCTGCCTCGGGCACGTCGGGTGCCGGGCGCAAGCCCGCTGATGCCTATCTGGCCTCACAGGTCATGGGCTCGATGTCGGCCTACGGCGTCGGCGGGGTGCATCGCCACACGCCGGAGATCGAGCAGTCGCTGGCGCGCGCGGCAGGCGAGGCCGTGACTGTCTCGTTCACGCCGCTGCTGGCCCCGATGCCGCGCGGCATGCTCTCGACGTGCAGCGCCCAGGTCAAGCCCGGCGCCTCCGCTGCGCAGCTGCGTGCGGCACTGCTCGATGCGTATGCACAGGAGCCGTTCGTCATCGTGCTGCCCGAAGGGGTGCTGCCGCAGACGTCATCGGTCCTCGGCACCAACGCGGCCCAGCTGCAGGTGGTGCTCGATGAGCGCGTGGGCCGGGTCATCGTCCTGTGCGCGCTCGACAACCTGGGCAAGGGCGCCGCGGGCCAGGCGCTGCAGAACGCGAACCTCATGCTCGGGCTGTCCGAGGGCCTGGGACTCACCACGAATGGAGTCGCACCGTGAGCGTCACCGCAGCGCAGGGATTCACCGCCGCTGGAGTCCGGGCCGGGATCAAGGCGTCCGGCAATCACGATGTCGCGCTGGTGGTCAGCCAGGGCCCGCTGTTCACGGCCGCAGGCGTGTTCACGAGCAACCGCTTCAAGGCGGCTCCGGTGCTGTGGTCGCAGCAGGTGCTGCTCGACCAGGAGCTGCGTGCCGTCGTGCTGAACTCGGGCGGGGCCAACGCCTGCACGGGCCCTGACGGGTTCGCGGACACGCATCACACCGCCGAGTTCGTCGCGCGTGAGCTCAGCTCGCTGGGCACCGAGGTCGGGCCGGGGGAGATCGCTGTGTGCTCCACCGGGCTCATCGGCGAGCGGCTCCCGATGGAGCGCATCTACTCCGGTGTCACTGCTGCCGTGCTCGAGCTCCGCGACACCGGTGGCGATGACGCGGCACTGGCCATCATGACCACCGACAGCGTGCCCAAGACATCGGTCGTGGAACGCGATGGCTTCGTCATCGGCGGCATGGCCAAGGGCGCCGGCATGCTGGCACCGGGGCTGGCCACGATGCTGGTGGTCATCACCACCGACGCCGTTGTCGATGCCGAGCTCGCAGACGCCGCGCTTCGCGCTGCCACAGCGGTCACCTTCGATCGCATCGACTCCGACGGCTGCATGTCCACCAATGACACCGTGCTGCTGCTGGCCAGCGGTGCGAGCGGTGAGCAGCCGAACGCCGACACCTTCACTGACGCACTCACCCAGGTGTGCGCAGATCTCGCGCTGCAGCTGATCCATGATGCTGAAGGCGCATCCAAGGACATCCGCATCACGGTCGAGGAGGCTGCAAGCACCGACGATGCGCTCGAGGTCGCCCGTGCGATCGCACGCAGCAACCTGCTCAAGTGCGCGATCCATGGCGAGGACCCCAACTGGGGCCGAGTGCTCGCCGCTGCCGGCACCACGAGCGCCGCGTTCGAGCCCGACGCCGTCGACGTCGCGATGAACGGCGTGTGGATCTGCCGCAATGGCGGGCTGGGGGAGGACCGCTCCCTGGTCAGCCTGGCCGGGCGCGAGGTCGACATCACCGTCGTGCTGCGCTCAGGCGCCACTGCGGCGACCGTCTGGACCAATGACCTGACCGCCGACTACGTCCACGAGAACTCCGCATACTCCACGTGAGAGGCACACATGACTGATCTGGACCAGGCCTCATCCAAGGCCGCCGTCCTCGCCGAGGCACTGCCCTGGCTCGAGCGCTTCCACGGTGCGACCGTGGTGGTCAAGTACGGCGGCAACGCGATGACCGACGACGCGCTCAAGCGCGGCTTCGCCGAGGACATCGTGTTCATGCGCCTTGCCGGCCTGCGCCCGGTCGTCGTGCATGGCGGCGGCCCGCAGATCAGCGCGATGCTCACCCGGCTCGGCGTCGAGTCCGAGTTCAAGGGCGGGCTCCGCGTGACGACTCCCGAGGTGATGGAGGTCGTGGGCATGGTGCTCGTGGGCCAGGTGCAGCGCGAGCTCGTCGGCCTGATCAATGATCACGGCCCGTTCGCCGTCGGCCTGTCCGGCGAGGACGCGCACACGTTCATCGCCCAGCGCCGCGATGCCACGGTCGACGGCGTGCTCACCGACATCGGCCTCGTCGGCGACGTGGTCGAGGTTCGCCCCGACTTCGTGACCAAGCTGCTCGACGACGGCTTCATCCCGGTGGTGTCGACTGTCGCGCGTGACATCGACGGCACCGTGCACAACGTCAACGCCGACACTGCTGCTGCGGCCCTTGCTGAGGCGCTCGGCGCCGCGAAGTTCGTCGTGCTCACCGATGTCGAGGGGCTGTACTCCAACTGGCCCGACCGCGACTCCATCATCCGGCAGATCGACGTCGAGGACCTGCGCGTGCTGCTGCCGAGCCTGGAGTCCGGCATGGTGCCGAAGATGGAGGCGTGCGTGCGCGCCATCGATGGCGGCGTGCCGCAGGCGCACGTGATCGATGGCCGCGTGGCGCACTCAGTGCTGCTCGAGGTCTTCACCAACGACGGTATCGGCACGATGGTCTACCCGAGGAAGCCATGACCTGGACGCAGCGCTGGGACACCAGCATGATGAGGAACTACGGCCGCCCGCCTCTGCTGCTCGTGCGCGGCGAGGGTGCACGAGTCTGGGATGACGAGGGCAGTGAGTACATCGACCTGCTCGCGGGCATCGCGGTGAACTCCCTCGGCCACGGGCACCCGACGCTGGTCGCGGCCGTGACCGAGCAGTTGAGCACGCTCGGCCACACGAGCAACCTGTACGCGACGGAGCCCGGCCTGCGCCTGGCCGAGCGGCTGCTCGAGCTGAGTGATGCACCTGCCGGCTCCAGGGTGTTCTTCTGCAACTCCGGTGCTGAGGCCAATGAGGCCGCCTTCAAGCTCACCCGGCTCACCGGCCGCACGAAGGTGGTCGTGGCAGCGCTGGGGTTCCATGGGCGGACCATGGGCGCCCTCGCGCTCACTGCGCAGCCGGCCAAGCAGGATCCCTTCAGGCCGCTGCCCGGCGAGGTCGTGGTGGTGCCCTTCGGCGACGCCGAGGCCCTCGCGAACGCAGTCGACTCCGCCACTGCCGCGGTCGTCCTCGAGCCGATCCTCGGCGAGAGCGGAGTGATCGTCCCGCCCGATGGCTACCTGGCGGCCGCGCGTGCCGCGTGCGATCGCGCGGGCGCGCTGCTGGTGCTCGACGAGGTGCAGACCGGCATCGGACGCACTGGCACCTGGTTCGCCTTCCAGGAGTCGGGCATCCGCCCTGACGTGATGACGCTCGCGAAGGGGCTGGCCGGCGGACTGCCCATCGGTGCGCTGGTCGCCTTCGGCCGGGCCGCGGACCTGTTCACTCCGGGCAGCCACGGCTCCACCTTCGGCGGCAACCCCGTATCCGCTGGCGCGGCACTCGCGGTGATCGAGGTGATCGAGCGCGAGGGCCTGCTTGCGCGCGTCGCTGAGGTGAGCGATCTGCTGCGCGCAGGGATCCCCGAGGCATCGCAGGGGCTGGTGCAGCAGGTGCGCGGTCGTGGCCTGCTGCTCGCGGCAGAGCTCGAAGGCGTGAGCAGTGCGGATCTGCACGCGTCACTGACCGCGCATGGACTCCTGACCAACGCGGTGACGCCCGACGCCATCCGCCTGGCGCCGCCACTGGTGCTCACGGACGACGACGTCGCCGAGGTGCTGGTCCGCTGGGCGCGTGCCTGCGAGGCCGTGGCGGCGCGCGCATGAGCGCGCCGCGCACGATGGCAGCCCGCCGGGCGCGCATCGAGGCGCTCATCGAGGATGGCGCCATCACGTCGCAGCAGCACCTGCGGTCGGTGCTCGATGCCGAGGGCATGGCCGTCACCCAGGCCACGCTCAGCCGCGACCTTGAGGCGCTCGGTGCCGTCAAGACGCACGACGCCGCCACCGGGTCGCGCTATGTCATCTCGCGCAGTCCAGTGGTCACCCACCTGGCCGTGCCCACCACCATCAGCCGGGTGGTCACGGAGGTGCTGGTCGGTGCCGAGCCCGCGCAGAACATCGCGGTGCTGCACACGCCCCCAGGAGCGGCGCACTACCTGGCGGGGTACCTCGACCGCGCGCACTTCGACCAGATCGTCGGCACCGTCGCCGGCGATGACACGATCATGGTCGTGCTGCGCACGGCAGAGGCAGCGCAGGAGTTCTGTGCCACCCTGCTGTCCATCGCGGATCGACGTGGCGACAGCATCGCCATCGATCCCCGGCAAAGGAGAACCTCGTGACCGACGTCCAGCCGACCCGACTGTGGGGCGGGCGCTTCGCCGACGGTCCGTCGGATGCCATGGCCGCGCTGAGCAGGTCCGTGCACTTCGACTGGCGCCTGGCGCCGTACGACATCCGGCAGACCCAGGCCCACGCCACGGTGCTCCACGATGCCGGCCTGCTCACTGCCGACGAGCTCGCGGCCGTCACTGCGGCCCTGGCTGAGCTCGATACTGAGATCGCCGCAGGCGCGGTCGTGCCCGATGCCGATGACGAGGATGTGCACACGGCAATCGAGCGCAACCTCATGATCAAGCTCGGTGATCTCGGCGGCCGGCTGCGTGCCGGGCGCAGTCGCAACGACCAGGTCTCCACCGACTTCCGGCTGTACCTGCGCGACCACGCGTCGTTCATCGCGCAGGACGTCATCGCACTGCAGGAGGCCTTCCTGGAGCAGGCGCGCGAGCACGTCACGACGACCTCGCCTGGGTTCACGCACCTGCAGCACGCCCAGCCGGTCTCCTTCGGCCACGAGCTCGCAAAGCATGTCCACGCACTCGGGCGTGATCTCGATCGGCTGTCCGACTGGGATCGGCGTGCTGCACGCTCGCCGCTCGGCGCTGGTGCGCTCGCGGGCTCCTCGCTGGGGCTTGATCCGCAGCGGGTCGCGCAAGCGCTGGGCTTCGACGAGGCGCTGGCCAACTCGATCGACGCAGTGAGCGATCGCGACTGGGTCGCCGAGTTCCTCTTCGTCGCCGCGATGCTGGGGGTGCACCTGTCGCGCATCGGCGAGGAGGTCATCCTCATGACCTCGCGCGAGTTCGGATGGGCCCGACTCGACGACGCCTGGTCGACGGGCTCGTCGATCATGCCGCAGAAGAAGAATCCCGACGTGGCTGAGCTCGCCCGCGGCAAGTCCGGTCGGCTCATCGGCAACCTCACTGGGCTGCTCGCGACGCTCAAGGGCCTGCCGTTCGCCTACAACCGGGACCTGCAGGAGGACAAGGAGCCGGTCTTCGACACGGTCGAGCAGCTGCTGCTCGTGCTGCCGGCCATGACCGGCATGATCGCGACCCTGCGCTTCGACACCGCACTCATGGCGCAGTCGGCGCCCCAGGGCTTCGCGCTGGCGACCGACATCGCCGAGTGGCTGGTCCGTGAGCGCGTGCCCTTCCGCGAGGCGCACGAGATCGCCGGCGCCTGCGTACAGCGTGCTGAGTCGCAGGACGTCGAGCTTTGGGACCTCACCGATGACGAGCTCGCGCAGATCAGCCCGCACCTGACCACCGAGGTGCGAGCCGTCCTGACGGTCGAGGGTTCGCTGAACTCGCGTGACGCCTTCGGCGGCACGGCTCCCGTGCGCGTGCGCGAGCAGCTCGACCTGCTCGCCACGCTCATCGCTGACGAGCGCCAGCGCTGGCGCAGGTGAGCGATGTGCAGCGCTCCAGCGCGGCCCCTGCGGGGCTGCTCTGGGCCTTTCGCGGCGCCTTCGTCGTGGTGGCTGCGGTCGTCGTGTGGCAGTCGCTGGTCCCGCCAGACACCATCGCCGTGGCCGGGCCCTCGGACAAGGTCATGCACCTCGCCGGATATGCGGTGCTCGGGCTGCTCGCTGCCCTGAGCAGGTTCCCGATGCACCCTGTGCTCGTCTGGCTCGCCGTGAGCGCGCTGGGGGCGGTTGTGGAGGTGCTGCAGTCCCTGACGCCGCAGCGGTCCTTCGAGTCGCTCGACATCGCTGCTGACGCGGTCGGAGCCGGGCTGGGCGTGGTGGCTGGCCTCGTGCTGCTGCGACTCGCACGATCGCGGCGCCGTGCGACAGCTGCCTGAGCCCTGGAGCGGACGCCCGCGCGGGCATGAGGGCGGCCCTGACGCATGCTGGGGCATCCGTGCGTCAAGATGCTCCCGTGGACATCATCGACGAACTCCTGTGGCGCGAGCAGATCGCGCAGAGCACTGACCTCGGCGCGCTGAATGCAGCGCTGTCTGCCGGGCAGGTGACGCTCTACTGCGGATTCGACCCCACGGCTGCCAGCCTGCACCTGGGCAACCTCGCGCAGATCCTGACCGTGCGCCGCTTCCAGCAGGCGGGCCACCGGCCGCTGGCGCTCGTCGGAGGCGCCACTGGGCTCATCGGCGACCCGAAGATGACGGGGGAGCGCACGCTCAACTCGACTGAGATCGTCCACGAGTGGGTCGGTCGCATCCGCGCACAGCTCGAGCGCTTCTACGACTTCGACGGCCCCAATGCGGCGGTCGTGGTGAACAACTTCGACTGGACCAAGGACCTGTCGGTGCTGGACTTCCTGCGCGACATCGGCAAGCACTTCAGCGTCAACCGCATGCTCGACCGCGAGGCCGTGGCGGCGCGACTGGCCAAGGACGGCATCTCGTACACCGAGTTCAGCTACCAGCTGCTGCAGTCCTTCGACTACCTCGAGCTCTTCCGGCGCTACGGCTGCGTGCTGCAGACGGGTGGATCCGACCAGTGGGGCAACATCACCGCCGGCGTCGACCTCATCAGGCGCACTGAGCAGGCCTCTGTGCATGCCCTCACCACCCCGCTGCTCACCAAGGCCGACGGCACGAAGTTCGGCAAGACGGAGTCCGGCACCATCTGGCTCGACAGCGCCCTGACCACGCCCTATGAGTTCTTCCAGTTCTGGCTGAACGCCGACGACCGCGATGTGGCCAACCTCCTGCACACGTTCAGCTTCCAGGGCCAGGATGCCGTCGCCGCGCTCATCGAGGCCACGCAGGAGCGCCCCCACGAGCGCGCGGCGCAGCGCGCACTGGCGGAGGAGCTCACCGACCTTGTCCACGGCCCGCAGGAGCGCCGCAGCGCCGAGGAGGCCGGCCGTGCGCTCTTCGGCCAGGGCGATCTGGCCGGGCTCCCGCTGGCCACCTTGGCGGCGGCGCTGCGCGAGGCTGCCCACGCGCGAGTGGAGCCGGCAGAGGTGTCCGACGGGCTGCTGCCCTCGATCGACGAGCTCTTCGTGCGCTCCGGGCTGGTGGCCAGCAAGTCCGCTGCCCGCCGGACTATTGCCGAAGGCGGCGCGTACGTGAACAATGAGCGGGTACACGAGGAAACGTGGCATCCCACCACGGCGAATCTGCTCCACGGCGAGTGGCTCGTGCTGCGCCGCGGCAAGCGATCCGTCGCTGGGATCCAGGTCGAATCCCGCCCCTGAAGTGGCGTGCAGGGGCCCGATTTGACCCCTGGTGCGGCAGTGGCGTAGTGTTCTCCATGCCCGCGAGGGAGGAACGGACACCAAGCCGCAGAGTGCTTCTTGCACTGATTGCGCCAAGCTAGGCCGGTTCATCGCGAAGCACTGCAGCACCAAGTCGACACGCCGAAACAGGCGATTTGACCTGGTACAGCAAAACCAGTAAGTTAGGAATGTTGCCCCAAAAACAAGGCGAGAGCCGAGTTGGTGGTGCGCATCCGTACCTTGAGAACTCAACAGCGTGTTACATGTCAATGCCAATACCCCGTTCTGGGGCTGAGCAGCAATGCTCGATTCCAGACGGATTCCTTTGGTAGTACAGAACTAAAAGAGCAAGTCAGCTCTGTCTGCCAGTTATCACACAATTCATTTATGGAGAGTTTGATCCTGGCTCAGGACGAACGCTGGCGGCGTGCTTAACACATGCAAGTCGAACGGTGAAGGGAAGCTTGCTTCCCGGATCAGTGGCGAACGGGTGAGTAACACGTGGGCAATCTGCCCCAGACTTTGGGATAACTACTCGAAAGAGTAGCTAATACCGAATATTCAGCCTTGCAGGCATCTGCGAGGCTGGAAAGTTTCTCGGTCTGGGATGAGCCCGCGGCCTATCAGCTAGTTGGTGAGGTAATGGCTCACCAAGGCGACGACGGGTAGCCGGCCTGAGAGGGCGACCGGCCACACTGGGACTGAGACACGGCCCAGACTCCTACGGGAGGCAGCAGTG
>JAQTXL010000073.1 GCA_028688835.1 Candidatus Nanopelagicales bacterium | reverse complement strand
GCCTCGGCATCGGTCACCACGCGGCGGGTGAAGCGCTGCCCGCTCTTGATGATCGCGGTCATGCGCTTCTCGAGGGTCGCCAGATCGTCAGGAGTGAACGGCGTGGCCACGTCGAAGTCGTAGTAGAAGCCGTCCTTGACCGGCGGGCCGATGCCGAGCTTGGCCTCGGGGAAGGTGTCCTGGACCGCCTGTGCGAGCACATGTGCCGCCGAGTGGCGCAGTACTGCGAGGCCTTCGGGGCTGTCGATCGTGACGGCCTCGACGACGTCGGTCGCAGTGACCTGCGTGTCGAGGTCGCGGAGCTCGCCATTGATGCGGGCCACGACCACGGACCGGTCCCCGCCCACCAGATCGAAGGCGGTTCCAGCCACAGTTGCTCCTCGTGTCTCGGGCACCACAACGCCATACCCAAGCGTTCCGGCTGGTGGGCGATACTGGGTTCGAACCAGTGACCCCTCGCGTGTGAAGCGAGTGCTCTACCACTGAGCCAATCGCCCGGAAGTACGCAAACACTACCCCCATGCGCATGGCGCGCGTCCACGGGCCGCCCGCCGGGCGCGTGGCATCGCGACACCCGGGTCTTGCGCGATTAGCGTGGACTGCACACCCCAGTGAAGGAGTCCCCATGACCACACCTCGCAGGCTGCGAGGCATCGGCGTCCGCCTCGCCGCAGCAGCCGCCCTGACCCTGGGCATGCTCGGTGTCGCAGTCGCGCCGTCACAGGCCCTCGGCGGATGCATCCTCAGCGGCCAGAGCACGACCGGCGTGATCGGCCAGGCCCAGGTGATCACCACGGCCGGCTGCAGCGGCCCGTACATCTACGCCAACTACGCCAACGGCGCCCAGGACCGCGCCCAGATCGTCGGCTCCGGCGCCGTCGACCAGGCGGTGTGGACGCCGGCCCACCTCGGCGTGGCGACCCTCACCGACTCCGATGGCTCGGCCGCCGGCACCTACACGTCGACGATCACCCAGACGCAGACGATCTCGACCATCTCGGCGCCGAACACCACCCAGGTCGGTGTGCCGACCACGATCACCGTGTACGTGCAGTCCGTGAGCCCCAGCAGCTACCAGCCCACCGGCACCGTGACGATCCGCGATGCGAACAACGCAGTCATCACGACGATGGGGCTGACCCCGGGGCCCGGCAACGGCCAGGCCTACGCCTACTGGCGCTGGGTGGCACCGTCCGCCGGCAGCTTCTCGTTCCAGGCCACGTACTCAGGCGACACCTACGCCCTCGTGTCGCAGTCGCCACAGGACCTCATCATCGCCTCGCCGAGCGGCAGCACCATCAGCATCAGCGCACCGTCGACGGTGACCACCGGCGTGCCCGTCGCGCTGACCGCGAACGTGTTCCCAGGCAGCGTGCAGGGCTCGGTCGGCTTCACGCTCAACGGCGCACCGATCAGCGCCTCAGTGCCGATCATCAATGGCGCGGCCGTCTACACCTGGAATCCGCCGACACCGGGCACGTTCACCCTGGGCGCCAACTACATGACCAACCAGGGCGGCTCCGGGTCCACCAGCCAGCCGCTCAGCGTGATCGCCGGTCCGACGTCGCGCGACACCATCACGCTCACCCAGCCGGGCTTCGGCACCTGGGCGCCCAATGGCAGCTACACGCTCGGCCAGGGGACCTCGGTGACCTTCCAGGCTTCGACCCTCTCGGGCGCCCCCGTGACGCTGACCGATGTCGGCCCGTGCACGACCAGCGGGCTCACGCTGAACGTGGTGGGCTCCAGCGGCAGCTGCACCGTCATGGCCCGCTCCAACGGGGGCAACGGCTATGCAGCAGTCACGCAGAACTACACGGTCACGCCCGGCCTGGGCACACAGACCGCTGCACTGTCCGCGCCGCTGTCGGGCAGGGTGAACGTGAAGAAGGTGACCGTGCTCCAGACCCCGGCACAGGGCACGACCAATGCGGGCCAGAACGTCGTGTGGTCCGTGGCGAACACGAGCAGGTCCGTGTGCTCACTGGTGTTCCCCGCCAATGGTGCAGTGCACCTGCGCTTCAAGGCGCGCGGCTACTGCACGGTCACCGCCAGCGCACCCGGCATCACGAACCAGTGGTCGCCGTTCTCGCTGCAGCGCACCTATCAGGGGGTCTAGCCAGCTGACGACGATCAGGCATCGCCGAGGGCGATGCGCGCCTCGAACCTGCTCCGAAGCTCGGCACCGATGCGGGCGGGCGCAAGCGCGCGGTCATCGAGACGAGCCAGCGCCTGGATGCCCCGAGTCGCGGAGGTCAGCAGGATCTCGCCAGCGGTCTCGAGCACCTGAAGCGGGAGGTCTGCCTCGCGCACGCCGAGCCACTCGATGGCCAGGGATCGCGTGACACCGGGAAGGCAGCCGCTGGCCAGCGAAGGCGTGAGCGGCTCGCCGTCGATCACGACGATCACATTCGATGCACTGCCCTCGCACAGCCGGCCCTGGGTATTGCCCATGATCGCCTCGGTCGCACCGACGGCGCTGGCCTCGCGCAGCGCGACCAGGTTCTCGACGTAGGCGACCGTCTTCGCGCCGACGGTCGCCGACCGCTCATTGCGCACGAAGCGCGACGTGATCGCGGTGGTCACGGCCGGCAGCGGCGCCAACGGCACGCAGGTGATGAGGAGCGTCGGCTGCCCAGGGTGTGCACCGGCCGTGTACGTGATGCGCAGTCGGCCGAGTGCGCCGATACGGGAGGCGTCGGCCTGCAGCAGCGCGCGGATGCCGTCGCGCACCACCTCCAGATGCGGTACGGGCAGCCCGAGGATCCCGGCGGAGCCCAGCAGCCGCTGCAGGTGGCGCTCCAGCGCGAACGGTGAGCCGGCGCGCACCGTGAGGGTCTCGAACACCCCCTCGCCCACCGTGAAGCCACGATCCGCAGCGCTGACGACCAGCGCATCGTCCGGCGCGAGGCCACCGGACTCGATCGTCCCGATCCACAGCATCAGCGCGCCTCCTGCCGAGCAGTGCCCGGCGCCGTCACCCACGAGCCGGATGCGACCGAGACGAGGTGCTGGGCCTTGAGCTCGGTCTCGCGCCATTCGCGCTGGGGATCCGAGCCCCAGGTGATGCCTGCGCCAGTGCCGAAGCACAGCGCTTCGCCATCGATCCAGAAGGTGCGGATGGCCACCGCGAGCTCGGCCTGCTGCCGGTCGGCATCGACCCATCCGATCGCCCCGCAGTAGAACGACCGCGGCACGGGCTCGAGCTCACTGATGAGCGCGAGTGCGGTCGACTTCGGTGCGCCGGTGACCGACCCGGGCGGGAAGGCGGCCGCCAGCAGCTCACCCCAACCTGTGCCGGCCAGGAGCCTGCCGGTGACCTCGGACACGAGATGCACCAGGCCCGGGTGGTGCTCCTCGCGCAGGAGCGAGGCGACCTCGACGCTTCCGACTTCGGAGACGCGTGCGAGGTCGTTGCGCACGAGGTCGACGATCATGACGTTCTCTGCACGGTCCTTGTCGGTCAGGTCGGCGCTCGTGCGCCCGGTGCCCTTGATGGGACCGGAGGTCACCTCGGCGCCATGCCTGGCGATGAAGAGCTCGGGACTCGCAGACGCGATGTGCAGACCGAGCTCTGGCACGCGCACCATGGCCGAGTGCGGCGCCGGATTGCCCTGCAGGAGCAACTGGTGCAGGGCAGCGACATCACGGTCTTCGGGCGCCAGCGCAGTGCGCATCACGCGGCACACGTTGGCCTGGTAGACCCGACCCTTCGCGATCTCCTCGCGTGTGCGCGCGACTGCGGCGCAGTAGCCCTCCATGTCGAGCGATGAGCTCCACGCGTCCGCATCAGGGCCGTGCCAGCTCGCGATCGCGCCCGCCGGAGGCTGCTCGCTCCAGTCGGCGAAGCGCAGGAATGCCGGCGTACCGCTGTACGGCATGACCACGAGCCAGCGGCCTGCGCTGTCGAGCACCGCTGGGTCGGTCGAGCCCTCCTGCAGGCCACTGGCCCACAGTCCGCCCGCATACGCGAGTGGCTGCGCAGCACGTAAGGTCACGGACCCATTGTGTCGTGTGACCCTCACCCAGATTCGCGCCTGTGGTGCACGTCGGATAGTGTTCTCCCTCGACCGATCAGGTCATGCGGACGTAGCGCAGTTGGTAGCGCATCACCTTGCCAAGGTGAGGGTCGCGGGTTCGAGTCCCGTCGTCCGCTCGTACGTGCCCACGGGCGCAGTCAGTACCTTCGGGTACCGCGGTGGAGTGGCCGAGAGGCGAGGCAACGGCCTGCAAAGCCGTCTACACGGGTTCAAATCCCGTCTCCACCTCCACTCCTCAATGCCCGACGCACGTTGCATGCTCGTGACAGCCCGTTGGTGGACACCCCGCTGCACCGTGTAGTCTTCTGCGGTCTCGGGCGATTGGCGCAGGTGGCTAGCGCGCTTCCTTGACATGGAAGAGGTCAGGGGTTCAAGTCCCTTATCGCCCACGCACAGTGAGGGAATCCGTCTCGGCGGGTTCCCTCCTGCATGTTCCGGGGTCAGCTCCGTGCAGCAGTCACGGCGCGCTCCTGCGGAACAGCGCCGCGACGACGCCCACGAGCACCGTGGCGAGCACGATCTGGGTGATGAACGTCAGCCAGAAGCTGTCGCCCCAGCCCAGGCCGGTGGACAGTGCCAGGCCTCCGGCCGCGCCGACGATGCCGATGAACACCGTGAGCAGGCACCCGATCGGCTGCATGCTCGGCACCAGGATGCGCGCGATGAGGCCGATGACGATGCCTGCGAACAGGCCACTGAGCAGACCTTGGATCTCCATGCGGCCAGCCAACCATCGGCCCTGGCCCCCGGCAACCCGGGACTGGTGTCACCGCGACCGCGGCGCGGTGGTGTCCATGACACGATCACTCCATGGAGATCGTCGCGGACACGGGCACGGGCCCGATCACGGATGTCGACGTGCGACGCCTGTACGCGTGGCCCGAGGCGGCAGTCACAGGCGCAGCGACCTGGGTGCGCTGCAACATGGTGATGAGCCTCGACGGGGTGATCGCCGGGCCCGACGGCCAGTCCGCATCCATCGCGACCCCCATCGACAAGCAGGTCTTCCTCGCCCTGCGGCGCGACTGCGACGTGATCCTCGTCGGAGCCGGGACCGCTCGCACGGAGGGCTACCGCCCTGCCGCAGCGCCGATCGCGCTCGTGACCCGCACACTGGACCTCCACCTCGACATGCCGCTGTTCGCGCAGGCCACTGACGCGACCCCGCGCACGCTCGTCATCACCACCGACGAGGCCGCGGCCGCTGCGCCTGCCTGGCTGCTCGACGCGGCCGACCTGCTGCCATGCGGTGCGAGCGAAGTCGACCTGCCGCGCGCGCTCGCAGAGCTGCGCCGGCGAGGCATGGCGCGCGTCCACTGTGAAGGCGGGCCAGCGCTCATGACCTCGCTCATCGCCGATCACGTGCTCGACGAGCTGCTGCTCACGGTCACCCCGGTCCTCATCGGCGCCGGTCCTCGACTCGTGCACGAGCTCATCGGCGCCGCGGATGCGGCCTTCACGCAGGTGCTCACCGAGGACGGCACACTGCTGCTGCGCGTCGCCTTCGCACCAGCGGTGGGCAGCTGACCGCTACGGTCCGTCCATGGACATCGCCGCCATCACCCTGTGGATCTTCGCGTTCGTCATCGCCAGCTTCGGCGTCGGCTTCACCGGTGCAGGCCTGGCCAATGAGCGCGCCTACTGGTCGCAGCGCGATCCGCATGGGAATGCTCGCACCGAGGCCACGCGGCTGCCGACCGTGATGCGCCATGCCTTCACCTACGCGACCGGTGAGTATCGCGCCCCGATCCGTGTGGCGGCCATCGGCGTGATCCTCGTGTACATCGCGGTGGCATTCGCCGTGGCAGCGATCATCGTGGGCATCGCAGGCGCCTGAACGAGTGCGCGCGCCTCAGGACCGCGCCTGCTGCCACGTGTACCGCCAGCCGAACTGCTCGGTGCGGTAGAACGCCAGGATCGACGGCACATTCAACGACGTCGCATCGGTCAGGCTCTCCCCGTTGTTCCAGTACCCGAGGCCGAACACGTCGACCGTGGCCGCCGTCGCATCGGGCGCGCGCCTGGTCTGCGTCCAGAGCAGGTCGACCTGCGCGAAGCGCGCTGGGAACGTGAGCGGACTCTCGCTGTCGCCGAGGGTGGTGACCCCCTCGCCCTTCCACTCGAAGCTTCGCCACGTCACCTGATTGGTCACATAGGGCGCTGCGAAGCGGCGGAGGATGTCATTGGTCACGATCGCCTGCGCGCGGTCGGCGGACAGCTCCGGCAGACCGCGAGAGGAGTTGAGGATGAGCGCGGGGACCCCGAGCGCGATCAGCAGCACCAGCGGCAGGCGCCGCACGAGCCAGACGCGTCGTCGGGGCATCTGCTGATGGTAGGTCGCTTCAGACGGCCGGGTGCACTAGTGGGGGTTTTCGTCCTCGTCGTCCGGCGGCCCCACATTCATCGGATCCGTCGGGCACTCGCCGTGCCAGTAGGGGCTCGTGATAGCCGGCGCCGGCTCGCCCGGATGCTCGGTGAGCCATCCGTTGACCGACGCGAGATGCTCATTGAGCGCGGCTGCGCCCTCGGCCGTCGAGGTGTCCCAGCCGCACATGTCGATGCCGTCGGTCGTGCAGCCGCCGACGAGCAGCACCAGCGGTGCCACGGCGATCAGCACGCGCACCCTGCTGAACGCGGCTCCAGGTGAGCGCCTCACCAGGCGTAGGCCTCAGGTGCCGTGCCCCCGGGTCCGGGGAAGATCTCGTCGATGCGCGCGAGGGTCTCGGCCGACAGCGCGATGTCCAGTGCCTTCAGGCCGCCGTCGAGCTGGTCCAGCGTGCGCGGCCCGATGATCGGCGCGGTCACTGCGGGCTGGTGCAGCAGCCACGCGAGTGCGACGTCGCCTGGCTGCTCGCCCAGGTCATCGCACAGCGCCTCCCACGCCTCGATCGCCGGGCGCAGCCGTTCGAGGTCCTCAGCTGCACGGCCGCCATTGCTCCGGCCCGTCGTGCCCTCGGCCTGCTTGCGCAGGATGCCGCCGAGCAGTCCGCCGTGCAGTGGCGACCACGGGATGACCCCGAGGCCGTAGTGCTGGGCAGCTGGGAGCACCTCGAGCTCTACCGTGCGCTCCACGAGGTTGTAGATGGACTGCTCGCTGGACAGCCCCGAGAAGTTGCGTCGGCGTGCTGACTCCTGGGCTTGGGCGATGTGCCAGCCGGCGAAGTTGGACGAGCCGACGTAGATGATCTTGCCCTGGCTGCGCAGGACCTCCATGGCCTCCCAGATCTCATCCCACGGCGTGCGCCGGTCGATGTGGTGCATCTGGTAGATGTCGATGTAGTCGGTCTGCAGGCGCTTGAGCGAGGCGTCGCAGGCCCGTCGGATGTTCAGCGCCGACAGCTTGCCGTCGTTGGGCCAGTCCCCCATGTCGCCGTAGAGCTTGGTCGCGATCACGGTCTTCTCGCGCCGGCCGCCACCCTGCGCGAACCATTCGCCGACGATGCGCTCAGTCCAGCCGCGGTTGTCGCCCCAGCCATAGACGTTCGCACTGTCGAAGAAGTTGATGCCGTGGTCGAGGGCGTGATCCATGATGAGGTTCGAGTCCTCCTGCGAGGTCACCGGCCCGAAGTTCATCGTGCCCAGGCACAGCCTGCTGACCGAGAGGCCGGTGCGGCCGAGGTGGGTGTACTGCATGGGAGCCTCCGGAAGTCGTCACTGCGGTGCTGCGGACAGTAGCCGCTCGCGCACGCGTGCACCGGTCATCCGGTGACAGCGGTGCCGTCAAGTGCCGACAGCACGCGCGCCCAGCGCTCCCCCGCGCTTGCCCCGAACTGGCGCTGCGCCTGCTCGAACAGCCGCCTGAGCTCGACACCGTCACCGCGCACGGCAGCCGCTTGCACCTCCTGCTCCCAGTCGTGCGCATCGGCGACCACGCCACAAGTATGCGCGCGTGCCGGCGTCGCGCCCAGCGCCTGACCGCCATGGCATACGCTGACGCGGCCCTGCCGACGGGGCCCACTGGAGGATCAATGAGCAGGATCGTCGTCTTCGGAGCAACCGGCTACGCCGGTGCACGCATCGTGGCCGAGGCAGCCGCGCGTGGGCACGAGGTCATCGCGGTGTCGCGCACGGCGCCGTACTCAGGTGGTGCGACCGGCGTGCGCGCCGTCACCGGAACCCTGTACGACCCTGTGCTGCTCACGCAGCTCGCGGCCGAGGCCGATGTCATCATCAGCGCGATCCCCAGCCGCTCGCACGACGACGGCGCAGCGCTTCCCGAAGCACTGCCCATGCTCGTGCAGGTCGCGACCGAGGCTGGCGTGCGCATCGGGATCGTGGGCGGCGCTGGCAGCCTGCTAGTCGCGCCCGGAGGCCCCGAGGTCCGCGTGGCCTATGCCGACGTCCTGCCTGCCGTGGCCATGCCGGAGATCAACACGCACGCGGAGCTCCTCCAGGCGCTGCGTGCCACTCCGGACGACTTCGACTGGTTCTTCATGAGTCCTGCGCTCTCCTTCGGTGCCCACGTGCCCGGGGAACGGCTGGGCAGGTACCGCGTGGGCGGCGACGTCCTGCTGGTCGACGAGCAGGGCACGTCGGCAATCGACGGCGACGACTTCGCCGTGGCTGTCGTCGACGAGATCGAGGTGCCGGCGCATCGACGCCAGCGCTTCACCGTCGCGTACTGACACCTCCCACACTGCACGACTGCCTGCTCCTGGCCTCGTGAGCCAGGGCAGACAGCCGCACCGGGATGCAGCGGTACCGAGGGGTTGCCTTCGGTCCGCTGCTGGCGCCAACCGCCCCGAAGCTCCACGTATTCCCGACAGCGCCCGGGGGCCGGTGGCTCACCCGGCTGACTGCTGCACCTGTGCCATAGTGGGATGCAGCGTGGCGCATGGCCCGCATGACCCGATCAGGAGTGGTGCACTGTGCTCATCGGCATCATCGGGCTCCTGGTGGTCTTCACCGCCATCATCTGGGCGGTGATCGCGCTCATCCGCTTCTCGATCCGCGAGGGTGAGGGCCTGGACCCGCGCTGGGGCATGGTCGGCACGCCGGAGTCCGGAAGCGAACTGGCAGCGATGAGCGCCCGCGTGTTCGCGGTGCCGACACCCGCGGCGCTGGTCGTGCGGTCCAGCCCCAATCGCGAGGCCTCATGGGAGCGCGAGTACCCCTGGTCGACGATCACGGTCGCCGGCGATGACGGGCAGGTGCTCCTGCGCGGGCCCTTCGGCCTCGTGCGATGCACCCCCGGCGACTCGGACTCGATCAGCGAGGCGCTCGGGCGCATGCGGCGCCTGTGAGGTCAGTGCTCGATCACTGCCGCCAGCGCAAGGCGGCGGGCGTGCGCGACATCGCTGCTGCCGTTCACTGAGGCGAGCAGTTCCTCGACGCTCATGAGCACCTCGACTGCAGTGTCGAGCCGGTAGGCGCCGAGGGTGCCGATCAGTCGATGGACCTCGCTCGGCAGGTCCTCGTCGCGGCACTGCTCCAGTGCCGTGCGGGCATGCTCGAGCAGCACTGGCTGTCGGGCGAGGATGAACGCGCCCACGTCCACCGACGACGGCTGCGCAGGCTCGTCAGTCACGGTCACACACTACCGACGAAGCGAGCCTGCCCGCCGCTGCTGACGTGCCGGTTCAGTTCACCTGGTCGCGGGACTCCCACATGGCCTGCACCAGGGATGCGAGGGTCATCGCATCGAAGGGCTTCGCGATGACGCCGATGACCCCGAGCGCCCGGTAGGCGGCCACCTCACTGGGCTGCACCTTCGCCGTCATGAAGATCACCGGCACCTGCGCCAGCTCCGGCTCGCGGCGCAGCCGTGCGAGCGTGTCGGGCCCGTCCATGCCCGGCATCATCACGTCGAGCAGGATCAGGTCGGGGCGGTTGCGACCGGCAAGCTCGATCGCCTCCTGCCCGGAGTCGGCCAGTTCGACCTCGAAGCCGCCAAGGGCCTCGAGGGCCATCTTCACGACAGCCTGGATGTCGGGATCGTCCTCCACCTGGAGGATCCGGCGCAGTTCAGGCATCGACGCCTCCGGAGTGGCCGTCCGTGGTCGCACCGAGGGTGGCCATCGGCAGCTCGAACGCGAAGGTGGCACCCCTGCCCTCACTGGAGACGAAACCGATGGTGCCGCCCATCCGCTCCACCAGCTCCTTGGAGATCGCCAGGCCCAGACCGGTGCCTCCGCGCGCACGCGAGTCGCTGGAATCGACCTGCGAGAACTTCTGGAACAGCAGGTGGTGGGAGGACTCGGGGATGCCCCGCCCGCGGTCGACCACCTCGACGCGCACGAATCCGGGGTGCGCCGCG
>JAQTXL010000072.1 GCA_028688835.1 Candidatus Nanopelagicales bacterium | reverse complement strand
CTCATCGAGGAACAGCAGCTCGGGCTTGCCGATCACCCCCAGCGCGACGTCGAGGCGCCGACGCTGCCCGCCGGAGAGCTTGGCGTTGCGGGAGCCCGCCTTGCTCGTGAGCCCGACCGACTCGATGACCGCCTCGGGATCCTTGGGGTTGGGGTAGTACTTGGCGAAGTGCCGAACCGCCTCGATCACCGTGAGGTCGCCCAAGTCGCGCACACTCTGCAGCACGATGCCCAGGCGCGCCTTCCAGGCCAGGTCGCCATGCTGCGGATCGATGCCCAGGACCTCAACGCGTCCCCCGTCGGGCTTGGTGTAGCCCTCGAGGATCTCCGTCGTAGTGGTCTTGCCCGCACCATTGGGCCCCAGCAGCGAGACGCACTCCCCCGGTGCGACCTCGAAGCTCACCCCGTTGACCGCGTGCACCTGACCGAAAGACTTCGTGAGCGCTTCGACTGCGATCGCAGGCATGCCGTTCCTCCCCGGGCTCACCACGACCCTAGCCGCGTCGCAGCCCGGATGCCCGCTGCCCGCGACGCCCGCACTGAAGAAGCCCCCAGCATGAGCTGGGGGCTTCTTCAGTGGTCGACTCGACGATCAGCGCTCGGCTTCCTGCTCCGCATTCGTCTCCGCCATGCCGGGGTGATGCAGTACGCCACCATGAGCGCGGCGCAGCTCGTCGGCGTCCTCGTAGGCAGCCAGGGGTGCCTCGAGCTCGGCATCGTGGGCCACGTGCGCCTGACCCGCCTCGATCTCGGCCGCGGACGGCAGCGGGATGTTGTCGCCGTAGAAGAAGCGACTGAGCTTGGCCCGACGGTTGTGGCTCTTGAACTTCTTGTTCTTGACCCCGTCGATGTCGGCCTTCTCGGGCACCGGCAGCGGCTCGATGTCGTTCTTGCTCGTGATGACCGCGAGCTCCTTGACCGACAGCGGCTGGTGCACCTCGATGAACTCGCCGTGCGGCAGGCGCAGGATGCGGCCCGCCTCGTAGCCATGCAGGAGCTTGGCCTGGTCGCGACGCTGGAGCCCCAGGCAGATGCGCCGGGTGAAGACGAACACGAGCGGCGGAATGATGAACAGCGTGATCCGCAGGAACCAGATGATCGAGTTGATCGACACGTCGAAGGCTGTGGCGATGATGTCGTTGCCGCCGCCGACGAGCAGCAGCACGTAGAACGAGATCGCCATGGTGCCGAAGGCCGTGCGCGTCGGGGCATTGCGCGGGCGGTCGAGCAGGTGGTGCTCACGCTTGTCGCCGGTGACCCAAGCCTCGATGAACGGATAGGCGCCGAGCACGGTGAACAGGATGCCCGGAACGATGAGCGCCGGGATCAGGATGTTCCACGACAGGGTGAACCCGGCGATGGTCGACTCCCAGTTCGGCATGAGTCGCAATGCGCCGTCGAGGAAGCCGATGTACCAGTCCGGTTGGGAACCCGCACTCACCTGGTCGGGTGTGTACGGCCCGAAGATCCAGATGGGGTTGATCGAGATGAGTCCGCCGACCAGCGCGATCACGCCGAACACGACGAAGAAGAAGCCACCGGCCTTGGCCATGTAGACCGGCATCAGGGGGTAGCCGACGACGTTGTCGTTGGTGCGACCCGGGCCGGGGAACTGGGTGTGCTTCTGCGTGAACACCATGATGAGGTGCAGGGTCACCAGCGCCAGGATCAGGCCGGGGATGAGCAGGATGTGGATGGCGTAGAGCCTTGAGATGAAGTCGGTGCCCGGGAACTCCCCGCCGAACAGCAGGAAGGCCGCCCACG
Organism: Candidatus Nanopelagicales bacterium; assembly: GCA_028688835.1. Classification (GTDB taxonomy): domain Bacteria; phylum Actinomycetota; class Actinomycetes; order S36-B12; family S36-B12; genus UBA11398. Next base: position 8,555 of record JAQTXL010000072.1, on the reverse strand, counting down.
TGCCGATGACCGGGATCGCCTGGACGATGCCGCGGGCGATCTGCAGGCCGGTGCCCGACAGCAGGTCGTCGGGCAGCGAGTAGCCCGAGAAGCCGGCGAGCAGGCCCATGGTCACCAGGACGACGCCGATGATCCAGTTGAACTCACGCGGCTTGCGGAAGGCGCCGGTGAAGAAGACGCGGAACATGTGCACCGTCATGGCGGCCAGGAAGATCAGCGCAGCCCAGTGGTGCATCTGCCGGATGAGCAGGCCGCCGCGGATGTCGAAGGAGATGTCGAGCGTCGAGGCATAGGCCTCGGACATCTCGATGCCCTTGAGCGGCACGTAGGAGCCGTTGTAGACGACCTCGACCATCGACGGTTTGAAGAACAGGGTGAGGTAGGTGCCGGTGAGCAGGACCACGATGAACGAGTACAGGGCGATCTCGCCCAGCATGAACGACCAGTGGTCGGGGAAGACCTTGCCCAGGTTGCGCGCCAGGAACTTGTTGCTGCCCAGGCGCTGGTCGACGTAGGTCGCGGTGGCCGCGCCTGCCTTCTCGACGGGACTTGTCGTGCTCATCCGCGCTCCCAGAAACTCGGTCCGATTGGCTCACTGAAGTCATCCATGGCGATGAGGTACCCCTCGCTGTCGACACCGATGGGCAGCTGCGGCATGTTGCGGGCAGCCGGGCCGAACACGACGTTGCCGGAGTTGGCCAGATCGAAGGTCGACTGGTGACACGGACAGAGCAGATGGTGCGTGCGCTGCTCGTAGAGCGCGATCGGGCAGCCCACATGCGTGCAGATCTTGGAGTAGGCGAGGATGCCCTGATAGTCCCAGCCGTCGCCCTGCTGGCTGACGATCTCGGCCGGATCCATGCGGATCAGGATGATCGCCGCCTTGCCACGCGCATTGAGGTTGCCCTCGGCCTCCTGGACCTCGGGCAGGCTTGCCGGCACCGCGGACACGAGTCCGCCGATGGGCAGGTCGGCTGCCTTGATGGGCTGGTAGGTCGCATCGACGACGATGCGCTCGCCCTTCTTCCAGATGGTGGTCGACAGGATCTCGGCCGGGGTCAGCGTGCCGCTGACCGGTGACTGCCACAGGTCGCGCAGCAGGAAGACCAGCGGGATCGGGAACAGCGCCATGGCGCCGATGAGCGTGCGTCGGATGATCGGGAAGCGGACGAAGCCCGACTCCTCCTTGCCGCGCTCGTAGTTCGCTACGGCCTCGGCTGTGGCGTCCTCGGGCGAGACCATCTCGTGACGCTGCTGGACGACCTCGACATCGGGCATGAGCTTCTTGGCCCACTGGATCGCGGCGGTGCCGATGAGCAGGATCGACAGCCCGCTCGTGAGGCCCAGGGCGATGGTCATGAGACCGACCTCGCCGAACACCGGGATGTAGATGTTCGTGGACTTGTCGATGGTCCAGTAGCAGACGATGAACGCGACGACGAGCACCATCGACAGCAGGAACATGCTGGCGACCTGCCGCTCAGCACGCTTGGCGGCCTTGGGGTCGGTGTCGGCTACGCGCAGCGTGTGCGGGGAGTCGGCGACCGGCGAGTGCCCGAGCCTGGCCGGAGCCGAGCCGTGGTCGTCATGTGGGGTGAGATCGCTCATCGCGCTTTGATTCCGATCCAGACGGCCGCACCGATGAGTGCGGCGAACACTGCGGTCCACAGGAACAGGCCCTCGGCCACCGGCCCGATGCGGCCCAGGTCAAGCCCACCGGGGCTCGACGCGGTCTGCAGCTCGGTGACGTAGGCCATGATCGCCTGCTTGTCCTCGACGGGCAGGGTCTCGTTGCTGAACACGGGCATGCTCTGCGGTCCCGTGACCATCGCCTGGTACATCTCGCGGGGGGTCGCAGCCATGAGGTTCGGCGCGTACTTGCCCTGGGTCAGCGCGCCGCCCTGGCCGGCTGCCTGATGGCACTGGGCGCAGTTGGTGCGGAAGAGCACACCGCCCTCAGCCACATCGGCATTGGAGAAGTCGAGGTCCTCGGCCGTGGGATTGGCCGGGCCGGGTGCCAGCGAGGCCACGTAGGCGGCGAGTGCGTCGATCTGGTCCTGGGTGTAGATGTCCGTGGGGCGTGCACCTGCCTGCGCTCCGGGTGCCGCCATCGGCATGCGCCCGCTGGCGACCTGGAAGTCCACCGCCGCTGCGCCCACGCCGATCATGGTCGGGCCGTTCGCGGTGCCCTGGGCCTCAAGCCCGTGGCACGAGGAGCAGCCGGACAGGAAGAGCTGCTTGCCCTCCTCGACCTGCGTCTGTGAGCTTGCGGATGCTTGAGCCGGCTGCACACTCGCGATTGCTGCGTAGCCGCCGCCCACCGCGAGGAGCGCGAAGAGCAGCAGACCAATGGCAACAAGTGGGTTGCGCCGCCGTGCGGCCAGGAACTTCACTCGTTCGGACCTTCCTTGTTCGTGGGGCTCGGGGAGGACTGTGACTACTTGAGGATGTAGATCATGAAGAACAGGGCGATCCACACCACGTCGACGAAGTGCCAGTAGTAGGAGGTGACGATCGCGCGCGTCGCCTGGTCGTGCGTGAAGCGCTTGGACACGTAGGTCGTCGCCAGGACGAACAGGAAGGCCACGAGGCCGCCGGCCACGTGCAGCCCGTGGAAGCCGGTGGTCAGGTAGAAGGCACTGCCGTAGGCATTCGAGGACAGCGTGAGCCCCTCGCGCACGAGGTTCGTGTACTCCGTGATCTGCCCGGCGACGAAGACCGAGCCCATGAGGAAGGTGATGATGAACCAGCGGCGCAGGCCCTTGACGTCGCCTCGCTCAGCGGCGAACACGCCCATCTGGCAGGTGACCGACGACAGCACCAGGATCGTGGTGTTGATGCTCGCGAACGGGATGTTCAGCAGCTGCGTCTCAGAGGCCCAGAGATCAGGGTTCACCGCCCTCAGCGTGAAGTACATGGCGAAGAGCGCAGCGAAGAACATGAGTTCGCTGGACAGCCACACGATGGTGCCGATGGACACCATGTTCGGGCGGTTCGCCGGAGCATGGGCGTATGCGGAGGGAGCGGTTGCGGTTGCCACGGAGGGAGTCTGACAGATCCCGGACTGGAATGCGCTCCCGGGCCACTAGGTCTTCGTCACATTTTTCGCGGGGTGGCCCCCGACCCGGTGCGGGGCTCGTTCCCACTACAGTGCGGGGGTGACTGCAGCCTCATCACCACGCCCCCTGAGCGTCCTGGTGTACAGCGACGATCGCACGGTCCGACGCGACGTGCTGCTGGCCCTGGGCAAGCGGCCGGTCCCGGGACTCCCCGAGGTCACGTACCTCGAGGTCGCCACGGAGCCGGCCCTGATCGCGGCCGCCGACGCCGGCGGCATCGACCTGTTCATCCTCGATGGCGAGGCCGCGCCGGCCGGTGGCATGGGCATGGCCCGCCAGCTCAAGGACGAGATCTACCAGTGCCCGCCGATCCTCGTGCTCGTCGCCCGGCAGCAGGACGCCTGGCTGGCGACCTGGTCGCGAGCCGATGCTGTGACAGCCCTGCCGATCAATGCGATCGACCTGGCCACGCGGGTGGGCGAGCAGCTGCAGCGCCGGGTTGCCGCCCGAGCGAGCTGACCCACTGGTGAGCGAGGACATCACCTGGCCGCAGGTGCTGCGCACCCTGATCGCCGCCGAGGACCTGCCTGACCGCCTGAGCTCGTGGGCGATGGAGCAGATGCTCGCCGGCGAGGCCTCCGATGCACAGATCGCCGGCTTCGTGGTCGCGCTGCGCGCCAAGGGCGAGTCGCCCGCCGAGGTTGCGGCCCTCGTGGCCACCATGGGCGAGCACGCCAACACCTTCACCACCTCGCGCCCGGCGATCGATGTCGTCGGCACCGGCGGCGACCAGGCCAACACCGTCAACATCTCGACCATGACCTCACTCGTGGTCGCAGCCTGCGGCGTGCCTGTGGCCAAGCACGGCAATCGGGCAGCCTCGTCGCAGACCGGGACCGCCGATGTCCTCGAGGAGCTCGGCGTCGTCATCGAGCTCGCGCCCGACCAGGTGCGCGCCTGTGTCGAGCTGGCCGGCATCGGCTTCGCCTTCGCCCCGCGTCACCATCCCGCGATGCGCCATGTCGCCCAGGTGCGGCGCCAGCTGGGCGTCCCGACGGTCTTCAACATCCTCGGGCCCCTGTCGAACCCGGCGTCAGCGGCAGCGATGCTGCTCGGGGTCGCCGACGCCCGGCGCGCGCCGGTGATCGCACGCGTCCTGGCCGATCGCGGCGTGCGCGCGCTGGTGGTGCGCGGCGACGACGGGCTCGACGAGCTGTCGACCACGACGACGTCGACGGTCTGGGACGTCACGCGCGGCACGGTGGACGAGTCGAGCTTCGATCCGTCGCATCTGGGCCTGCTGCCGGTCGACCCCGCGCTGCTGGTCGGGGGCGATCGAGTCCGCAATGCCGAGCTGCTGCGCCAGGTGATCGGCTCCGAGCCCGTCAGCGATCACGAGACGAGCCGCATCGCCGCCATCCGCGACGTCGTGTGCCTCAATGCCGCGGCCGCGCTCACGGCATATGCGGCCCTGCACGAGCCGGTGGTCGATGCCCCGCTGCACGATCGTGTCGGCGTGCACCTGCCCAGCGCGCGAGCGGCCCTGGAGTCGGGTGAGGCCGCGGCTGTGCTGGCCCGCTGGATCAGCACGAGTCAGCGGATCGCGCAGCAGGCCTAGCCCCGGATCCTGGTGATCATGGCCAGGGGCGGCCCGGTGGGACGCCCGGCTGTTGCCGAGGCATCGGTGGCGAGCACGCCCGCGTGCGCCGCCCGACGCGCAGTTGCCAGAGCGGCGATGAGCCCGCCTCCGCAGTGCAGCGGCATCGACAGCGACGCGCTGCTGCGCACCAGGCGCACACCGGGCTGGTCGAGCCAGTCCGCGATCGCCGCGGTCTCCTCGGCCAGCACCCCTGCAGGCGCGGCGTCAGCAGCGGCGACCAGTGCGTCGACCACGGGGCGCGGATCGATGCCGGGTCCCACGGTGCCGGCCGCAGCGAGCCCGCCGCGGCGCAGCACATGGATCTCCCAGCCGCCAGGATCGGTCGGCACGGCCGCGACCACCTCGTCGAGGACGCGCAGCTGGCCGAGCCGATGGCTGCGGATGCTCACCGCGAGCAGGTCGGCAAGCCGATCACGCCACACCGCGGCCTCCTCATAGCGGTCATGCGCCGCCAGGTCGCGCATGTGCTGGCTGATGGAGGCATGGACCACGCGCAGGTCGCCTGACATGGCCGCCAGTGCCTGGTCGACTGCCGGCTGGTAGGCCTCGATCGGCTCGCGGCACGGCGCTGCGCAGCGCCCCAGATCGAACCGGGCGCAACCCATCGGACTGGCACTGCTGGCGGATGCGCGCGTGCGCGCCGATGCCAGCCGTGACGTGCACGTGCGCAGGTGGAACACCCAGGCCAGCGCCTCGAGCGCGTCCTGGGCCGCAGCGCGCCCCGAGAACGGGCCGAACGCCGGCTGGTCGTCGCGCTTGGGCGCGCGCACCACACTGAGACGAGGCGCGCGCTCGTCGGTCAGCACGATCCATGACTGCGAGGCTGGCCGCTTGGACCGCACGTTGTAGCGCGGCTGCTCGCTGGCGATCAGGCGCAGCTCGCGGATGCGCGCCTCGAGGACGCTGGCACACACGATCGGCGACACCTCGGTGGCGATGGCCACCATCTCGCTCATGCGCCGCCGGCTCTCGGACGCGGTGAAGTAGTTGCGCACGCGCGCCTGGATGTTCTTGGACGTGCCGACGTACAGGGCGGTGCCCTGCGCATCGCGGAAGATGTAGACCCCCGGGCCGGTCGGCAGGCCCTTGGCCAGGTGCCGCTTCTCGCGCTGCTGGCTGGTCACGCGCGAGGTGAAGGCCCGCACGTCGTCGAGGGTGCTGACCCCGAGATTGGCCACGCGCTCGATGAGGCCATGGAGCACGGCCACCGTGGCACGGGCGTCGTCGAGGGCCCGATGCGTGGGGGTGACCGGCGCCCGGAAGTAGGCGGCCAGGGTGCCGAGCTTGCAGTTGGCCACCTCGTCGCGGTGCAGCGCGACGCGCGCCAGGCGCGCCGTGTCGACGACCACCGGCCTGGGCCACTGGAGCCCCTGGGCCGTGCACGCGTGCGTGAGGAAGCCGACATCGAACGGCGCGTTGTGGGCCACGACGACGGCGTCGCCGATGAACTCGAGCAGCCCGGGTAGCACCGCAGGCAGGGTCGGCGCTGCCGCGACGAGGGCATCGGTGATGCCCGTGAGCGCGGCGATGAACGGCGGGATCTCGACCATCGGATTGACGAGCGTGGCGAACTCCCCCAGCACCTGACCGCCGCGCACCTTGACGGCGCCGATCTCGGTGATGGCAGCCTGCCTGGGGCTGCCGCCCGTGGTCTCCAGGTCGACGACCACGAAGGTCACCTCGCTCAGCGGCGTGCCGAGATCGTCGGTGGCCAGCTGCACGTGCATGCGCGCAAGGCTATGTGCCCGCTATGACAACGAGGCGGATCCCCGCAGGGATCCGCCTCGTCAGCGTCGTGCAGGGGTTGCGCTACTGCGCGAACTCACCCCGGTAGTACTCGAACAGCCACCCGATGATGGCCAGGACCAGCACGAAGGCCCCGAGCGCGATCAGCCAGACCGCGAAGACCAGGCCGAAGACCGTGAGGAAGGTCGCGAACCCCACGACGAGCGGCCACCAGGAGTGCGGGCTGAAGAAGCCGTACTCAGGGTCGGCCTCGTCGATGTTGGCATCGCCGCGATCCTCGGGCCGGGGGTAGACCCGCTTGGCCGTGTAGAGGATGTAGAAGGCGACGATCACGGTCAGGCCACCGCACAGGGCCAGGGCCACCGTGCCGATGGGATCACGCGAGAAGTACCAGTAGATGAACGCCACGATGAAGAAGAACGGCGTTCCCAGTGCGAAGAGGCGACCTTCGATCTTCATCAGTGACCCCCTCCGGTCACGGCCGGCTTGGTCATGGCGGTCGGCGTGTCCGACAGCTCCGGGTAGTGCAGGTCGAAGGCGGGTCGCTCCGAGCGGATCGGAGGAAGGGCGACGAAGTTGTGGCGCGGCGGCGGGCACGATGTGGCCCACTCGAGCGAGCCGGCCCAGCCCCAGGGATCATCGGCGGTCACCTTGGGCTCCTTGCGAGCCGTGTGGATGACGTTCCAGAAGAACAGCAGCATCGAGATGCTCAGGAGCACGGTGCCTGCCGTCGAGATCTGGTTGAGGAGCTCGTAGTTGTCCTGCGCCAGGTAGTCACCGTAGCGGCGCGGCATGCCCTCGACGCCCAGCCAGTGCTGCACGAGGAAGGTGAGCTGGAAGCCGATGAACAGGAACCAGAAGTGGGCCTTGCCGATCTTCTCGTTCAGCTTCTTGCCGGTCATCTTCGGCCACCAGTAGTACAGGCCCGCGAAGAACATGAAGACCACGGTGCCGAAGACCGTGTAGTGGAAGTGCGCCACGACGAAGTAGCTGTCGGAGACATGGAAGTCCAGCGGCGGGGCCGACAGGATGATGCCGGTGAGCCCGCCGAAGAGGAAGGTCACCAGGAAGCCCATGGTCCACAGCATCGGCGTCTCGAAGGAGACCGAGCCCTTCCACATGGTGCCGATCCAGTTGAAGAACTTCACACCCGTCGGCACGGCGATGAGCATCGTCATGATCGCGAAGTACGGCAGGTACACGGATCCCGTCACGTACAGGTGATGGGCCCACACCGCCATCGACAGTGCGCCGATGGCCAGCGTGGCGAAGACGAGGCCCTTGTAGCCGAAGATCGGCTTGCGCGAGAAGGTCGGGATGATCTCGCTGGCGATGCCGAAGAACGGCAGCGCCAGGATGTAGACCTCCGGATGCCCGAAGAACCAGAACAGGTGCTGCCAGAGCATGGCGCCGCCGTTCTCGGGCGCGAACACCTGTGCGCCGTACTGCCGGTCGATGAAGGCCATCGCCAGCGCCGCTGCGAGCACCGGGAAGCACAGGAGCACCAGCACGCTGGTGACGAGCACGGTCCAGGTGAAGATCGGCATGCGGAACATGGTCATGCCCGGCGCACGCATGCAGAAGATCGTGGTGATGAAGTTGACCGAGCCCAGGATCGTGCCGAGGCCGCCCATGGCCAGGCCCAGCAGCCACAGGCTGCCGCCGACCTCGGGCGAGAACACCGAGTTGCTGAGCGGGGCGTAGGCGAACCAGCCGAACGCGGCCGCGCCGCCCGGGGTGATGAAGCCAGCCGCCGCGACGAGACCACCGAAGAAGAACAGCCAGAAGCCCAGCATGTTCAGGCGTGGGAAGGCGACGTCAGGCGCACCGATCTGCAGCGGCATGATGATGTTGCCGTACGCGATGAACAGCGGGGTGGCGAACAGGAACAGCATGATCGTGCCGTGCATCGTGAACAGCTGGTTGTACTGCTCGAGCGACACGATCTGGAGTCCGGGAGACGTCAGCTCGGCGCGCATGACCAGGGCCATGATGCCCGCGAGCGTGAAGTAGAACGTCGAGAGCATGAGGTACATGTAGCCGATGACCTTGTGGTCGGTCGACGTGATCCATGAGACCGCCACGGACCC
>JAQTXL010000218.1 GCA_028688835.1 Candidatus Nanopelagicales bacterium | reverse complement strand
AGACCTTGGCGACCTGGTCGTCGACCACGAGATCCTCGAAGCCGATCGTCGAGCGCTGCGCCTCGAGGGCGGCGACGGCCTTGCCCGCAGAGCCCTGCGGGCAGGTGAAGGACACATCGGTGCGGCCAGTGGCCGCGGCGGAGATGTTCTGCACGATCATGTCGATGTTCACGTTGGCGTTGGCGATGGCACGGAAGATCGCGGCTGCCTCGCCCGGCTTGTCGGGCACGCCGACCACGGTGATCTTCGCGTCGTTCACATCTGCTGCGACGCCGGAGATGATCGGCTGCTCCATGGCTCTTCCTTCTGCGATAGCGGTGGCGATGGCCTGCGGTGAGAGCACGTACGTGCCCTCGAGCTGCGAGAACGACGAGCGCACATGGATCGGCATGTCGAAACGGCGTGCGTACTCGACGCAGCGCAGGTGCAGCACCTTGGCGCCGACGGCGGCGAGCTCGAGCATCTCCTCGTAGGTGATGAGCGGCACCTTGCGGGCCGCGGGCACCACGCGCGGATCGGCGCTGAACACGCCGTCGACATCGGTGTAGATCTCGCACACCGACGCATCGAGTGCCGCGGCCAGCGCGACGGCGGTGGTGTCCGAGCCGCCGCGGCCCAGCGTGGTGATGTCCTTGGTGCTGTGGGCCACGCCCTGGAAGCCGGCGACGATCGGGATCGCGCCGACGGCGATGGCCTCCTGGATGCGCGACGGGGTGACGTCGACGATCCGGGCGGCGCCGTGGGCCGCATCGGTGATGAGGCCAGCCTGCGAGCCGGTGTACGAGCGGGCGTCCTCGCCGAGATCGGCGATGGCCATGGCCAGCACCGCCATCGAGATGCGCTCGCCAGAGGTCAGCAGCATGTCGAGCTCACGTGCCGGGGGGTTGGGCGAGACCTGGCTCGCCAGGTCGAGGAGCTCATCGGTGGTGTCGCCCATGGCCGAGACCACGACGACCACGTCGTGGCCGGCACGCTTGGTATCGACGATGCGCTGGGCAACGCGCTTGACGCTCGCTGCGTCAGCGACGCTCGAGCCACCGAATTTCTGGACGATCAAGGACACAGGGGGAAAGTCTACCCGCGGTGCAAGGCGCCCCTGCCCGCGGCGATCGGCCCTCAGCCGAGGCCAGCCACGTGCGCGCGCAGGGCCTCGCGGACGAAGGCGGCGCCTTGCCGTCCGCCGTAGTTGGCTGCGAAGCGCTCGTCGTCGACGTACAGGTCGGCCAGGCCCAGCAGGTACTCCGGATCCGCCGCCCCCGTGCCCGCACCGGGCGTCCCGGGGATCGACGAGAGCCACCTGGACTGCCGCTCGGCCAGGGCCTGGGCGGCCGCCGACTCCGGCGCAATGCCCGTGTCGGCGGCGGCCCTCCAGTCAGCGAGCAGCTGATCGCTGGCCTGACGCCAGCCGAGCCGCTCGACCTCCGTCATGCCTCGCCACCACTGGTCGCTGGACGCGTAGGCGTCCTTGCCCCAGCGCTGCTCGACCTCCTTGCGGTGGTCAGTGTGGTCGAAGCCGTCGAGGATCTCCTCGGGCATGAGTGCCTCTTTCGTGTCGTGGGCTGCCAGCACCCGCCGGATCGATGCCAGCTGGCGCTGCTGCCGCTCGATGCGCCCCGTCAGCGCCTGCTCCAGCTGCTGCAGGGTCTCGCGCGGATCACGCAGCTCATCGAGGGTCGCGGCGATGTCGGGGAGCGGCATCCCCAGTTCGCGGAAGGCCAGGATCTGCTGCAGGCGCAGCACCGCCTGCTCGTCGTAGTGGCGATGGCCGCCGGCACTGACGCTCGAGGGCGGCAGCAGTCCGATGGCGTCGTAGTGACGCAGGGTCCGCGTCGTGACGCCTGCGCTCGCAGCGAGCGCAGTGATCGACCACTCGTGGATCTGCTCCTCAGCCATGCCTCGACGCTAGGCGCTGACGCTGCGTCAGTGTCAACTGTTCGGCGTCAGACGCGTCGACGGCCCTCGAACGCGCGACCGAGGGTGACCTCGTCGGCGTACTCGAGATCGCCGCCGACCGGCAGGCCGCTGGCCAGGCGTGACACCGCGATGCCGATGGGAGCGATGAGGCGGGCGAGGTAGGTGGCCGTGGCCTCGCCCTCGAGATTGGGGTCGGTGGCGAGGATGACCTCGACGATGCCGCTGTCGGCCAGGCGCACCATGAGCTCGCGGATGCGCAGGTCATCGGGGCCGATGCCCTCGATCGGGCTGATGGCGCCGCCGAGCACGTGGTAGCGGCCCTTGAACTCGCGCGTCTTCTCGATGGCGACGACGTCCTTGGGCTCCTCGACCACGCACAGCACGCTGTGGTCGCGGCGCGGGTCGCGGCAGATGCGGCACTCGGGCTCCTCGGCGACATTGCCGCAGATCGAGCAGAAGCGCACCTTCTCCTTGACCTCGCGCAGGGCGTCGGCAAGGCGCAGCACGTCGGTCGGATCGGCCGCGAGGATGTGGAAGGCGATGCGCTGGGCGCTCTTGGGGCCCACGCCCGGCAGCCGGCCGAGCTCGTCGATGAGGTCCTGCACCACGCCCTCGTACATCAGTGCTCGATCTCCCCGATCTGCGTGGCCCCGAGCTCGCGGATGGCCAGCTCGACACCGGTCTCCTCGGTGA
>JAQTXL010000217.1 GCA_028688835.1 Candidatus Nanopelagicales bacterium | reverse complement strand
TCGGGCACAGTGCTGTCGTCAGGCTGTGGATGAGCGATGCTGCCTGTGGACGGCGCACTTGCCAGACGCCCCTGCTGTTCATGAGTGTTCATGACTGTGGTGTTCCCCTGGCCGACAGCGCCCAAACCGTCCGCGGTGCCTCCTTGCACAACCCGAACAATCGCCGGTGATGTCTGGACCGATGCGGCATCCCTCGTGCAGGCCGAGGTGCATGCCGAGGTGCTCGACGATGCGCGCGCGATCGCCACGGCCGAGCAGGCGCGACTGCGCCTGGTCGATGCGCTTGCCGCGACGCGCACTCGGGTGCAGTGCTGGCTCGTCACCGGCGAGCAGGTCACCGGTCACGTCGATGCGATCGGCGCCGACTTCGTGATCGTCGCCAGTGATGCGCATCGGGTCACAGCAGTGCGCATCGCTGCGATCGCGCGCCTGTCAGGCCTGGCCTCCACGGCGCTGCGCGACGAGCCCGACGCCGATGTGCCGCAGCAGCACGCAGAGACCCTGACCGCGTGGCTGCGTGGCCAGCTGTCGCCGTGGCCCACATCGGTGGTGATCACCACAGCAGACGGCTGGGCGGGTGCGGGTCAGCTGATCGGCGTGCACGCCGACCACGTGCGGCTGCACTGCGCCGACGCACCTGTGCTCGATGTGCGCCTCGGCGCCGTGTGCTCGATCACCCTCGAGATGCAGAGTCCACCGACTCCCCGGTGAATGGGTGCGCATCGATGAAGCTGCGCGTCTGCACGTACATGCGCGCGATGTAGTCATCAAGGCTCGACTGCTCGATGCGCCACTGCCCGCGACCGCCGATCTTGATGGCGGCGATGTCGCCGTTGCGCACCAGTGCATAGGCCTGTGCGGCCGAGACGTTGAGCGCCTCGGCGATGTCCGCGAGCGTGAGGAAGCGTCGACTGTCCTGGGGCACGTCGGCATTGTCTCCGGCCACCGCTTGCCGCGCATCCCGTCATCCACAGCAGCAGCGCAGGACGCGTGCCTGTGGACGCGCAGTGGCCCCTGTGCACCTGCTCGCGCATCGTTGGACGACGGATGGAGGGGGAGCGATGGCGATGCACAGGCGACGCAGCAGCAGGGAGCCCAGGCAGGCGGTCGGAGCTGGCGGGGAGGTCGGGTCAGCGCCGGTGCGCCGGCCGCGTCGTCGACTGCTCGACCTGCGCCTGTGGCTGGGCGTCGCGCTCATCCTGGGCGCGATGGTCATCGGCGCGCGGGTGCTGTCGTCAGGCACGGCGACCGTGACCGTCTGGCGCGCCTCCCATGACCTCGCCGTGGGCTCGGTGCCCCAGGTCGAGCCGGCCGTCGTGGCACTCGACGGCCGCGAGTCCGCCTACCTGCCTGCCGTGACACCGCCTGCCGGGCGCATGCGCCAGTCGGTGGCCGCGGGCGCCCTGGTGCCGGCGACCGCAGTGGGAGCAGTCGTGCCTGAGGCAACCCGACTGGTCACGGTCCCGGTTGAGCCTATGCACGCGCCCATCGGCCTGGCTGCTGGCGACATCGTCGATGTCTGGGCCACGCCCGACACGACGACGACTGCCGCACCGCCCAACCCGACGCCCGTGCTGAGCGGGATCCGGGTCGAGCAGGTCGATCGCGATGTCGACGGCCTGCGGGGCGAGGTGCCGGTCGTGCTCGCCGTCGACGCCACCCAGGTCGCCCAGCTGGTCGCAGCATCGCGCGGCACCATCACCCTCGTGCTCATGCCCCTGCGCTCGCAGGCTTCCGGTCCGGCGTGAGCGCGCACGCCTGCCTGCTCGCGGCTGCCGACCTGTCGGCCGAGCCGGAGATCGTGCGGCTGCTGCAGGCCAGCGGCATCCACGTGCGCCGTCGGTGCCTGGACGCCGCCGATCTCCTGGCAGCGGCGTGGGTCGATCCGCAGGTGCCGGTCGTGCTCAGTGCGGTGCTGCCCAGGCTCACGCGTGAGTGCATCACGCGGCTGCAGGCGCAGGATCGGCTCGTTCTGGGGCTCGCGCATGACTCCGCACACGAGCAGCAGCTGCGCGACTGGGGCATCGCCGACGTGCTGCTGGCCGACGAGCCTGCCGCAGTCGTCTCCCTGCTGGCCGTGCGGCTGGCGTCCGCGCCGGCAATCCAGCGCGATACCCAGGGACCCGGCGTGTGGACCCTGGGCCCACCGGCGGCTGCAGCGCCGGTGGCGCCGGCAGCCCAACCGCCGAGCCGAACCCCGGTCGACCATGAGCCTCGTGCAATGCCGCACCGGCGCCCGGGGGCGATCACCGCCGTGTGGGGCCCGGATGGTGCACCGGGACGCTCGACCACAGCCCTCGCAGTCGGAGCGGCCCTCGCCGCCGCAGGCTCACGCACCCTGGTCATCGATGCTGACACGACTGCGCCGGCACTGGCACTGCTCACCGGCGTCATCGAGGACGCCAGTGGCATCCTCGTGTCCGCGCGCTATGCCGCGCAGGGGCTGCTCACACCGGGCGCGCTGGCCACGATCGCCCGCCCGGTCACGCAGGAGTGCGCGCTCCTGGGCGGCATCGCCCACGGCCGGCGCTGGCGCGAGCTGAGGCCCGAATCCCTCATCGGCGTGCTCGATGTCGCGCAGCAGTGCTTCGACGCGGTCATCGTCGATGTCGCC
>JAQTXL010000216.1 GCA_028688835.1 Candidatus Nanopelagicales bacterium | reverse complement strand
CTTCGGGGATGCGGGCCGCGTGGCCGGTGGAAAGATCGTCGACGACCACGACATCGCGCCCGCTGGCCAGCAGCGCACGGGTCACGTGGTTGCCGATGTAGCCGGCGCCGCCCGTGACGAGCCAGGTGGTCACTTGAAGGTCTTCCCCGTGAGCACCTCGTAGGCCTCGATGTACTTCGCGCGGGTCTTCTCGATGATCTCCGGGGGCAGCGGCGGCGGCGCCTCGCCGCTGCTCTTGTCCCAGCCGGACTCGGGCGAGGTCAGCCAGTCGCGCACGAACTGCTTGTCGTAGGAGGGCTGCGGGCCACCGGGTGCCCACTTGTCCTCGAGCCAGTAGCGCGAGGAGTCGGGGGTCAGCACCTCGTCGGCCAGCATGATGCGACCGGCGAAGCGACCCTGGGTGGCGATGCCGAACTCGAACTTGGTGTCGGCCAGGATCAGTCCGCACTCGGAGGCGATGCCGGCAGCGCGCTCGTAGACGGCCAGCGACAGGCGCTTGAGCTCCTGTGCCTCCTCCTGCCCGATCATGGTGATGACGCGGTCGAAGTTGATGTTCTCGTCGTGGTCGCCGACCGCCGCCTTGGTGGCCGGGGTGAAGATCACCTTGGGCAGCAGCGAGCCGTCCTTGAGGCCCGGCGGCAGGTTGACGCCGCTGATCGAGCGCTTCTCCTGGTACTCCAGGAGCCCGGAGCCGGTGATGTAGCCGCGCACGACGCACTCGACGGGCAGCATGTCGAGCTCGGCGCAGATCATCGCGCGACCGGCGACCTGGTCGGGCACCTTGCCGGGTGCCACGTGATTGGGGACGATGTCCTCGAGCTGGCGGAACCACCACAACGACAGCGCCGTGAGGATGCGCCCCTTGTCGGGGATGAGCGAGGGCAGCACCCAGTCGAAGGCCGAGATGCGATCGCTGGCGACGAACAGCAGCCGGCCCTCAGGCGTGCGGTAGAGATCGCGCACCTTGCCCGAGTAGACGTGCTCGTACTCGGGGGGCAGGCCGTAGTCGGAGGCCTCGATGATCGTCACAGGATGTCTCCGGGGGTGTAGGCGGCGGCCTCGGGATGGGCGGCCACGATGACGGCGACGCGACCGGCGATGGCCTCGACCTGGGCGCCGGCGGCGCCGGTGAAGGCCAGCGGCTCGGCGATGAGCGCGCGCAGCTCGTCGAGCGACAGCTGCAGTCGCGCATCGGCGGCCAGCCGCTCGAGGAGGTCGTTCTCGCCCGCGGACTGCTCGCGCATGGCCAGCGCGACCGACACGGCGTGCTCCTTGATCGCCTCGTGCGCGATCTCGCGGCCCACGCCCTTGCGCACGGCCGCCATGAGCACCTTGGTGGTCGACAGGAACGGCAGGTAGCGGTCGAGCTCGCGATCGATCACCGCCGGGAAGGCGCCGAAGTCGTCGAGCACGGTCAGGAAGGTCTCGAAGAGGCCGTCGAGGGCGAAGCTGGCATCGGGCAGGGCCACGCGGCGCACCACGGAGCAGGCGACATCGCCCTCGTTCCACTGGGTGCCGGCGAGCTCGGAGGTCATCGTGAGGTAGCCGCGCAGCAGCACGGCGAAGCCGTTGACGCGCTCGCAGGAGCGCGAGTTCATCTTGTGCGGCATCGCCGAGGAGCCGACCTGGCCGGGGCGGAAGCCCTCGGTGACCAGGTCGAGGCCGGCCATGAGCCGGATGGTGGTGGCCAGGCTCGACGGCGCCGCAGCGACCTCGACGAAGGCCGAGACCACATCGAAGTCGAGGGTGCGCGGGTAGACCTGGCCGACGCTGCTGAGCACCTGGGTGAAGCCGAGGTGCTCGGCGATGGCGGTCTCGAGCTGCTCGAGCTTGGCGGCGTCGCCGTCGAGCAGGTCGAGCATGTCCTGCGCCGTGCCCACGGGGCCCTTGATGCCGCGCAGCGGGTAGCGCTCGATGAGGTCGGTGATGCGCGCGTAGCCGATGAGCAGCTCGTCGGCGGCCGAGGCGAAGCGCTTGCCCAGGGTGGTGGTCTGCGCCGGGACATTGTGCGAGCGCCCGGTGAGGGCGGTGTCGGTGTACTGCACCGCGAGCGCCGACAGCCGCTGGAGGGCGGCGACCGTGCGGTCGCGGATGAGCAGCAGCGCGCGGCGCACCTGCAACTGCTCGACGTTCTCGGTGAGGTCGCGCGAGGTCATGCCCAGGTGGATGAGCTCATGGCCGGCGAGGTCGTTGAACTCCTCGATGCGGGCCTTGACGTCGTGCTTGGTGACCCGCTCGCGTGCGGCGATGGAGTCGAGGTCGACCTGGTCGATCACGGCCTCGTAGTCGGCGATCGCCTCAGCCGGGACGGCGATGCCGAGCTGGCCCTGGGCCCGCATGACGGCGATCCACAGCTGCCGCTCCATGACGATCTTCGCCTCGGGCGACCAGATGGCGATCATGGCTGCTGAGGCGTAGCGCCCAGCAAGGACATTGGGAAGAGTGGCCGTCACTGGCCCATTCTTTCATGCTCCGCTTGCGTGCAGCGCGATGTCCTGTCGGTGATGGGATCCGCGCAGGCTGTTGCAGGCGACGCCGTCATAGGCGCGGGCGCGCGCCTGGGCCAGCGAGTCGCCGATCGCGGTGACCGACAGCACGCGTCCTCCTGACGAGAGCACCTG
>JAQTXL010000071.1 GCA_028688835.1 Candidatus Nanopelagicales bacterium | reverse complement strand
GACATCACCCTCATCACGCCGGGCGTGCGCCCTGCGGGCGCCGATCTGCACGACCAGAAGCGCGTGGCCACCCCGCAGGACGCCATCGCGGCCGGCGCCGACCTGCTGGTGATCGGGCGCCCGATCACCGCGGCGCCCGATCTCACCGAGGCGGCCTGGACCATCGCGCAGTCACTGGGCCTGGAGGCCTGAGTGCCGGCACCTGTCCGCACGCCCGAGCAGCGCGCGCAGGCGCTCGAGTCGGCGCTCGTCGCGCGCCGGTTCAGGGCCGGCCTGCGTGCCGCGCTCAAGGCCGGCACCCAGGACCCGGCGCAGCTCGTGCGTGCCGGTGCGCGTGATGCGCAGCTGGCCGGCCTGCGGGTGCGCTGGCTCCTGGAGTCGCTGCCGGGCATCGGCCCGGTGCGCGCCGAGCAGCTCATGCACGACCTCGGCATCGCGGCCACGCGTCGGCTCGGTGGGCTCAATGACCGCCAGCGCGCCCTGCTCACTGAGGCTGTGGGCGCGTGACCGCCCCGCTCGTGGTGGTGTCCGGTCCCTCGGGCGTGGGCAAGAGCACCGTGGTGCAGGCGGTGCTGCGCCAGGCGCCGGACGTGTGGCTCTCGGTGTCGGCCACCACGCGCGCGCCGCGGCCGGGCGAGGTCGACGGCGAGCACTACTGCTTCGTGAGCCAGGCCGAGTTCGACACCCTGATCGCCACCGGTCGGCTCCTGGAGTGGGCGCAGTTCGCGGGCAATCGCTACGGCACGCCCCGCGGGCCGGTCGAGGAGCACCGTGAGCGCGGCACGCCGGTGATCCTCGAGATCGAGCTCGCCGGCGCCCGCCAGGTGCGGGCCGGCGAGCCCGACGCCCGGCTCGTGTTCCTGGCGCCCCCCTCGTGGGAGGTGCTCGAGGCCCGGCTGCGGGGTCGCGGCACCGAGGCCGAGGAGGCCGTCCGGGAGCGCCTGGCCACCGCCGGGGTCGAGATGTCCGCCCAGGGCGAGTTCGACGACATCGTCGTGAACACCGACGTCGAGGAGGCCGCCCGGACGTTGGTAGGCTTCCTGCATGACAACACCCCGCGGTGAGGGCATCGTGTACCCCTCCATTGACTCCCTCCTTGAGAAGACCGACTCGAAGTTCTCGCTCGTGAGCTACGCGTCGAAGCGGGCACGCCAGATCAACGCCTACTACTCCCAGCTCGGTGAGGGCCTGCTCGAGTACGTCGGGCCCCTCGTCGAGACGCACCTGCAGGAGAAGTCGATCTCCATCGCCCTGCGCGAGATCGATGCCGGGCTGCTCACCTCCGAGCCAATCGAGGAGCAGGCCTGACCACCACGTCCCCCGAGGCCGGTGCACCCACGACGGGTGACCGGCCTCGAGTCGTGCTGGGGGTCGCCGGCGGCATCGCCGCCTACAAGGCGGTCGAGGTGCTGCGCGGCCTGGCCGAGTCGGGCCACGACGTCACCGTCGTGCCCACCGAGGCCGCGCTGAAGTTCGTGGGGGAGCCCACCTGGGCCGCGCTCTCCGGGCGCCCCGTGGCGACCGACGTCTGGTCCGGCGCCGACACCGTCCCGCATGTGCGCCTGGGCCAGGGCGCCGCAGTGGTCGTCATCGTGCCGGCCACCGCCGACCTCCTGGCGCGTGCGACCCACGGCGTCGCCAACGACCTGCTCACGAACACGCTGCTCACCGCCAGGTGCCCGGTCGTGATGGCGCCCGCGATGCACACCGAGATGTGGGTGCACCCGGCCACGCAGGCCAATGTGGCCACGCTGCGCAGCCGCGGGATCATCGTGCTCGAGCCTGCGAGCGGCCGCCTCACGGGCAGCGACACCGGCCCGGGCCGGCTGCCCGATCCGCCGGCCATCGTCGACGCCGTCCGCGATGTCCTGCGCCGGCGTCCCAGCAATGACCTCGCCGGCGTCTCGGTCGTCATCAGCGCCGGTGGCACCCAGGAGGCCTGGGACCCCGTGCGCTTCATCGGCAACCGCAGCAGCGGGCGCCAGGGCGTCGAGCTCGCGCGCACCGCGGTGTCGCGAGGCGCGCAGGTCACGCTCGTGGCGGCGCACATGGAGGTGCCCGCCCCCGCCGGGGTCACCGTGATCCCGGTGGGCTCGGCTGACGACCTCCTTGCCGCGATGCACGGGCGGAGCGCCGACGTCATCGTCATGGCCGCAGCGGTGGCCGACTTCAAGCCCGATGCACTGGCGGCCCGCAAGATCAAGAAGGACCAGCTCGACGGCGATGTCGTGCTCGCACTCACCACAACCGTCGATGTCCTGGCCTCGCTGGTGCGCGAGCGCACGGGCGAGCGCCCGATCATCGTGGGGTTCGCTGCCGAGACCGCCGAGAGTCCCGAGCACCTGCTCGAGCTCGGTCGCAGCAAGCTGCAGCGCAAGGGCTGCGACCTCCTCGTCGTCAACGAGGTGGGGTCCCAGGACGTCTTCGGGGCGACCGACAACCAGGTGGCGATCCTCGGCGCTGACGGCTCGCTGGTGCATGTCGGTCGCAGCTCGAAGGCGGCTGTCGCCGATAGCCTGTGGGACGTTGTCGCGGCACGGCTGCAGCCGTCGCGACCGATAGACTGACCAACCGTGATTGGCGGGCCTCACCGTCAACAGTTCAGGGGAGTACGACACGTGTCGAAGCGACTGTTTACCTCGGAGTCCGTGACTGAGGGCCATCCCGACAAGATGGCCGACCAGATCAGTGACGCGATCCTCGACGACCTGCTGCGCCAGGATCCGACCAGTCGCGTGGCCGTCGAGACGCTCCTCACCACCGGTCAGGTGCATGTCGCCGGCGAGGTCACGACCACCGGCTTCGCCGACGTCATGAGCCTCGTGCGCGAGACCGTGCTCGGCATCGGCTACGACTCCTCGACCAAGGGCTTCGACGGCGAGTCCTGCGGCATCCAGGTCTCGATCGGCAAGCAGTCGCCCGACATCGCCCAGGGCGTCGACCACGGCATCGAGCAGCGCACCGAGGACAGCGGCGATCCCCTCGACAGCCAGGGCGCCGGCGACCAGGGCCTGATGTTCGGCTACGCCTGCACCGACACCGTCGAGCTCATGCCGCTGCCGGTCTCCCTGGCCCACCGCCTCGCCGAGCAGCTGACCGCCGTGCGCAAGAGCGGCGAGCTGGCCTACCTGCGGCCTGACGGCAAGACCCAGGTCACCATCGAGTATGACGAGGACGACCGCCCCGTGCGCATCGACACCATCGTCGTCTCCAGCCAGCATGCCGACGGCATCGACCTGGACCGCCAGCTGGCGCCGGAGATCCGCAGGTCGGTCGTCGACCCGATCCTGGCCGCCATCGACCTCGACGCCCGCGACTACCGGCTCCTGGTCAACCCGACCGGCAAGTTCGTCATCGGCGGGCCCATGGGCGACGCCGGCCTCACCGGCCGCAAGATCATCGTCGACACCTACGGCGGCATGGCCCGCCACGGCGGCGGCGCCTTCTCAGGCAAGGACCCCTCGAAGGTCGACCGCTCGGCCGCCTACGCCATGCGCTGGGTCGCCAAGAACGTCGTGGCCGCCAGCCTGGCCACCCGCTGCGAGGTCCAGGTCGCCTATGCCATCGGCAAGGCGCACCCCGTCGGCGTGTTCGTCGAGACCTTCGGCACGGGCGTGCTCTCCGATGAGGCGATCCAGGAGGCGGTGCTGCGCGTGTTCGACCTGCGCCCGGCCGCGATCATCCGCGACCTCGACCTGCTGCGCCCGATCTACCGCGCCACCAGCGCCTACGGCCACTTCGGCCGTCCGCAGGGGACCAACGAGCTGCTCGACAGCCCGGTGGCCGCCCAGCGCACGCTCGTCGGCCCCACCTTCACCTGGGAGAACACCGATCGTGCCGAGCAGCTGCGCGAGGTCGCGGGCATCTAGCCTGCTCCCGTGAGTGATCAGCTCGAGCTCGTCCCGCGCAGGGCGCGCACGAGCACGGGTGCACGTCGCCCCGCCATCGAGATGGCAGGAGTCGATCCCATCGCGCAGGTGCGCATCGATGCGCCCCTGCCGCATCTCGACCGGGTCTTCGACTACGCGATCCCGGCAACGATGGACGAGCAGGTCGTTGCGGGCGTGCGCGTGCGCGTGCGCTTCTCCGGGAGGCTGATCAACGGCGTCGTCGTCGGGCGCATCGCCGCCAGCGAGGCCGCTGCCCTGCGCCCACTGGAGCGCGTGCTGTCGCCGGAGCCGGTGCTGACGCAGCAGACGGCCGCCCTGGTCACGGCGGTCGCCGAGAGATTCGCCGGCACCTTCAGCGACGTCTTCCGGTCGGCGGTGCCACCGCGCCATGCTCGCGCCGAGGCTGCAGCGTCGACCCGCGCGCCCATGACGGCCGCCGTCACCGATGACGACTGGGATGCCTGGGATCGCTACACCCACGGGCGCGCCCTGCTGCAGCGGGCGTGCGAGGGCCGGCTCACCGAAGTGCGCGGCGTGTGGAACGCGGCACCGGCGCGACCGTGGACTGCTGACATCCTCGCGCTCATCCACGCGGTGCTCTCGCAGGACTCGGGCGGGGTGCTCGTCGTCGTCCCCGATGCCTGGGATGCCGAGCAGCTCCTGCGCGTGACCGAGCACCTGGCCTCGACCCGGGCGCTGCTGTCGGCCGAGCTCGGTCCTGAGCGCCGCTACCGCGAGTTCTGCTCGGTGCTGCGCGGCCAGGCGCGTCTGGTGATCGGCACGCGCAATGCGGTGTTCGCGCCGGTGCACGACCTGCGCCTCGTGGTCGTCTGGGATGACGCCGACGACGCATGCTGGGAGCCGCAGGCGCCCTACTGGAACGTGCGCGACGTCGCTGCCGTGCGCACCGGGCTCGAGGACTGCGCGCTGCTGGTGGGCGGGCCGTCGCGCAGCGCCGAGACGCAGGCCTGGATCGAGTCGCGCTGGGCCGCGGCCATCGAGCCGGCGCGCGCCTGGGTGCGTGCCCATGCTCCGGTGGTCCGCGCCCTGGAGACCGAGGATCTCGCGCGCGATCCTGCGGCCGCGTCTGCGCGGATCCCGCACACGGCATGGGCCGTCGCCAAGGAGGGGCTGCGCACCGGCCCAGTGCTCATCCAGGTCCCACGTCGGGGCTACCTGCCGCTGCTCGCCTGCCAGCAGTGCCGCGAGCCGGCCCGCTGCGCCTGCGGCGGACCGCTCACCATCCCGGCCAGGGCCGGGGTCGCCCAGTGCCTGTGGTGCGGCGCCCTGGCCGGCGCCTGGTCATGCCCGCACTGCCACGGCACCCGGCTCCGCGCGGCGGCCACTGGTGTCGAGCGCACCGCTGAGGAGTTCGGCCGGGCCTTCCCGGACACGGCGATCATCTGGTCGGCCGGCGCGCAGGTGCACCGCACGGTGCCCTCGGCGGCGGCGCTGATCGTGGCCACGCCGGGTGCCGAGCCGGTCGCCGACGGCGGCTATGCAGCGATGGTCCTGCTCGATGCGCGTGGCCAGCTGCTGCGGCCCGGGCTGCGCGCGGGGGAGGAGGCGGTCCGCCGCTGGTTCGCGGCGGCGCTCCTGGCCCGACCCAAGGCGCACCTCGTGCTCACCGCCGACCATGCGCTCCTGGCCGTGCAGGCGCTCGTGCGCTGGGATGCCGGATGGTTCGCAGCGCGTGAGCTGGCCGACCGGCGCGCCACCGGCCTGCCGCCGCATACCCGCGCGGCCCTGCTGCGCGGGGCCGGTGCTGACATCGATGCGGTCGTCGTCGAACTCGAGGCGACCGTGCCCGTGCGCGTCCTGGGCCCCACGGACGGCCGGGCGATCGTGCTGAGCGCCCGCCGCGACGGCGCGGCGCTGGCCGGCGCCCTGCATGCCATCACCGCCGCCCGGTCGGCGCGGGCGGCGTCGGGCGTGGTCCATGTCGCCCTGGATCCGCGCGAACTCTAGGTGCGCGTGTTGCGCGTGTGGCGAGCGTGACTGGAGTGATGAGTCGCTAGTCTTCGCCCATGGCGTCTCGTACGTCCGCACCGGCGCGTTCGCGCTCCGCACGCGGATCTTCCCCACGAGGCAGCGCGAAGAAGAGCGCTGCTCGCAAGGCCCCCGCACGCTCGGCGAAGGCTGCCCCCAGGCGGCCGGCGGCCCCGATCCAGCCCGGACCGCTCGTGCGGCTCGTGCTGGGCGCGGGTCGGCTCCTGCGCGCGATCTGGCTCGGACTGGCCAGCGGTGTCGGTCGGGTCGCCCGCAGCTTCGGCTCGGGAGCCCGCGCCCTGGAGCCGCATGAGCGTCGTGACGGCCTGGCCCTGGGCCTGCTCGCCCTGAGCATCGCGCTGATCGCGGGCCTGTGGTTCGGCGCCGACGCCTGGTTCGTCTCGAGCCTGGCGATGGTCGGACGCGCGCTCCTCGGCACCTTGGCCCTGGCCCTGCCGATCCTGCTGCTCGTGCTGGTGTGGCGCACCCTGCGCCACCCCGACGAGCCCTGCATCCCCGGACGCATCCTCATCGGCGGCACCGCGCTGGCGGTCGGCGTGATCGGCCTGTGGCACCTGGCGCACGGCACCCCGACCCCCAGTGACGGCGCGGCAGCCATGGACTCTGCAGGCGGCGTGCTCGGCTGGGTCATCACCGCACCCGTCGCCGGCGCAGTCGGCTCGATCGTCATGGGCCTGGTGCTCGTCCTGCTCCTCGGCTTCGGCCTGCTGGTCGTGTCCGCGACCTCGCTGACGACGGTGCGCGGCTTCCTGGCCGGCCTCGTGGGTCGCACGCCTGCCGCCGAGCATGACGCCCCATCGGACGCTGACGACTTCTCCCGCGACTACGACGACGATGCCGAGCTCGACGACGACGAGCTCTTCACCAGCGGGCTGGCCGGCGATGAGCCGTTCATCACGCCCGTCCAGGAGGAGGACCACCGTCCGGCGGCCATCCTCATGGCCGGCCTCGCGCCGCATGCGGGCACCGGCGAGGGCTCTGGCCTGCAGACCGAGGCGATCGATGTCGATGCGCATCCTGCGCGCCACGAGACGATCGTCGTGACGGCAGCCGGTGAGGCGACCGCGACCCCGGCGACCCCAGCGACGCGCCTGGCCCGTCCGCGTCGCGCGCACTACGTGCTGCCGGCAGCGAGCCTGCTCAAGAACGGGCCTGCGGCCAAGGCCGCAACCCGCGCCAATGACGCGGTCGTGCGCGCGCTCACCGAGGTGCTCGAGCAGTTCGGCATCGACGCGACCGTCGCCGGCTTCATGCGCGGGCCGACCGTGACGCGCTATGAGATCGAGCTCGGGCCCAGCGTCAAGGTCGAGCGCGTCACGGCCCTGAGCAAGAACATCGCCTACGCCGTCGCCAGCGCCGATGTGCGCATTCTGAGCCCGATCCCCGGCAAGAAGGCCATCGGCATCGAGATCCCCAACACCGACCGCGAGCTGGTCGCCCTGGGCGATGTGCTCCGCAGTAAGTCGGCCACGGGCGACGAGCACCCGATGGTCGCGGCACTGGGCAAGGACGTCGAGGGCGGCTACGTCGTCGCGAACCTGGCCAAGATGCCGCACCTGCTCGTCGCGGGCGCCACGGGCGCTGGCAAGTCCAGCTGCATCAACTCGCTCATCACCTCGATCCTCATGCGCGCGACGCCCGACGAGGTGCGCCTCATCCTCGTCGACCCCAAGCGGGTCGAGCTGACCGCCTATGAGGGCGTCCCGCACCTCATCACGCCGATCATCACCAACCCGAAGAAGGCCGCCGACGCCCTGCAGTGGGTCGTCAAGGAGATGGACCGTCGCTACGACGACCTCTCGCACTTCGGCTTCCGGCACATCGACGACTTCAACAAGGCCGTGCGCACCGGCAAGCTCACCCTGCCCCCGGGCAGCGAGCGCGAGCTGAGCCCGTACCCGTACCTGCTGGTCGTCGTCGACGAGCTCGCCGACCTCATGATGGTCGCGCCCCGCGATGTCGAGGATGCGATCGTGCGCATCACCCAGCTCGCGCGTGCCGCGGGCATCCACCTGGTGCTGGCGACACAGCGTCCCAGCGTCGATGTCGTGACCGGCCTCATCAAGGCCAACGTGCCCAGCCGACTGGCGTTCGCGACGTCGAGCCTCATGGACAGTCGCGTCATCCTCGACCAGCCGGGCGCCGAGAAGCTCGTCGGCCAGGGCGATGGCCTGTTCCTGCCGATGGGCGCCAACAAGTCGATGCGCATCCAGGGCGCCTTCGTCTCCGAGGCCGAGATCCGCCAGATCGTCAACCACTGCAAGGCCCAGGCCGAGACCAGCTACCTCGACGAGGTCGTGGCTCCGGCCGCATCGGCCAAGGAGATCGACGCTGACATCGGCGACGACCTCGACGTGCTGCTGCAGGCGGTCGAGCTCGTGGTGTCCACGCAGTTCGGCTCCACCTCGATGCTGCAGCGCAAGCTGCGTGTCGGCTTCGCCAAGGCCGGGCGGCTCATGGACCTCATGGAGTCGCGCGGCATCGTCGGGCCCAGCGAGGGGTCCAAGGCGCGCGATGTGCTGGTCAAGGCCGACGACCTGCCCGGCACCCTCGCACTCATCCGCGGGGAGTGATGAGCGCGTCGGTGCGAGCCTTCCCATCATCGTCATGAGTAACTAGAGTCGGCGTTCCATCGAGCGGAAGGGGTGCGCAGTGAGCGTTGGCAGCACCCTCGCCGAGGCCAGGATCCGGTCCGGGTTGACCCTCGACGACCTCGCCCAGGCGAGCAAGTTCCGCGCCTCGATCCTGGGCGCGATGGAGGCCGGCGACTTCAGCCACTGCGGCGGCCTGGTCTACGCGCGCGGCCAGCTGCGGGCCCTGGCGCCGCTGCTCGGACTCGACCCCGACGACCTCGTCGACCTGTTCACCGACGAGGTGCAGCAGGGCCTGCACCGCTGACCGGGGGCTGCCCGCACCGACAACTAGGCTTGCGGGGTGTCCCGCCCCTCCGTCGCCATCATCACGCTCGGCTGCGCCCGCAATGAAGTCGACTCCGAGGAGCTCGCGGGCCGCCTTGCAGCCGAGGGCTGGGACCTCGTCGACGATGCCGAGCAGGCCGATGCCGTGCTCGTGAACACCTGCGGGTTCGTCGACGTCGCCAAGAAGGACTCGATCGACGCGATCCTGGCGGCGTCAGACCTGAAGTCGGGCGCGCACGGCCCGCAGGCGGTGGTGGCCGTCGGCTGTCTGTCCGAGCGCTACGGCAGCGAGCTCGCCGCCGAGCTTCCCGAGGCCGACGCCGTGCTCGGCTTCGACGACTACCCCGACATCGCCGCACGGCTGCGCCGGATCGTGGCCGGCGAGCGGCCGGCCGCGCACGAGCCGACCGACCGACGCCTCCTGCTGCCGATCGCGCCCGTGGATCGCGACGCAGCGCAGGCGCATGTGCCCGGGCACGGCGATGCGATCGCCCCGCGCCGGCGGCTGGCACTCGGCCCGGTCGCATCGGTCAAGCTCGCCTCGGGCTGCGATCGCCGCTGCGCCTTCTGCGCCATCCCCACCTTCCGCGGCTCCTTCGTCTCGCGCACGCCCGCCGAGGTGCTGGCCGAGATCAGCGAGCTCGTGCGCACCGGTGTGCGCGAGGTCGTGCTCGTCAGCGAGAACTCCACGTCCTACGGCAAGGACCTCGGCGACCTGCGCCTGCTCGAGACCGCGCTGCCCCAGCTGGCCGTCCAGAGCGGCATCGCGCGGCTGCGCGTGGCCTACCTCCAACCGGCGGAGATCCGGCCCGGGCTCATCGAGGTCATGGCGCAGACCGAGCAGGTGGCCCCGTACTTCGACCTCTCCTTCCAGCACGCCAGTGCCACCGTGCTGCGGCGCATGCGCCGCTTCGGCGGCACCGAGGCCTTCCTCGGGCTCATCGAGCGCATCCGGGCACTTGAGCCCGAGGCCGGGATCCGCAGCAATGTGATCGTGGGCTTCCCCGGCGAGACCCAGGCCGACGTCGATGAGCTCGCGTCCTTCCTGGAGCAGGCTCGGCTCGATGCGATCGGCGTCTTCGGGTACAGCGATGAGGACGGCACCGAGGCGCTGACCCTGCCCGACAAGATCGCCGCCGAGGAGATCCGCGTGCGCGTCGAGCGCATCAGCGCCCTGGCCGACGAGGTCATGGCCCAGCGTGCGGAGGACCGCATCGGCACGACGGTCTCGGTGCTCGTCGAGCGCTTCGACACCGATGACGACGGCGGGCTCGTCGCGGTCGGCCATGCCGGGCACCAGGGGCCCGATGACGCCGAGACCTTCATCGCCGTGACCGAGGGCCAGGTGGCCATCGGCGACTTCGTGAGCGCGACGGTCATCGACGTCGACGGGGTCGACCTGATCGCCGATCCGGCATGAAGCCGGCGCCCCCGGATCCCGCGGGCCTTCCGGCCTCAGGGAGCTCGATCCTCAACATCCCCAACGCGCTGACCACCCTGCGCATCCTCGCGGTGCCCGTGCTCATCTGGCTGCTGGCGTCCGAGGATCCGCAGGCCCGGACCTGGGCCACGATCGTGTTCCTGGTCG
>JAQTXL010000215.1 GCA_028688835.1 Candidatus Nanopelagicales bacterium | reverse complement strand
CTCATCCGGGTGCCCACGATCGAGCCGAGTCGCGGCACGCAGGCGCACGTCGGCGCGCTGCTCGACCGGGCCACGAGCGCAGCGCATCTCATCGACTTGCTCGGATCCTGAGCCGAGCAGCAGGTAGCCTTGCGCCATGCCACAACGTGAGAACGCCGAGCGCAGGTCGGGCAGGGCTGCAGATGCCGCTGCCGAGGAGCAGTCCGCATCCAGCACCGCGCAGGCCGAACGCAAGGCAGCGATCGATGCAGACGTCGACTCGCTCCTCGACGAGATCGACGACGTGCTCGAGGTCAACGCCGAGGAGTTCGTAAAGTCGTTCGTGCAGAAGGGCGGACAGTGACCGGGTTCGGCCCGACGCTGCCGGCCGCCTACCTGCGCAGCGGCTCGCCCTCCTTCGCCGACTTCCTGGCCGACCTCGCTCCTGAGGTGCTCAGCGCACGCCTCCTGCAGTCCACGGGTGATGCGTCCGGGCTGGCGCCGCACGGCACGACCATCGTGTCGCTGCGCGGCTCCTTCGGCGCGGTGATGGCGGGCGACCGCCGAGCCACCATGGGCAACGTCATCTCCCAGCGTGACATCGAGAAGGTGTTCCTGGCCGACGAGCACTCGATGATCGGCATCGCCGGCACCGCCGGCATCGCTGTGGAGCTCGTGCGCCTCTTCCAGGTCGAGCTCGAGCACTACGAGAAGATCGAGGGGCTGCAGCTCAGCCTCGACGGCAAGGCCAATCGGCTGTCGGCGCTGCTGCGCGGAAACCTCGGGATGGCCATGCAGGGCCTGGCCGTCGTGCCGCTGTTCGCCGGATACGACCTCGACCGGGAGCGCGGGCGCATCTTCTCCTACGACGTCACCGGCGGTCGCTACGAGGAGCACGACTACTACGCCGTGGGATCCGGCTCCTTCTTCGCCAAGAGCTCCATCAAGAAGATGTACCGGGAGTCGATGAGCGTCGATCAGGCCGTGCTCGTGGCGCTGCAGGCGCTCTATGACGCAGCCGAGGACGACAGCGCCACCGGTGGTCCCGACCTCGCGCGCGGCATCTTCCCAGTCGTGGCCGTGAGCGATGCGCAGGGCGTGCGCCTGATCGACGAGGGGACGCTCACCGGCATGGTCACCGCGATCGTGCAGGAGCGCCAGCAGCGACCCGATGGGCCCCTCGTCGCCATGGACGGTGCCTCATGAGCATGCCGTTCTACGTCGCACCCGAGCAGGTCATCAAGGACAAGGCCGACTATGCGCGCAAGGGCATCGCCCGCGGACGCAGCGTCATCGTGCTCGAGTACGCCGACGGCGTGCTGTTCGTCGCCGAGAACCCGTCGCGCGCCCTGCACAAGATCAGCGAGATCTACGACCGCATCGGCTTCGCGGCCGTGGGCAAGTACAACGAGTTCGAGAACCTGCGCGTCGCGGGCGTGCGCCTGGCCGACATGCGGGGCTACGCCTACGACCGGCGCGATGTGAGCGGCCGCAGCCTCGCCAATGCCTATGCGCAGACGCTCGGCACGGTGTTCACGGAGATGCCCAAGCCCTACGAGGTCGAGATCGTCGTGGCCGAGATCGGCGACGTGCCCTCCGAGGACCAGCTCTACCGGCTCACCTTCGATGGATCCGTCGCCGACGAGCAGGGCTATGTGGCCATGGGCGGGCAGGCTGAGGCGATCACGACGGCCCTTGAGGAGCAGTGGACGGCCGGCATGCAGCTGGCCGATGCGCTCAAGCTCGCAGTGGCACTGCTCGGCGAGTTCGGCGGCGACACGGCACGCTCCCTCGAGCCCGAGTCGCTGGAGGTCGCAGTGCTCGATCGCAATCGTCCGCGACGCACCTTCGTTCGCATCAATGGAAGCCGGCTGTCCGACCTGCTGGCCTAGTCTGGCCGGATGCACCGTCGCATCTTCGGACTTGAGACCGAGTACGGCGTCACCTGCACCTTCCAGGGGCAGCGCCGGCTGAGTCCCGACGAGGTCGCGCGCTACCTGTTCAGGCGCGTCGTGTCGTGGGGACGCAGCAGCAACGTGTTCCTGCGCAACGGCTCGCGGCTGTACCTGGATGTCGGCAGTCACCCCGAGTACGCCACCCCCGAGTGCGACAGCGTGCGCCAGCTCATCACGCACGACCGTGCCGGCGACCGCATCCTCGAGGGCCTGGTGGCCGATGGCGAGGAGCGCCTGCGCACCGAGGGCATCAATGGCGAGATCTTCCTGTTCAAGAACAACACCGACTCGGGCGGGAACTCCTACGGCTGCCATGAGAACTACCTCGTGGAGCGCCATGGCGACTTCGCCAGGCTCGCGGAACGTCTCATCCCGATGCTCATCTCGCGGCAGATCCTCACGGGTGCCGGCAAGGTGCTGCAGACGCCCACCGGCGCTGTGTACGCCGTGAGCCAGCGCGCCGACCACATCTGGGAGGGCCTGTCGAGCGCGACAACCCGCTCGCGCCCGATCATCAACACCCGCGACGAGCCGCACGCCGATGCCGAGCTCTACCGCCGGCTCCACGTCATCGTCGGCGACTCCAACATGAGCGAGACCACGATCCTGCTCAAGGTCGGCATGGTCGATCTCGTGCTGCGCATGCTCGAGGCCGGCGTGGTGATGCGTGACATGAGCCTGGAGAACCCCAT
>JAQTXL010000214.1 GCA_028688835.1 Candidatus Nanopelagicales bacterium | reverse complement strand
CCCAGTCGATGAAGCCCGCTTCGAGCTCGCCGGACTCCTGGCGCTCGAACCAGCAGTTGTCGATGTTGCCGTTCCAGTGGCCGAAGGCGACGAACCGCGGGCGTCCGGTGGCCAGGATCTCGTGCACACGGTCGCGCACGGCGAACACGTCGTCCATGTAGGCGATGAACTCGTCGCGCAGCGCCGGTTCGTGCAGGTGCTCGGGGAACAGCTGCGGATAGCGCTGGATGAAGTCGAACATTCGATGCGCCCACTGCACCTGCTGCTCCTCGGAGGCCTGCGCCCGGAACTGCGCTGACCCCTGCTCGGCACCGGTGAAGCGCACATCGAACTCGGGCGAGAGCCGGCCGGCCTTGTGCGCACCGGACAGGCGCCCGAGGCTGCGCACGATCGCCCGGTAGTGACCGACCGAGTCCGGCATCAGGTAGTCCTCGCACTTGATGTACGCGGGATCGACATTGCCCTCGCCGTAGGGGATGAGCTCGGTGACGAGCAGTCCCGTGTCGGTCGAGCCCTCGAGGTCGGCGAACATCAGCAGCGGCACCATGACCGGGAAGTCCGGCGAGCGCGACAGCAGGGCGAGGTCGACCTCCGACTGCATCATGTGACGGGCGCTGTCCCACAGTGGGTTGTCGAAGTGGCGGGAGAACTTCACGAAGAGGCGCTCAGGGAGCTCGGCGCCTGGGTGCTGGTACGTCACACGCAGTTTCATCTTCTTGCCGCTGCCGCCATCGAAGAACTCCGACGACTCCACGATGGCAGTGACGCTGTTGTCCTGGCCCAGCGCGCCGCAGGCTTGGAAGGCCGTGGTGAGCCACTCGGCTCCTCCGGCAACGAGCGTCTCGGGATCGGCCGGGATCGACAGGCCGAAGTTGTCACCGACGACCCAGGCTGCAGCGGGGGCGAAGTCGACGGCGTCCGTGCGAGAAGTCACCGGGTGACGGTATCAACCGCCGCGAATGGTCGCGGGGGCTTGGCCAAAGCGAGGCTGCTTGCTGCCGCGCATTGGGCACGGTGGCCTTGCCGTGGCCGCCTTCGTCGGCGTCGCGCTGGTGTCACATGTCCCGGTAGCGCACCGCAAGCCCGAGCTTCGGCCGGATGTCGTCGGCCGTGGCCCGCTGCACATCCGTGATGCCGTCCGGTCCGCTGTACACGCCGGCGTAGGCAGCCGTGTCGCGCTGGAAGCGCCAGCCCTCGGCGAGAGGCCCGGCGTCGAGGGTGTCGTAGCCGATCCTGTCAAGGAACTCGGTGACCGTCGCCTTCGCAGCTGCGTCGTCACCGGCGATCACGATCGCACTGCGGTCGGCTGCGCCAGTCGGTCGCGCCAGCTGCAGCAGTGCCACGTACCAGATGTTGTTGAAGGCCTTGACGACGTGCGACTCGGGCAGGTGCGCCTGCAGCAGCTCGCTCGTGGTCGTCGACTCGTCGTCGAGCTCGGCGATCTCGCCGTCGCGCTGCGGGTAGTAGTTGTTCGTGTCGATGACGACCTTGCCTGCCAGCGGTGCGACCGGGACCTCGCGGTAGGCGCGCAGCGGGATCGTCACGACGACGATGTCGCCGGCCTCAGCGGCCTCGGCCGCGGTGCCGGCCCGGGCGCGCGGCCCGAGCTCCTCGACGAGCTCGCTCAGGGTCTCGGGCCCGCGCGAGTTGCTCAGGACGACGTCGTAGCCGGCCGCGACAGCCAGGCGTGCGACGGTGCTGCCGATCTTGCCGCTGCCGATCAATCCAAGAGTGGTCATGGGCGTGACAACGCTCCGGTGAGCCCAGATATTCCGCACCATCGATGCCCGATCGGCGGCGGATCCCGGTTGCGGGGCACTGTGTACTGTGCCGAGCATGATCGCGCCCAGATGCCCGCACTGCGGGGCGATCGTCTTCATGGAGATGCAGGAGTGCCCGAGCTGCGGCCTGGGCATCGGCTACCACTACCCGTCACGATCGTTCGTCGCCGTCGCTGATGAGGCGACCATCATCGATGGGGCGCCGTGGGTGCGCTGCGTGAACTGGTCGTGGCAGTGCAACTGGCTGGTCTCCATGCACGACGAGTCGGGCCGCTGCTTCGCCTGTCGTCTGGTGCGCCGCCGGCCAGAGTCCGACGACACGATCTCACTGGAGAAGCTCGCCGAGACCTGCGTCGACCAGCGTCGACTGCTGGTCCAGCTGCTCAACCTGCGCCTGCCCGTCACGCCGTACTACGAGCGCGATGGCGGCCTCGCCTTCGACCTGCTGTCGAGCCGCAGTGGCGAGCCCGTGGTGATCGGCCACGCCTCAGGGGTGATCACGATCGACCTCGCCGAGAGTCTCGATGCGCATCGCGAGGCCATGCGCGTGCGTCTGGGCGAGCCGTACCGCACGATGCTGGGCCACTTCCGGCATGAGGTCGGGCACTACTACCAGCAGGTGCTGGTGTCGTCCGAGCCGCTCCTTGGCCAGTGCCGCGACCTGTTCGGCGACGAGCGCGAGAGCTATGCCGCCGCCCTCGAACGCCACTACGCCCTCGGGGCGCCGGAGGACTGGGCCGACAGCTTCATCTCCGAGTACGCGACCATGCACCCGTGGGAGGACTTCGCGGAGACCTTCGCCCACTACCTGCACATCACCGGGACGCTGGCCACGGCTGCGGCAGCTGGGGTCGTCATGGACTC
>JAQTXL010000070.1 GCA_028688835.1 Candidatus Nanopelagicales bacterium | reverse complement strand
TCCAGGGCCGGACACGCTGACCACCGCTCGGATGCGCGGGTCCTGCGCTGCGACGCACACCGCCACCGGCCCGCCGTAGCTGTGCCCGTAGATCCCCAGGCGACCACGATCCACTGCCGGGTGCGCAGCGAGCGACTCGAACGCGACGGTGGCATCGAGGATCCTTGCCTCCGGGTCGATCCAGCCGCGATCCCCGCTGCTCTCGCCGAAGCCTGCGTAGTCGAAGCGCAGAGTGGCGATGCCGGCTTCGGCAAGCGTGTGCGCAACCTGCGGCAGCACGAGGTTGCGCACACCCGAGAGCCCCTGGCACAGGAGCACGCCCGGCAGCGGAGCAGTCGCCTGATCGCCTCCTGCGGGAAGACACAGGGTCGACGCGAGTGTCTGGCCGTGCGGCGTGCGGATGGACAGTGCTGTGTCGATGGCCGCCATGGCCACACGCTAGCGAGCCTCGTCCGTAGCATGCGCCCATGACGTTCGCAGACTTCGAGGACGAGGGCAGCACCGACAGCATCCACGCACTCGGCGATGCGCTGCGGCAGGTGCAGTCGCGGGTGGCCGCGACCAGCGCGCCACAGGCGATCGCGCGTCAGGCGGCAGCGCTGCTGCAGGAGGCGAGCACCCTGCTCGAGCCCTACCGCTACATCGCCGATCGTGATCGCTCATGGGATGACATCAAGCGAGCCCGCGGCAGTCGCACACTCAACCCGGTGATGACCGACGTCGCGTGGGTCGACGACCACCTGCACGGTCGCGTCACCTTCTCGGCCTTCTACCTCGGCGGCAATGGCGCCGTGCACGGTGGCGCACTGCCGTCGTTCTATGACGAGGTCCTGGGACGCGTCGCCAACCATGGCCGGCCGATCTGCCGCACCGCCTCCCTCAAGGTCGACTACCGCAGCGTGACCCTGATCGATCGAGACCTGCGCGTCGAGGCGCACCTCGAACGTGTCGAGGGACGCAAGCGGTACGCCTACGCGGCGATGTTCGACGGTGAAGTGCTGACCTGCGAGGCGCACGGCCTGTTCATCGAGCTGCGCGACGGCGCGGCATAGGCCCTGCACGAGCGTGCTGTTCCTGTGAGGCGCTTGTGAATACTGCACTCACCCCTGGCGATGCGCGCTGACGCCCATCGCCTTACCTGTCCTTAAGCATTCCTTGGTTCGCGACCCGGCCACCTCGTCCGAGACTGCCAGTACGGCACGACAACGAATGAGGGAGACCACATGAAGGTTCAACGCGTCATCGCATCCACGGCAGCAGGCCTCGCGCTCGTCGCATCGGTCCCGCTGATCGCAACGGTCGCGACAGCCGACAACAACGGCAACGGCCGCGGCCATGGCCGGGACTCGTCCAGCAGCTCGCAGCGCGTGACCGTCAAGGTCGCCCTGACCCCGGTTCAGGTCACCTCGATCAGCGCAGCACGCAAGGCCTACCTGACCACGGTCAACTCCGTGAACACGACGCTGCACGCCACCCTCGAGCAGGTACAGGCCGACGTCCTCTCCGCCACCAACGCCCAGCGTCTGGCGCTGATCATCGCCCAGGACGCCTACTCCTTCGCCAGTGACAGCGGTGTGGACACCACGGCCGTCAAGGCCGCCCTCGACCAGGCCCAGGCGGCCTACCAGTCGGCTGCCGCAGCGGCGAAGACAGCAGCCCAGGCCAAGTCATCCGCGGCCAGCGCCACGGCCAAGGCCGGCCTCGACAAGGCCCGCGTCGACTATCAGGCAGCAGTGACCGCGGTCTTCCCCTCG
Source organism: Candidatus Nanopelagicales bacterium (assembly GCA_028688835.1). Taxonomy (GTDB): domain Bacteria; phylum Actinomycetota; class Actinomycetes; order S36-B12; family S36-B12; genus UBA11398. The sequence continues at coordinate 8,771 of JAQTXL010000070.1, read as the reverse complement.
GGCACTGCGATCTCGTCCGACCTGCTGAACCCGCCCAAGACCAAGTTCGGGTGGATGCACGAGAACGAGAGCTGGCACTCGCTGGTCAAGACCGAGGGCCTGCACCTGGGCTTCGCGCTCGGCAGTCACCGGTAGCACGCACCGCGGTCGATCCGCGCGCACGGCAAGGCCGAGGGGGCGAGTCCACAGGACCCGCCCCCTCGGCCTTGCCGTGTTCGCCGGCCGCCTACTTGATGGTGAAGGTGGCCTGCATCGCACCCTTGGCATCGCGCAGGGTCAGCACACTGCCTTCGCGGGTGAAGCGCACCGACCGGCCGAGCGCGGTGAAGTAGTTGGCCTCCGTCGTCATCACTGCCGGGTCGCAGGCCATCATCGTGGAGGCCACGGCGCCGATCCGGATGATGCGCTGGCCCACCGTGCGGTAGGACGCGTTGTAGTTGTTGCACCCACCGGTGCCGGTGAGGCGGCCATCAGTGCCGAAGTTGGCCGTGATCGCCGCGACCGACGCATCACTGACGAGCGCCTGCTTGCCATTGTTGACGCCCGTGGCCTGCCACGAGGTCCCGCGCAGGCCCGTGGCCGTCGCCACATATGAGAGCTGCGTCGCACGCTGCGCGTCCTTGAGGACGAGCACGGCGACCGCCGGCTTGGTCGTGGTCTGGTCCGAGGAGAACGAGACGATCTTCGGGAAGGCAGCCAGCACCGCGGCCTCCTGGGTGGCCAGGGCGCCGGGGCAGGCCTTGAGCGTCATCGGTCCGGGGGTGATGGTCACCGAGCTGCCCGACTGGCGGTAGGTGCCGGTGAAGTTGTTGCAGCCGGTGGACCCCGTGACGGTCCCACCCCGGACGAACCGAAGCGTGGCGTTGGCCGAGGCCACTGCCGTGGTCTGCTTGCCGCCGGTGCCGGCGAAGGACCCGAGGGTCCAGGTCGTGCCGGCCAGGGTCGTGATCTGCTGCGGCGAGGAAGTGGCCGCCAGTGCCGTTCCGGCTCCCGCCGTGACGATCGTGGCTGCCGCGGCAGCCACGGCACCGAGTCGGACCGGGAGCGTGCGTCGAAGTGTGGTCATGCCCCAAGGGTAGGCGAGCCCCCAGCCGGTCCCAAGGTCCGCGCTGCAAAAGATTCGCAACTGTTATCTATTCGATGGACACTCGCAGGACCCCCTCGTACCGTCAGTCCATGGCCTTCCTGACGCGTCGCATGCATGTCGATCTCATGCGGTCGTCGTCGATGCGCTGTCGCTAGTCGCCTCCGCCACCAGGCGACCCAACCCCCTGTGCACGATGGCCCGCCATCGGCATGCGCCCTGCCCCATGAGCATCGAAGGACCCCCATGAGCACCACGACCGGCCCGACACGACCAGCCAAGTCCCACGGACAGTGGGCGGTCGACGGCGACTCGCCCCTCAATGCCAACGAGGTCATGAAGCAGGAGGGCGACGGCCTGGCGGTGCGCGAGCGCGTCGAGACCATCTACGCCAAGCAGGGCTTCGACTCGATCCCCGGCGATGACCTGCGCGGGCGCCTGCGCTGGTGGGGCCTGTACACGCAGCGCAAGCCCGGGATCGACGGCGGCCGCACGGCTGCCCTGGAGCCCGAGGAGCTCGAGGACTCCAACTTCCTCATGCGCGTGCGCTCCGACGGCGGCCGCCTGACGCTCGAGCAGCTGCGCACGATCGCGAACATCTCGGTCGAGTTCGCCCAGGACACCGCCGACGTCACCGACCGGCAGAACATCCAGCTGCACTGGATCCGCATCGAGGACGTGCCCGAGATCTGGCGCCGGCTCGAGGCGGTCGGCCTGTCCAGCGCCCAGGCCTGCGGCGATGTGCCGCGCGTCATCCTCGGATCTCCGGTCGCCGGGGTCGCCGTCGACGAGATCATCGACGGCACGCCCGCGATCGAGGAGATCCTGCGGCGCTACCTGCTCGATCCCGAGCTCGCGAACCTGCCGCGCAAGTTCAAGTCCGCGATCAGCGGATCCCCGAGGCTCGATGTCGCCCATGAGATCAACGACATCTCCTTCGTGGGCGTGGTGCACCCCGAGCACGGTCCCGGCTTCGACCTCTGGGTCGGCGGCGGCCTGTCGACCAATCCGCACCTCGCCGTGCGCCTGGGCGCCTGGGTGCCCATCGACGAGGTGGCCGACGTCTGGCTCGGCGTCGTCAAGATCTTCCGCGACTACGGCTACCGCCGCCTGCGCACCAAGGCCCGCCTGAAGTTCCTCGTGTCCGACTGGGGCGCGGAGAAGTTCCGCCAGGTCCTCGAGACCGAGTACCTGGGCCGCCCACTCATCGACGGCCCGGCACCCTCCACTGCGCTGCAGCGCGACCATGTGGGCGTCTTCCCGCAGACCAACGGCCAGGTCTATGTCGGCGCGGCGCCCACCGTGGGCCGGCTCTCAGGCACCCGGCTGCTGGCCCTGGCCGACATCGCCGAGGCCGCCGGCTCCGACCGCGTGCACCTGACTGCCGACCAGAAGGTGGTCGTGCTCAACGTCGACCAGGCCAACGTCGACTCGCTCACCACTGCGCTGTCGGGCATCGGCCTGGAGGTCCACCCCTCGCAGTTCCGCCGCAGCACCATGGCCTGCACCGGCGTGGAGTACTGCAAGCTGGCGATCACCAACACCAAGGACCGCGCCACAGCGCTCGTCGCCGAGCTCGAGTCGCGCCTGCCCGACAACACGCTGCCGCTGGCGGTGCACGTCAACGGCTGCCCGAACTCGTGTGCACGCATCCAGGTCGCCGACATCGGGCTCAAGGGCATGCGCGCACTGGATGCCGACGGCAATGACGTCGAGGGCTTCCAGATCCACCTGGGCGGCAGGCTCGGCCAGGACTCGGGCTTCGGACGCACGGTCAAGGGCCTGCGCCTGCCGGCCGACGACCTGCCCGACTACGTCGAGCGCGTCTTCACCCGCTACATCGCCGAGCGCGACGGCGACGAGACCTTCAGCCATTGGGCGCTGCGCGCCGACGACGAGGCCATCCGATGACCGTCGTCGAGCGCAGCGACGCCCGCGTGCTGCAGGCGGTCGCGCGCTATGCGACCGCCGGGCTCCAGGGCGCCGATGCGGTCGAGATCATCCGCTGGGCCGCCGACTCCTTCGCAGGTCGCGTCGTGGCCACCCAGGCCATGGCCAACACGACCATGTCGCACCTGCTCACCACCCATGCGCCGGAGATCCCGATCGTGTTCCTCGACACGGGCTACCACTTCCCCGAGACCCTGGCCACGCGTGACGATCTCGTCACCCGCACGGGCGCCAAGCTGCTCACCATCACGCCGGTGCAGTCCGTCGCCGAGCAGGACGAGCAGTACGGCGCCGACCTCTGGGCCCGCGACCCCGACCTGTGCTGCCAGCTGCGCAAGGTGCTCCCGATGGAGGAGTCGCTCATCGGCTACGAGGCATGGATCACCGGCCTTCGGGTCGCGTCGTCGACCAGCCGCGAGGAGGTCCCTGTCGTGCAGTTCGACGAGAAGCGCGGCGTGCTCAAGATCTCGCCGATGCTCTACTGGACCGACGAGCAGCTCCTGCAGTACACCCTCGAGCACGACGTCCCCGTCAATCCCCTGATGTACCAGGGCTACCCCTCCATCGGCTGCGGCCCGTGCACGGCCCGCGTCGAGCCCGGCGACGATCCGCGCTCAGGCCGCTGGAAGGGCCAGGACAAGATCGAGTGCGGCCTGCACACGTGAGCAGCTATCCGCTCGCCCTCAACCTCGCCGGCAAGAAGGTCGTGGTCGTCGGTGCCGGACTCGTGGCGGCCCGGCGCCTCACCGGCCTGATCGAGGCCGGCGCACGCATCACGGTGATCGCCGACCGCATCGATCCGCGCATCGAGGAGCTCGCAGCACTGGGCCAGATCGACCTGCAGCGCCGCACGTACGCCGACGGCGACCTCGCAGGCGCGTGGCTCGTGCACGCCGCCACCGACCGCGCGCCCGTCAATGAGCGCGTGGCCGAGCACGCCGCGGCCCAGGGCACCTGGTGCGTGCGCGCCGACCAGGCGCTGCTGTCCGAGGCCTGGACCCCGGCCTCCACCCGCGTCGACGACGTCACCGTGGCGGTGACGGCCGGTGGCGATCCTCGACGTGCGGTGGCGATCCGCGATGCCATCGCCGACCAGCTCACGACCGGCGCGCTCCCGCTGCGCCGCGTGCGCCCGGCCGACGGCCACGTCGTGCTCATCGGCGGTGGCCCCGGCGACCCTGACCTCATCACCGTGCGCGGGCGCCGCGAACTGTCGATGGCCGACGTCGTCGTCTTCGACCGGCTTGGGCCCTCAGCACTGCTGGCCACGCTCGCCCCCGACGTCGAACTGATCGAGGCGGGCAAGCAGCCCGGTCGCCACACCCTCAGCCAGGACCAGATCAATGCCGTCATCGTCGACCGGGCCCTGCAGGGCCGGCGCGTCGTCCGGCTCAAGGGCGGCGACCCGTTCGTCTTCGGTCGCGGCTCCGAGGAGGTGCAGGCCTGCATCGCCGCCGGAGTCACCGTCGAGGTCATCCCCGGCATCAGCTCGGCGGTCGCAGCACCGGCGGCGGCCGGCATCCCCGTCACGCACCGCGGGCTCGCCAACGGCTACGCGGTCATCACCGGCCATCAGCTCGACGACCTCACCGCCCTGGCGCAGCTCGACCTCACGCTGGTGGTGCTCATGGGTGTGGCCACGCTGCCGGCACTGGCCTCAGGGCTCGTCGCGGCCGGCCGCTCGAGCGCGACCCCGGCCGCCGTCATCGAGCAGGCCTCGACACCCCAGCAGCGGGTGACCATCGGCACCCTCGGCTCCATCTCCGCGCTCGCCGACGCGGTCGGCGTCCGCAACCCGGCGGTCATCGTCATCGGCGACGTCGTGTCGGTGCCGAACCTGCTCCACGCCGAGTCCGCCCTCGCCGATGCCACGAGGTCCTCGTGACCGAGCTGGTCGTGCTGCTCACGCACGGCAGCCCTGACCCCCGCTCGAGCCAGGCGGTCTCGCGCATCGCCCAGGCGTATGCCGAGGCCCACCCCGACACCCTCGTGCGGGTCGCCTATCTCCAGCACAACTGGCCGACGCTGACGGCCGCCATCGGCCGAGAGCTCGACACTGGTGACGTCACCCGCGTGCGGGTGCAGCCCCTGCTCCTGAGCGCGGCAACGCATGCGCTCCGGGATGTGCCCGACGCGGTCGCCAAGGCAGAGCGCGACCATCGCCTCGCCATCGCCGTGGGCGAGCCGCTGGGCATGGACGTCACGCTCATCACCGGCCTGGATGCCCAGATCCCGACTGGCGCCCCCGTGGTGCTCGCCTGGGCCGGCGGGCGCACCACGCAGGCGCAGTTCGCAGCGCAGTCGCTGGCCGCCTCGTGGGCGGCGGCCACCGGGCGCGAGGTGACGCTCGCGGTCGCAAGTGACGACGGCGAGGCCATCGCCAGCGCCGTCCAGCACCTGCAGGAGCGCACGGGCAAGCGCCCGCACATCGCGACCTTCACGCTGTTCCCCGGCGTCATCGCCGACCAGATCGCCCGCGCGGGCGAACGCTGCGGAGTCGGCGTCACCACGCCGCTGTGCGAGCTGCCCGCGCTGCTCGACCTCATTGAGACGCGGCTCATGGCCAAACCGCTTGACGGGACTGCAACCGCGTAGAACGCTTCACCTGACCCAGGAGGCTTCACGTGGACTTGCTCGAACTGCGCCGTCAGGACTACTCGCTCGACGAGGACCATCAGCTCCTCCTCACCGCCTTCGGTGAGTTCTTCAGCGAGCAGAGCCCCACCAGCCTCGTGCGGGAGTGCGAGCCCCTGGGGTTCAGCCAGGATCTCTGGAACCGGCTCGTCGAGATGGGCGGCACCTCCATGGGCCTGCCCGAGTCGGTCGGCGGCGATGGCGCCGGGATGATCGAGCTGACGCTCGTCGCCGAGGAGTTCGGGCGCGCGATCGCACCGGTGCCGTACATCGAGCACACCGTCACCGCCCGTGCGCTCGCTGCTGCCGGTGAGTCGACCGTGCTGCCCGCAGCCCTCGACGGCTCGCACATCGTGGCGCTGGCCAGCTTCCCGGTGCAGGCCGGCAGCCCGCAGCTCGTGCCCGCGGGCGCTGTGGCGCGCAGCGTGCTCGCGCTCGTCGGCGACGACCTCGTGCTCTTCACGGTCGACACCCCGCCGGCACACGTGGTCAACCAGGGCAGCACGCCGCTGGCCTGGTGGGACTTCGACGCCATCGCCGATCGTGCAGTGCTGGCCACCGGTGCCCGCGCGCATGAGATCTACGACCGGGCCCATGACGAGCGCATGACGCTCACGGCTGCGGCCCTCGTCGGCCTCACCGAGCCCGCACTGAACATCGCGGTCGAGTTCTCCAAGACGCGCGAGACCATGGGCGTGCCGATCGCGACGCTCCAGGGCGTGTCCTTCCCGATGACCGATGTCGCGATCGCCATCGCCGGTGCGCGCAATGTCGCGCGCAAGGCGGCCTGGTACCTCGAACACGCGCCCGACGAGCGACCCGAGCTGCCGGCCATCGCCATGGTCTACGCCTCCCAGACCGCGACCAAGGGCACCCAGGTGACCGCGCACCTCCAGGGCGGCCTGGGCTTCACCATCGAGGCCGACGCGAGCCTGTACTTCCTGCGCAGCAAGGGCTGGGGTGCCCTCGCCGGCGACCCTCAGGCCAAGCTGATCGCCATCGGCGATCACGTCCTGAACACCGTCAACTAGCCACCGAAGAACCGAGGAGACCCCATGGACTTCACTCTCGTCGAGCTCGATGACGATCACCGCCAGCTCCAGCAGGAGATCCGCACGTTCCTCGAGGGCCTCTTCACGCCCGACGTCTTCGCCGAGGAGCACGAGACCGGCAGCGGCTACAACAAGAAGGTCTACGAGGAGCTCGGCGCTCGCGGCTGGCTCTACCCGGAGAAGCCCGTCGAGGAGGGCGGCGCGGGCTTCGACCTCGTCGCCGAGCGCATCATGGATCTCGAGCTGTTCCGCCAGGACGCGCGCGTGATGATGATGCGCGGCACCTCGAGCCTGCCGCTCAAGGCGATCCGCAAGTACATGCCGGCCGACGTCGCCGACCCCATCCTCAAGGACGCGGTCGAGGGCCGGGTGCTCGTGTGCCTGGGCTACTCCGAGCCCGACGGCGGCTCCGACATCGCCAATGCGAAGGTGCGCGCCGTGCAGGACGGCGACATGTGGACGATCAACGGCTCGAAGATGTGGACCACCGGCGCCCACGTGTCGAACTACACCTTCCTGGTCACGCGCACCGACCCAGACGCCCCCAAGCACAAGGGCATCACGATGTTCCTGGTGCCGCTCGACACCCCCGGTGTCACCATCCAGGGCATCCGCACCTTCAGCGGCGAGCGCACGAACATCGTCTACTACGAGGATGTCGTCATCCACGACAAGTACCGCGTGGGCGGCATCAACGACGGCTGGAACGTCCTGCACGGACCCCTCGACGAGGAGCACAGCATCGGGCTCGACATGTCCGGTGGACTCACCGACCTGTCGATCGGTGCAGGCTTCTGCCGGGTGCTGGGGCGCGCGATCAACGAGGTCGCCGAGTGGGCGCACAAGACGCCTGCCCCCGATGGCTCGAGCCTGGCCGACGACGTGCAGGTGCGCGAGCGCCTCGGCGCTGCCATGGTCGAGTACGAGGCCGGCCTGTGCACCCCCGGGCCGATGGGCCGAGTCAAGGCCTCCGATGCGCTCGTGCAGCAGTCGGCGTCACTGATCGACCTCATGGGGCCGGTCGGGCTGCTGCCGCTGCACGCCGATGGCGCCGTCGGCGAGGCCGACACCGAGTACGCGCATCGCTTCGCGCAGGGCACCGCCACCTATGGCGGCACGGTCGAGGTGTTCCGCACCATCATCGCCAACCATGTGCTGGGCCTGCCCAAGCCGAACTACCCCGGCGCCAAGGTGTTCATGGCGGGCAAGAAGAAGTAGTCAGCCACGCGCCTTGAGGCGCACCGGTGGAAGCCCAGGAGCCAGGATCGGCGCCTGGGCTTCTCCGATCGGCCATCCGAAGACGGGATGATCGGCGGCGTCCGTCGATCCCCCGAGGTTCTCGGCCTGCCACTGCTCGCGGAACTGCACGATCTCCTCATGACTGCGGCCGATGAAGTTCCACCACATCACGATCTGCTCACCGAGCGGCACGCCGCCGATGAGCAGGATGCGTGACTGCTCGGTGGCCTGCAGGTCCAGACGCGTGGCACCCGGGGCGACACAGGCCAGGGACGACCCCGGCACCTGATGCCCGTGGAGCAGCACCGCACCGGCGTCGACGAGCACGCCGTGCTCGAAGGCAGGGTCGACCTCGAGGTGCAGTCGCGTTCCGGCATCGAGCACCAGCTCGGCGCCGACGAGCGGGGTGTGCGTCGCCACGGGCGAGGACGAGCCCAGGAGCGATCCGAGGAACACGCGAGCACTCACGCCAGGAGCGTGCACCAAGGGCGGCGCATAGTGCTCGAAGCCGGGTGCCATGAAGCGCGCGGCTTCCGGAAGCGCGATCCACAGCTGCACGCCGTGCAGCGCCTGCTCGCCCGGCACCGATACCTCGGAGTGGCTGATGCCGCGGCCGGCGGTCATGAGGTTGAGCTCGCCTGGTCGCACTGTCGCGTGGTGCCCGGCACTGTCGCGGTGCACGACTGCGCCCGAGAAGAGCCAGCTGGCGGTCTGCAGGCCGGTGTGCGGATGCGGGGCGACGCGCATGCCGGGTGCCGCCCCCTCCGACTGCGGGCCGTAGTGGTCGAGGAAGCACCAGGCGCCGATGAGGG
>JAQTXL010000213.1 GCA_028688835.1 Candidatus Nanopelagicales bacterium | reverse complement strand
GGCGCCACCGGCAGCGATGACCGCGAGGATCCGCAGCGACAGGCGACCGGGCACGCCCAAACCCTAGGGTGCACGGCCCTGAGTTGGCCCCGGCCTCGACTGCGGGGCAGAATTGGCACCTGCCCCGCCACCCCCAAGCCCCGGAGGACTCGTGCCGACCTACGAATACGCATGCGCGAACTGCGGTGCTGCGCACGAGGTCGTGCAGAAGATGTCCGACGACTCGCTGACGATCTGCCCTGCCTGCGGCGAGCCGGCCCTGCGCAAGCAGTTCAACAACGTGGGTGTCGTGTTCAAGGGTTCCGGCTTCTACCGCAATGACTCGCGCGGCAAGTCCTCGACGTCCGAGAGCGGCTCGTCGCCCGCCTCTCCGGCTGCAGGCAGCGCCCCTGCTGCGCCATCGGGCTCGTCCACGGCATCCAGCACGTCCAGCTCCTCCTCCGACTGACCCGCTCGCATCGCCCTGTGGACGACGGCTTGGGCCGTCGCCGGTCCGCTGCCTAGCCTGCGCCCATGGGCTCCTGGCTGCAGCTGCTCCCGGCAGTGCGCGTGGCGATCGCACGCCATCGACGCATCCTGGCTGCTGCCTGCGCAGCCGCCGCCGTGCTGCTCACCCTCGGGATCGTCGTCGACGCGGCGCGCCCGCCCGAGGCCACAGTCACTCCCGGCTCGATGGCGCTGCGCCTGGGCCGCGATGAGGCTGCCGTCCCGGTGCTGCTGGTCGACCAGCAGCTGGCCGCTGCCGTCTCGCCCGGTGACCTGATCGACCTGGTGCAGGTCGGTGCCGGTGCCGACGCAGCACCCGTGGCGTCAGGCTCGCGCGTGCTCGACAAGGGCACGACGCAGACCGGCTTCGCGAGCGAGAGCTCGGCGATGCTGGTCGTGGCAGTGCCCTCGAGCATGGCCGCCGCTGTCGCCATCGCCGGGGCGCAGGGATCCCTTACCCTTGTGCTCCATCCAGCGGCGAAGTGAGGGAGTGACCATGGTGCAGGGGTTCAAGACGTTCGTGCTGCGCGGGAATGTGATCGATCTGGCCGTCGCCTTCGTGGTCGGCGCCGCCTTCGCAGGACTCGTCGCCGCGTTCACCAAGGCCCTCATCAACCCCATCGTGGGCATCTTCCTGGGTGGTGGCCTGAACGCAGGCACGATCACGATCCGCGATCAGGTGATCGACTTCTCGCTGCTCATCAACGCGATCATCACGTTCCTCATCACCCTCACGGTGCTGTACTTCGTCTTCGTCGTGCCCATGAACGCCTACCGCAAGCGCACGAACCAGCAGACGCTCGACGTCACCCCGCCAGACGTCAAGCTGCTCACGGAGATCCGCGACCTGCTCAAGGCGCAGCAGCAGCCCTAGCCTCCGTGGTGCGGCGGCACCTCGCCGCGCAGCCACTCGTCACGGGACTCGAACCCGCCCTCCTCGTCAGAGGTCACGTCCGGCAGCAGGTCGACCTCGAGACTCGGGGCCTTCTCGTGCGGCACCGGACTCGGGTCTGTGCTCATCCCCCAAGGGTACGGCGTAGCGTCTCGACCATGGACGAGCCGGACTGGCGGGCCAGGCAGGCCGCCCATCGCGCACGAGTGCTGCCCTGGATCCAGCCCCGGCTTGCGCGCAAGTCGGTCGGCGACCAGCACCCGGTCGATGACTTCCTGTTCGACTACTACCCCTATTCGACGGCCCGGCTGAGCGCCTGGCATCCGGGCTGGGGCGTGACCCTCGAGGGTGGTGTTCACGAGTTCCTCGAGCAGCCCGGCTACCGTGCCCAAGGCTCCGGCGCAACCCTCACCGACGGCGGCCTGGCCAAGCGGGCCGGGCGCCTCGGGAGGGCACGCGCGATCCTCGAGGCCACTGCCGATCGAGCGCCGCAGTTCTCCTGCTTCGGGATGCACGAGTGGGCGATGGTCCACCGGCTCGGTGCCGACGATCTGCGGCATGCCTCGCACCGGCTGCGACTCACCCAGGACGAGATCGCCGAGGTGGTGCACGGCGTCGGGCTTCGCTGCACGCACTTCGACGCCTACCGCTTCTTCACATCCGAGGCGATCCCGCTCAACCTGACCGTGCTCACCCGTGAGGCGCAGGTGCAGGACGAGCAGCCGGGATGCGTGCACGCGGCCATGGACCTCTACAAGTACGCGATGTGGGCCTACCCGTACCTGCCCAGCGAGCTCGTCGCCGACTGCTTCGCCTTGGCGCGATCCGCACGCGAGCTCGACATGCAGGCCTCGCCCTATGACCTCATCGACCTCGGCTACGCGCCCATCACCGTCGAGACGGCCGATGGGCGCGTCGAGTACTCGCGCCGCCAGCGCGAGCTCGCTGCGACCGCCGCGATCCTGCGCGCACGACTGCTCTCGTCACTCGATCTCCTCACCGCAGCAGCCGAAGACCTCGGGAAGGCTGCTGCTCCCGTAGTGCAGAATGGGCAGCCGCAGTTCGCTGCGGCTCCGTAGCTCAGGGGATAGAGCAGTGGTTTCCTAAACCATTGGTCGGCAGTTCGAATCTGCCCGGGGCCACTCCGTCAGTGTTTGGTTCCGGGAGCCTGACCCGGTTTCCCGGACAGTTTCGGTTGGGTGATCATGCCGCAGCTGTTGCGGCGGTGTGCAGGGTTTCGAACTCGTGCGGGGACAGGTTGCCGATGCTGGTGTGACGCCGGCGGGGGTT
>JAQTXL010000069.1 GCA_028688835.1 Candidatus Nanopelagicales bacterium | reverse complement strand
CCTGCTCGGTCACTTCAACATCGCGCACTCGACCCTCCAGATCGAGCCCGAGGGCTTCGTCCACCCGGCCTCGACGACACATGAGTAGGGCCTCGGCCGCCACGGTATTGTCGAGGACTCAAGTGCCCGGACCTCGGAGGTGAGCGTGCGCAGTGCCCTGGTGCGATCGCGCGTGACCTACTCGCCGAAGGTCTTCATCCCGCTCACGACACTGTGCCGCGATCGCTGCGGCTACTGCACCTTCGCGCAGTCCCCGGCGCATGTGGCGCCCTACCTCACCCTCGATGAAGTGCTGGCCATCGCACGTGCCGGTGCTGAGGTCGGCTGCCATGAGGCGCTGTTCACGCTGGGGGAGGCGCCGGAGGACCGCTACCCGGTGGCCCGTGCGTGGCTCGACGAGCATGGCTACGCATCGACCATCGACTACCTCGTGGCGGCCTGCCACCTGGTGCTCGACGAGACCGGCCTGCTGCCGCACGCCAATGCCGGCGCGATCTCGCGCGAGGAGCTGCAGCGGCTGCGGGCGGTCGCCCCCAGCCAGGGGATGATGATCGAGACCCTGCGTGACGATCTCGCCGCGCATCGCGGTGCTCCTGACAAGACGCCCGCGCGGCGCCTGGCAACCCTCGAGGCCGCCGGCGAGCTGCAGATCCCGTTCACCACGGGGATCCTGGTCGGCATCGGCGAGTCGCGCGAGGATCGCATCCTTGCGCTCGAGGCCATCGCCGCCTCGCATGCGCGGCATGGCCACGTGCAGGAGGTCATCGTGCAGAACTTCATGCCGAAGGCCGACACGGTGATGCGACTGTGGCCGGAGTGCCCCGCCGACGTGCACCTCGACGCCATCGCGCTGGCCCGGGCGATCCTGCCGCCGGAGGTGCACGTGCAGGCACCGCCGAACCTGGTCGATGATGTCATCGCGCTCATCGAGTCCGGAGTCGACGATCTCGGCGGCATCTCGCCGATCACGGCCGACCACGTGAACCCGGAGCGCCCGTGGCCGCACATCGACGACCTGCGCGAGTCGCTGGCCGGCATCGGGCGCTCACTGGTGCCCCGGCTCACGATCCATCCTGAGTTCGCGGCCGATCCTGCCCGCTGGCTCGACCCGGCCCTGCACTTCGCCGTGCTCGATCGCAGCGACGCGGAATCCCTGGCGCGCGATGATGCTGGCGCGATGTTCCCGGAGCGCTACCGCGACGCGGTCAATGTCGGCACCGGGCCCGAGGTGGTGCAGATCGGCCGACGGTCGACCTCCTGGTACTCGGGCAGCGACCAGCGTCCCGGCTCGCTCATCACGGGCGAGGTCCCGGTGCTCGCGGGCGGTGCAGTGCGCGAGGTGATCGACGGAGTGCGGGCCGGTCAGGTGCCCGACGAGGGCCAGATCGTCACCCTGTTCGAGGCGCGCGGTGCCGAGGTGCTCGCGGTGGCTGCCCTGGCAGACGAGCTCCGCACTGACGTCAACGGCGACACGGTGACCTTCGTGCGCAACCGCAACATCAACTACACGAACGTGTGCACCTTCAAGTGCACCTTCTGCGCCTTCTCCAAGGGGCCGGCGACGCTCAACCTCCGCGGGGAGCCCTATCTGCTCACCGTCGACGATGTCGCGGCGCGCGCGGTGGAGGCGCATGAGCTCGGCGCCACCGAGGTGTGCCTGCAGGGCGGCATCCACCCCGACTTCAACGGCCAGTCGTATCTCGACATCCTCAGCGCCGTGCGCGTGGCAGTCCCCGACGTGCATGTCCACGCGTTCTCGGCCCTCGAGGTCTGGGAGGGCGCGCGCCGGCTGGGCCTGCCGCTGCGCGACTTCCTCATCGCGCTGCGCGATGCGGGGCTGAAATCGCTGCCAGGCACGGCTGCGGAGATCCTCGACGATGAGATCCGGGCGCTCATCTGCCCCGACAAGGTCACGACAGCGCAGTGGCTCGAGGTGCACGAGACGGCGCACGACGTCGGCCTGCGCTCGAATGTCACGATCATGTTCGGCAGCGTCGAGCAGCCGGTGCACTGGGCCCGGCACCTCGTGCGCGCACGCGAGGTGCAGTCCCGCACGGGAGGATTCACCGAGTTCGTGCCGCTCCCGTTCGTGCACATGGCCTCCCCGATCTACCTCAAGCGCAGCGCGCGACGCGGCCCGACCTGGCGCGAGACGGTGCTCATGCACGCCGTCGGACGCATCGCCTTCCATGGCTCCATCGACAACGTGCAGGCGTCATGGGTCAAGCTGGGCACGTCGGGTGCCCAGCAGCTGCTGCGCGCAGGGGTGAACGACCTGGGTGGCACGCTCATGGACGAGAACATCTCGCGGGCTGCCGGGGCCACGCACGGCCAGGGCATCACGGTCGAGGAGTTCGCGCAGATCACCCAGCCGCTCGGGCGCAACCTGCAGGAGCGCTCGACCCTGTACGCACCCATCGCCGTGCCCGCTGCCCGCTGACATGGGCATGCTCGAGGTCCCCGACCGCAGGTACCTGGGCACCCGTGCCACAGCACCCGGGCCGACAGGTCCGCAGATGCTGCCGGCGTTCGGCGCCATCCGGCGAGACCCGCTCGCCTACCTCGCGCACACCTGGCGCACCCACGGCGACATCGTGCAGTTCCCGATCCCACGACCGCCGAGCTACCTCGTGTGCCACCCCGACGCCGTGCGGCGCGTGCTGGTCGAGCGCCCACGCGCGTACAGCAAGGAGACCATCCAGTACCGCGCGCTGTCGCTCGTCACCGGGGCCGGTCTGCTGACCGCCGAGGATCCACCGTGGCGGCAGCATCGCCTCATGCTCCAGCCGGCATTCCATCCGCGGCAGCTCGAGCCGCTGGTGGGCGAGGTCGAGCTGGGAGCCGCGCGCCTGGTCGATCGCTGGCAGCGCCTGGCGCCCGGGGCCGTCGTCGACGTCGAGCGCGCGATGCTGCGCGCGGGCCTGGAGACCGTCGGCCATGCACTGTTCACCGAGGATCTCTCGGGCGACGCCGCACAGCTCACCGACGCGACCCTCGCGGCGCTCGAGGTCGTCGTGGCCAGGGCGCGCGTGCCCGTCACGCCACCGGCGTGGGTGCCCACGCCAGGCAATCGCCGCCTGCAGCGGGCCAATGCGGTGCTCGATCGCACCGTCGCGCGCCTGCTCCGGGCTCGTCGGGCGCAGGCTGCGAGCAGCCAGCCCGATGTGCTCGACCTGCTCATCGCCGCTCGCGACGACCGAGGGCAGGGGCTCACCGATCGCGAGATCCGTGACGAGATCGTCACCTTCATCGTGGCCGGGCACGAAACCGTGGCCGCAGCGATGACGTGGTGCTGGGCGCTGCTGGCCGCGCATCCCGAGGTGCAGGCACGCCTGCAGCAGGAGGTCGACACGGTCGTCACCGATGCGCCACTGGGCCTGCAGGATCTGGCCCGCCTGCCGTATGCGCGCGCCTGCGTCGACGAGGCGCTGCGCCTGTATCCGCCGGCGTGGCTCATCAGCCGCAAGGCACTGACCGACGACCGCCTGAGCGGTGCCGAGATCCCCGCAGGTGCCCTCATCATCATGAGTCCGTGGATCGTGCACCGCCATCCCCAGTTCTGGACCGATGCCGAGCGCTTCGATCCCCAGCGCTTCGTCGAGGGGGGCACTGCCCGGCACGCCTTCATGCCGTTCGGCAACGGACTGCGGCTGTGCATCGGCCGCGACTTCGCCTACGCGGAGGCAGTCGCCCTCATCGCCCGCATCGCATCGCGCTTCACGGTGTCCTACCCGGCGGGCGCGCGCATCCCCGCCGCCGATCCGAGCGTGACCATGCGTCCGGTCGGCGGGCTGCACCTGGTGGTGCAGCCGCGCCATGAGCCCGGGCTCAGCCTCCGCGCGTGATGTAGTCGACGAGGGCCGAGCGGTCGGCCTCGAGCTGGTCGAGGCGCCACTTCACGAGATCGCCGATGCTCACGATGCCGATGAGGGCGTCATCGGCATCGACGATCGGGATGTGCCGGATGCGCTGCAGCGTCATGACCTCCATCGCCTCCTCGACCGTGTGATGCGCCGTCAGCACCGTCGCCGGTGTTGACATCACGGCCGAGACCCTGAGGTCGTAGACGTCGCGCTGCCGCGCCAGGGCATGGGCGACATCGCGCTCCGAGGCGACACCCAGGACCCTCTGGTCGTCATCGGACACCACGGCGGCGCCGATGTGGTTCTCCGTGAGCACGCTGGCCAGGCCGAACACTGTGGCGGCCGGATGGATCGTGATGACGTGCGTGCCCTTGCCTGCCAGGATCTTCGAGAGTTGCATGGGACTCCTTCCACGGCGTTCCTTGCATGGTCCTCCGCCAGGAGGGAAAGTCAAGAGGCCAGTGCGGCGAGCACCTCGGGGTGCAGCAGTCCATTGGTCGTCACGGCGCAGCCGCCGCTCAGCGCAGGCGTGCCGTCGAAGGCGGTGATGCTTCCGCCGGCCTCGCGCACGATGGGGATGAGCGCCGCCATGTCCCACGCACCCAGCTCAGGCTCGGCGGCGATGTCGACGGCGCCCTCGGCGACCAGCAGGTGCGACCAGAAGTCGCCGTAGGCGCGCTGGCGCCACGTCTGCTCCTGCAGCACGGTCAGGCCGGTAGCCGCCCCGCGCTCGGTCCAGCCGACGGCATCGGAGCCGGAGAACGAGGCGTCGGCCAGGCGCTGGACGCCGCTCACCTGGAGCCGTCGCGGGGCTCCGCCGAGCTCGGTGACGTAGGCACCGGCACCTTGGGCAGCCCACCAGCGCCGGCCCAGGGCCGGGGCGGACACGACGCCGACGACGGGCTCACCGTCGATCGCGAGCGCGATGAGCGTCGCCCACACCGGCACCCCGCGCACGTAGTTCTTGGTGCCATCGATGGGATCGAGGATCCAGTGGCGCCTGCTCGCTGCTGCTGTGGTCCCGAACTCCTCGCCGAGCACTGAGTCGCCGGGGTGCTCAGCCGCCAGTGCAGCGCGCAGTGCGCGCTCGGTCTCCTGGTCTGCCTCGGTGACGGGCGTCAGGTCGGGCTTGGTCTCGACGCGCAGCGAGGACGAACGGAACAGGCGCATGGTGATGGCATCGGCGAGGTCAGCCATCGACAGCGCGAGTGCGAGATCAGCGGCGCGGGACTCGGACACGTCGCCGAATGTAGTGGTAGCGGTGCGCGTGCTCCTAGGCTGCGTTGGCATGTCGACCAACCTCGTGACACTCGGCGGGCTCCCACTGCATCCGCTCGTCGTCCATCTCGTCGTCGTGATCGTTCCGCTGACGGCGCTCGGCGCGGTGCTCATGGCCGTGCACCGCAACTTCTCTAGGCGCTTCGGCGTGCTGGTCGCCATCGGCGGCCTGGTGAGCATCGGCTCGGCGGTGCTCGCGAAGGAGGCCGGCGAGCAGCTCGCGCGCGTGGTGGCGGTCACGGCAGATCACTACAGCTGGGGCAGTCGCGCACCGATCTGGATCGGCCTGTTCGGCCTGTCGGCCATCGGGTTCTGGGCCTTCGAACGCGGCATTCCCGCCAACCGCCCTCGGCCGGTGTGGCTGCGCATCGCGGCAGGCGTCGTGGTGCTCCTGGCGATCCTGGCGACGATCGCGGTGATCGGTGCGGGCCACAGCGGCTCCGAGGGTGTGTGGTCGCAGCTCATTCCATGATCGGGTCTGGCGACGCGGAGGTGTCGTGCGCCTGTGCCGGCTGCGCCAGGAGCCGCCGAAGCGACAGGAGCCGCTCCTGCAGCTGCTGCGGCTGATCGGCGATCCACGTGTTGAGCCCGCAGTCGGGCTCGTCGTGCGAGCACGATCGCGGGCAGTGCTCGATGCCGGCCTCGAGCTCGGGGAAGGCGTGGATGATCTGGTCGGCGTCCACGTGGGCCAGTCCGAAGGACCTGATGCCGGGAGTGTCGACGATCCAGCCGCCGCCGGGCAGTGCGAGGGCAACGGCGCTCGTCGAGGTGTGACGACCCTTGCCGGTGACCGTGTTCACATGCCCAGTGCTGCGCACCGAGCCGGGCACGATCGCATTGACGAGTGTCGACTTGCCGACGCCTGAGTGGCCGAGCACGACCGTGACCTGGTCGCGCAGCGCCTCGAGGAGCGCCGCAGGCGGGATGCGGTCGTTCACCGTGACCACAGCAAGGTCCAGCGGCCCGTACATGGCCATGAGCGCATCGGCGCTGGCGAGGTCGGTCTTGGTGATCACGAGGATGGGCTGGATCCCGGCGTCGTAGGCCGCAACGAGGGCGCGGTCGATCAGCCCGAACGAGGGCTCGGGATCGGCAGTCGAGGTCACGATGGCGAGCTGGTCGGCATTGGCGACGATGATGCGCTCGACGGGATCGTCGTCATCGGCGGTGCGGCGCAGCGTCGAGGTGCGCTCCTGCCGGCGGACGATGCGTGCCAGGTCGTCGGTGCCGGAGGTGTCCGCGCCGATGAGATCGACGAGATCGCCGACGACGATGCCCTTGCGCCCGAGCTCGCGTGACTTGATGGCGTAGATGTGCCCGCCCATGGCCGTCTGATGATCAGCCGAGCTCAGCGCGACCGTGAACCTGCCGCGGTCGACCGCGACGATGAAGCCGGTCTCGGCCTCGAGATGCGCAGGTCGCTCCTTGGTTCGCGGGCGCGACTTCGTGCGGCCCGGGCGGATGCGGACGTCGTCCTCGTCCCACCGCTCGTGCGTCTTGCGACTCGTCACGGAGTCGCAGCCCCGGACACGAGGGCCCGCCACCGCGTGGCGAAGCCGGGCAGCGTCTTCGCGGTGGTGTCGATGTCCTGCACGGCCACGCCCGGGATCCGCAGCCCGATCACGGCGCCCGCGGTGGCCATCCGGTGATCGTGGTACGTGGCGAAGTGGCCTGGATGCAGGTCGGTCGGGCGGATGTGCAGGCCGTCGGCGGTCTCCGTGACATCGCCGCCGAGATGGTTGATCTCGTGCGCGAGCGCGGCCAGGCGATCGGTCTCGTGCCCGCGCAGGTGCCCGATGCCGGTGAAGCGGCTCTCCGTGGTGGCCAGGGCGGCGAGCGCCGCCAGTGTGGGCGTGAGCTCGCCGACGTCGGCGAGGTCGGCGGTGATGCCGCGGATCGGGTCGTGCATCGACACGGTCAGGCTGTGCGCCTCGTGGACGACGACCGCGCCCATCGCCGCCAGCAGGTCGCGCAGCGCGTCGCCTGCCTGGGTGGTGTGCACCGGCCAGTCGGGGATCGTGATGGAACCTCGCGTGACGATCGCCGCGGCAAGGAACGGCGCGGCATTCGAGAGATCGGGCTCGATCACTCGGTCATGCGGGGCGATCACCTGCGCGTCGACGTGCCAGGTGTGATCGTCGCTGGTCTCCACGATGACGCCGTGCTCGGCCAGCATGGCGATCGTCATGTCGATGTGCGGCCTGCTCGGCACCCGCGCGCCCTCATGGCGGATGGTGAGTCCGCGCGCGAAGTGCGGTGCGGCCAGCAGCAGTGCCGACACGAACTGGCTCGACGCCGAGGCGTCGATGACGATCTCGCCGCCCTCGACCGAGCCGGTGCCATGGACGGTGAAGGGCAGCCCGGTGCCGCCGTCGATGCGCACGCCGAGCGCTCGCAGCGCGTCGAGCGTGGTGGACATGGGGCGGGCCCGGGCACCCTCGTCGCCGTCGAAGGCGACGGTGCCGGCTGCCAGGGCGGCGACCGGTGGGACGAATCGCATGACCGTGCCCGCGAGGCCGACATCGATGGAGGCCGGGCCGTGCAGGCGCGCCGGCTCGACGGAGACGGTCATGTTGCCGATGTCGGTGGTGTCGGACACCGTGATGCCGGAGCCGAGGGCCTGCAGCGCCGCGATCATGAGTCGCGTGTCCCGAGCATCGAGGGCCTGCTCGATGGCGCTCGGCCCGGACGAGAGCGCCGCCAGGATGATCGCGCGATTGGTCGCCGACTTCGAGCCGGGGACGCGCACAGTGGCATGCACCGGGGCCGTGGCATGCGGCGCTGTCCAGCTCGGTTGCGGTGAAGGGGTCATCAGCGCAAGGGTAGTCCGCATGTGTGGCCGGTATGTCGCAGCACAGGACCCTGCTGCCCTCGTCGCCGAGTTCGATGCGGCGGCGCCGCCGGAGCAGCTGCTCGAGCCTGACTACAACATCGCCCCGAGCGCGAATGTCTACATCGTCGTCGACAGGCGCTCCGACGATGCGCCGTCGGTGCGGTCGCTCGAGGTCGCGCGCTGGGGGCTGGTGCCGTCGTGGGCCAAGGACCCGTCGATCGGCGCGCGCATGACCAACGCGAGGTCGGAGACGATCGGCGAGAAGCCGTCCTTCCGCAAGGCCTACGCCTCGCGCCGGTGCCTGGTCCCGGCTGACGGCTACTACGAGTGGTACACGGCCGAGGCCGCTTCCGGATCCGGTCGGCCGCAGAAGCTGCCGTTCTACATCCACGCGGCCGACGGGTCGACCCTGGCGATGGCCGGTCTCTACGAGTGGTGGCGGGCGACCGACGGCGCCTGGCTGCTCACGTGCTGCGTCATCACGACTGCGGCCAATGACGACCTCATGCGCATCCACGATCGGATGCCCGTGATGGTGCCCCGGGAGCGCTGGCACTGGTGGCTGGACTCGTCGCAGCCGGTCGACATCCACGCGCTGCTCGATCCCGTGCTCGTCCCGCTCGTGGCCTATCCAGTGGCGACCACCGTCAACAATGCGCGCAACAACGGGCCCGGTCTGCGTGAGCCCATCGCCGCGGAGCGGGGCTGAGCGGGGAATAGCCGCCGCGACGCCGGTGTTCTCACGGATGTGCTGACCACCCTGGCCTTCGTCGAGCTGCCGCCCGGTGCCGTAGGCTCCGTGGTGATGTCCGTCGAGACCCAGGACCAACGTGCCGCGCGCTTCGAGCGCGATGTGCTGCCCTTCCTCGATGCTCTGTATGGCGGCGCGATGCGCATGACGCGCAACCCATCCGATGCCGAGGACCTCGTGCAGGAGGCGATCATGAAGGCGTTCGCGGCCTTCGAGTCCTTCACCGAGGGCACGAACCTCAAGGCGTGGCTCTTCCGGATCCTGACGAACACCTACATCAACCAGTACCGCAAGCAGCAGCGCCAGCCGTACCAGAGCAGTGCAGACGAGCTGACCGACGGCGAGCTCAACGACATCGGCCAGCACCTGGGCATGAAGTCCGCCGAGGCCGAGGCCCTGGCCGGCCTCGCCGACGACGAGATCGTCGATGCGCTGGCGCAGCTGCCGGAGGACTTCCGCATTGCCGTCTACCTGGCCGATGTCGAGGGCTTCTCGTACAAGGAGATCGCGGAGATCATGGAGACGCCGATCGGCACCGTGATGTCGCGCCTGAGCCGCGGGCGCAAGCAGCTGCGCGAGCTCCTGCGCGAGTACGCCATCGAGCGCGGCTTCGTCACTGCGGAGGTGACGTCATGAGCTGTGGCAATCCGCACCAGGTGCCATGCGTCAAGGTGCTCTCGCTCATGTGGGTCTACCTCGACGATGAGATCGACGGCGAGCCGCGACACGAGGTCGTGCACCACCTCGAGGAGTGCCCGCCATGTGCCGACAACTTCGAGGCCGAGCGCATCATCCGCACGCGGATCCGCCAGACCAGGGTCACGACCAGCACGCCCGAGGGCCTGCGCACGCGCATCGTCACCCAGATCCAGTCCGCGATCCGCGACTAGCGCACCGCGCGCTGCTCCCGCGTCTGGCCCGCGCTCGCGCGTACGCTCACAGGTGTGGGGACCGTCGAGGAGATCGCGCAGGAGCGCACCGACCTGCAGCCCGAGGAGATCGACACCCTGGCCCGCGTCATCGGCGCCTGGAGCCTCATCGCCGACCTCTCGCTCAGCGACCTCGCACTGTGGCTGCCCACCTGGAATGACGGGGGAGCGGTCGCGGCAGCGCTCGTGCGACCCACCACCGCCACGACCACCGTGCATGAGGACCTCGTCGGGTCCTTCGTCCCCCGAGGCCGTCTGCCCGAGATCGACCAGGCGCTGCACTTCGGGCGCATGATCGGCAACGCCTTCCCGATCCGCTCGGCCCATGAGCCCGAGAGCCGGGTCATCGGCGTGGTGGTGCGATCGAGCTCGCCGGCATCACGCGTGGCGGGACAGCTCGAGGAGGTCTACCTCACGACCGCCGACGATCTGCTGCACATGCTGGTCGCCGGTGACTTCCCGCCGCCCGAGGCCGTCGGCGATGTCGGCGATGCGCCGCGGGTGGGCGACGGGCTGATCCGCCTGGATGCGCACGGCAAGGTCACCTTCGCCAGTCCCAATGCCATGAGCGTCCTGCGCCGGCTCGGGCTCGCCACCGAGGTGGTGGGCGCCGACCTGGGCTCGCTGCTGGTGCGCCTGTCGCACCGCCACGGTCCCATGGACCAGAGCCTGGCGCTCATCGGCGGCGGTCGCATCGCAGGCCAGGCCGAGGTCGAGAACGCCCGTGCAGTCGCGCTCGTGCACGGCATCCCGCTGACGGCGCCCGACCGCGCCCCTGCAGGCCTGGTCCTGCTGCGCGACGTCACCGATGTCCGTCGACGCGAGCGCGCCCTGATGTCCGCCGACGCCACCATCCGGGAGATCCACCACCGCGTCAAGAACAACCTGCAGACGGTCGCGGCCCTGCTGCGCATGCAGGCACGGCGAGCGCAGAGCGATGAGGCGCGCGTCGCGCTGGGCGAGGCCGAGCTCCGGGTGGCCGCGATCGCGGTGG
>JAQTXL010000212.1 GCA_028688835.1 Candidatus Nanopelagicales bacterium | reverse complement strand
CTGGCAGACCTCAACCACGAAGCCCATCGCCGCGGCCTGCGCGTCATCGGCGACATCACCCTCAACCACTGCGGGCGCGCCCACGACTGGTTCGTGCGGGCCCAGGATCCGCAGGCCCCGGAGCGCGGCTACTTCCGCTTCGACCCGGACACCCCGCACGGCTACCTGACCTGGCTCGGGGTGGGCTCGCTGCCGAAGTTCGATCTCACCAGCACGGGCCTGCGCGAGGTGCTGGTGCGCGAGCCCGACTCGGCGATCCGGCGGTGGATCGGGGGCGACGCGGGCTTCGATGGCTGGCGGGTCGACGTGGCGAACATGGCCGGCCGCATGGGCGAGATCGACGTGACGCAGGACCTTGCGCGTGAGGTGCGCAGCGCGATGGCGCTCGAAGGTGACGAGCTGCTGCTTGTCGCCGAGCATGCGCACGATGCCAGCGACGATCTCCGCGGCGATGGCTGGCACGGCACCATGAACTACCAGGGCTTCACGCGCCAGGTCTGGAGCTGGCTGCGCGCTCCCGACTTCTACGAGACCTTCCTCGGGCTCCCGGTCGAGGTCCCCGTCATCACCGGTGCGCAGATGGTCGCCTCGATGCGCGCGTTCCACGGACGCATGCCGTGGCGCTCGCTCATCGCATCGTGGAACATCCTCGGCAGCCACGATTCGGCGCGCATCCGCACCGTGGTCGGCAGCGAGGAGCGCCAGATCGCCGCCCTCGCCCTGGCCGTCGGCCTCCCGGGCGTGCCGATGGTGTTCGCCGGTGACGAGTTCGGCGCCACCGGCTCCTGGGGCGAGGACTCGCGCACGACGATCGACTGGCAGGTGCAGGACGCCTCCGCGTCGTCGATCGTGGCTGCCTACACCGCGCTGCTGCACCTGCGCGCGTCGAGCCCCGCGCTGGCGACGGGCGGGCTGCGGTGGGTCGATGCGGCCAACGACTCCGTCGCATTCCTGCGCGAGCACCCGACCGAGCGCCTGCTCCTCGTCGTCGCCCGCGGGCAGAGCGAGGCCGTGCGCATCCCGCTCGCCGACATCGGCGCGGAGCAGGTCGAGCACGTGTTCGGCCTTGCTGCACGCATCGAGGCCGGGCATGTCGTCGTCGAGATCCCAGCGGCCGGTGCGGGCGTCTGGCGTGTGTCATGAGATTCGCAACAACGAGAGGTGTCCGCAATGGCTGAGATGGTGCTCACCGATATCGACAAGGTCTACGAGAACGGCTTCCACGCCGTCAAGGACCTCTCGCTCACGGTGGCCGATGGGGAGTTCCTGGTGCTGGTCGGGCCCTCGGGCTGCGGCAAGACCACGGCGCTGCGCATGATCGCCGGCCTCGAGGACATCACCGACGGCACGCTGGCCATCGGCGGGAAGGTGGTCAACGACCTTCCCTCCCGTGACCGCAACATCGCCATGGTCTTCCAGAGCTATGCCCTCTACCCGCACATGACGGTCGGTGAGAACATCGGGTTCGGGCTGGCCATCCGCAAGGAGCCCAAGGCCGTCATCGCGGAGAAGGTGGCCAAGGCGGCCGAGCTGCTCGACCTGACCTCGATGCTCGACCGCAAGCCGGCGCAGCTGTCGGGCGGCCAGCGCCAGCGCGTGGCCATGGGCCGCGCCATCGTGCGCGATGCCGAGCTCTTCCTCATGGACGAGCCCCTGTCGAACCTCGACGCCAAGCTGCGCGTGCAGATGCGCGCCGAGATCGCATCGCTGCAGGAGAAGCTCGGCACGACCACGGTGTACGTCACGCATGACCAGGTCGAGGCCATGACGATGGGCCACCGGGTGGCGGTGATGCGCCTGGGCGAGCTCCAGCAGATCGCACCGCCGCAGGAGCTGTACGACGCCCCCGACAACGTGTTCGTGGCCGGATTCATCGGCACGCCGCCGATGACCCTGTTCCACGCCGATCTGGTGATCGAGGGCGACGCTGCTCGGCTGCACGTCGGCGACCAGGAGCTCGCACTGCCGATGGGCGTCATCGATGCGCGGCCGAGCCTCAGGGCGCTGTCGGGTCGCGAGGTCATCGTCGGCATGCGCGCCGAGGACATCTACCCGACCGAGGCCGAGGGCCGCCAGGCGCTCAACGTGGTCGTGACCATGACCGAGGCGCTCGGCTCGTCCGTGCACCTGGGATTCTCATTCGCCGGCAGCCCCGTCGACGAGGCGCGCCTGGGCAGCGGGCTCAAGAACGACGACGAGCACGGCCTCAGCGCGCTTGCAGCCGAGGGCGGGGTCCAGGGCGTGGCGGCCTTCCCTCCGCGCATCCAGACGCGCATCGGCGAGCGCCTGACGATGTGGGTCGACATGGGCCGCCTGCACTTCTTCGACGTGGAATCGGGCCGTGCCCTTCGCTAGGACGGCACTCGTGGGGGTGGCTGTCGCCGCCTCGGTGATGGCCGCGCTCCTGCCCGCGAGCGCCGATGACGTCACCGCCGGGCTGGCCGCGCCGTCGGTGCGCTCCTCGATCGCAGGCGAGTCGTTCTACTTCGCGATGACGGACCGGTACCGCAACGGTGACCCGTCCAATGATCGCGGCGGGGCGACCGGGCCGGCATCGGTTACCGGGTACGAGCCGGCATCCGACGCGTACTTCCACGGCGGCGACTTCGTCGGGCTCACGGGCAAGTGCGATCCCGCCGACCCGACCGACGAGGGCATGGGACGCCTCAAGCGCCTG
>JAQTXL010000068.1 GCA_028688835.1 Candidatus Nanopelagicales bacterium | reverse complement strand
GAACGCACCGCAGCACTGGACCCCTGGCTGCACCACTACAACAATGAACGCAACCACCACGGCATCGGAGGCAAACCACCCATCACCCGCGTCACGACATGAACGTCATGGCCGGTTACAGCTAGCGCCGCACCTGGGGTCAGGCGGTGGCGATGACCACGATGATGTCGCCCGGCGCGAAGGTGATGGCCCGGTCCTTGGGCGGGTTGATGCGGATGCCGTTGCCGATCGCCAGCGGGTCGTCGACGGCGCTGGCCGCTCGGTAGCCGATCGGCACGACACCGTATTCGCGCGCTGCCCGGATGACGTCGTTGAACGTGTGCGAGCCGAACTCGAGGTACCGCTCGACCGGGTGCATGGCGACCACTGAGCCGTCGGAGTCGAAGAGGTCCGCGAACACATCGCGCAGGTGCGGGCTCTCGCTCAGCTGTGCCATGAGCAGGCCGATGAGTCGCTGGCTGACGATGAAGTCGTTGTTCTCCGTGGTGCCGCCGAGCTCGACGTCGTTGGGGTCCATGAGCTCCGCGACGATGTTCTCGGTGTCGGTCGTGCCCTCCGTGCACCGGCGAACATGCATGAGCGCGAGCAGCGTGCGGGCGTCGGCCTCGTCAGCCGAGTACGAGCCGCGCTCACTCAGCATCATGACGTGACCGAAGGGCCCTTCACCCAGCACGCGCTCGACGTCGCGACCGCTGATGGGGTCGCCATGATGGATGACCAGTCGCTGGTTCGTGAGGTCCATCGAGGCGATGACCGCTGCATCGCTGACATTCTCGGGATCGATCAGCAGGTGCAGCTCGGACTCCGCGGCCACATGGGCCTCGATCTCGCGTGCGATGAGCGGAGCAAGCTCGCTCCAGCCCACGAGGAGGGTGCGCTCGCGCTGCTGCGGCAGGGGCGTCATCACGCGCTCCTGCTCCTGCGACCAGGACTCTGGGGCGACGTCGAGGTGGAAGGTCGAGTCGTCCTCGGCGATGCCGATGGCGAAGTCGCCCGCGGCGAGGACGGTGGCCGCCTTGGGGTTGACCGTGACCATGCCGTCAGCGCTGCGCAGCCCGATGATGGTGCCGCCCGAGCTGCCCAGGAGCAGCTCGCCGAACGAGCGGCCGATCCAGGCTCCGGCGATCGGGATGCTGTAGAGCTCATCGCCCTCGAAGTCCAGGAACTCCTGGTAGATCGCGCCCAGGCCCGAGGCGCGGGACACCTGGGCACTGATGCGCGCGATGATGTCGCGCGGCGTGACCGTGATGAGGCCGGAGCCGACGGCGGAGGTGAGGGCGGCAGCGGTATCGGCGTCCTCGAGCTCGGCGACCACGGTCACCGTCTCGAAGTCCGGGATGCAGCGTGACAGCGCGAGCACGGTCTTCACGACCTGCGCATCGGAACCATCCTCGGCGCGCAGGACGATGATCGACCTGGCCGACTGCGGATTGCCCTGCTGGACATCGGTGATGCGCGTGGGGATGCCGCTGCGCACGACGAGCCGCGAGGTCTTCAGGTCGGTGACGACTCCGCGGATGGCCTCGGTCACCTCGACGGTGTCCTCCGAGGTCAGCACGACGATCGCGCGTCCCCGTTCGCTGGCATTGGCCTCGACGAGCTCCGACACGATGGAGGTCAGCTTGTCGCTCAGCCCGATGATGAGCGTGTGGCCGCGCTCGACGACGAGCGATCGACCTCGGCGCAGCGTGTCGACGCGACTGTCGATCGCCGAGGACACCAGGCCGATGATGGTGGCCGCGAGGAAGATGCCCGCGAAGGTGACGAACATCATGATCAGCCGGAAGCGCAGGCCGGAGTCGCCGGAGACGGTGCCCGGGTCGAGCGAGCGCGTGATCGCGTACCAGAATCCCTCGGTGACGCTGATGCCCTCGTCGTCAGGCCCAAGACCGGTGACCTTGAGCAGGAGCGCGATGAGCATGAAGAACGCTGTCGCGATGAGTCCGAGCCAGATCAGCACAGCCCAGAGCCCGCGCGACAGCGTGTTGTCGAATCGGTAGCGGAGCTTCTGTCGCAGGGTGAAGTGCTGAGTCATGTGCGTATCTGACCACACGCGGCAGGTGCCGCGCGCCGCGGTCGTGCGCGCCCTCGCGTCAGCGTCGTGCGGTCGAGCGCTCGAGCAGTGCGCTGGTCTCGATGTTCACGAGGTCGCTGCGGCCAGTGCGCAGGTAGTCGTCGTGGCCGGGATCGAGCGTGAGGTTGTCCCAGTCGACCTCATCCCACTCGCCGCCCATCATGAGGTCCTGCGGATCACCCTTGATGTGCGAGGTACCGTCCTCATGCGGCGCCCTGTCGTCAACGGCTCCCAGGGCGTGCACGATCTCGTGTGCGAGCGTGTACGAACCGTAGTCGGGGAAGTCATCGTCGACCGTCGGGATGATGTCGCAGTTCGCCAGCGGGAAGCTGATGTAAGGGCCGTTGTCGCCATCCCAGTACCAGGCGCATGCGTCGTAGTCCTGCTCGCCCTCGATCATGAAGATGGGCAGCACCTTCGATTTCACGAGGCCGCGTGCCACGTACGACGGCATCGCGTCGTAGCTGATGTCCTCGCGCTTGTTGAGCACGGACGACTTCAGGCTCGAGCGGATCGACAGCACCGTGGGCCGGCCGTCGGCTCCGGTGACGAAGCGTGGGGAGAGGCCACCGCCGATCTGGGCAGCCAGCCAGGTGTCGACCTGCGCGGCGATGTGCTGGATCGCGGCGGGCCTTGCAGCCACGGGCGCGCGGTCTGCGGCGTAGACATAGAACAGCTGGAACCTCGTCGCGTCCCTGAAGTCCATGGCTGGACGAGCGGCACTCGTCGCGTGCACGGCCGGAGCCGCGAGCAGGCCAGCCAGCACGACCAGACCGGCGAGCACGGGTACGAGTCGGCGCAGTCGATCAGGGGCGGTGCGGTGCATGCGGGCTCGCTTCTCGGGGGAGGGGTTGGCAGCCTAGGCGCTCGCCTGCAGCGCACCAGCCGTCGAGCCGTGCGCGGGCCCTCAGTGAGCAGCGGCGAACGCGGCAGCGCTCTCGCCGGCGATGCGGCCGAAGACGAGGCAGGTCGCAGTCGGGGTCGCGTCTGCGGCGCTGCCAGGCCCGGCGATGCCACTGGCGCACTCGCCGCCGGCGAACAGGCCAGGGATCGGCAGGTTGTGCACGTCGAGCACCGCGGCGCTGGAGTTGACGCGAGGACCGGCTCCGGTGAAGCCGATGGATGCCAGCCGCATCTCGGTGGCATAGAAGGGGCCGACCTCGATGGGTGACATCTGGGCTGGATCCTTCAGCTGCACCGAGTCGTGGCCGAGACGCGCATCAGCGTTGTACTGGTCGACCGTCGACCGCAGCGACGCCGGATTGATCCCGATCAGCGCAGCGAGCTCGTCCAGGGTGTCGGCCTTGATGATGCCGCCCTTCTCGACCTCCGCATCGACCACATCCTCGACATAGTCGGGGTGCAGGTAGCGCTTCTTCTCCCCGGGAGCCAGGATCTCGCCACTGGGCCGGTAGTCACGCTTTGCTGCATCGTCGAAGATGAGGTGCACCGGAGCCTTGGCGTGGCTCACTGCGCCCTGCATCGCCGCGACGCCGGCCAGCTCATCGACGAACCGGCGACCGGTCGAGTCGACGAGGATCACATGGCCGGGAAGCTCCGGTCGTGACACCTGCACGTAGCCGGGGCGCAGCGTCACCTCCCAGAGGTCGGCACCGGCGATCTGCGCGCCGACTGCGGAGGACAGCCCGATGGCATCGCCCTGCGCGTACTTGGCCAGCTCCTCGCCTCCGACCGGCAGCACCCAGTCGCCGGCCAGCTCGGCGATCGACGGCAGCCACTGCCGGATGAGGTCCTTGTTGCCGCCGAACCCACCTGTGGCCAGGACCACTGCCTTCGCATGCAGCTCGTCGTCGCCCACGGCGACACCGATCACCCGCCCGTCATCGGTGATGAGCCGGTCGACGCGCTGGTTCACGGCGAACTCGACTCCCTGGGCGCGCGCGAGCCGCAGCAGGACCTCGATGATCTTGTGCCCGCCTCCTGAGCGGTGGATGCGATCGACCTCGTTGGTCTCGCCCGGCAGGACGCCCTTGAACTCCAGGCCGTTGTCGGCCAGCCATTCGATCTCACGGCCCATGCCGAAGGTCAGCTCGCGGGCATTGGCGGCGTCGATCTGGTACTCGTGCAGGCGCATGTACTGGGCGAACAGCGCCTCGGGTGTGTCGTCGATGCCCTGCGCCTTCTGGAACCGCGTGCCGGCGCCCATGAGGCGGGCCCACGAGAACTGGCTGCGGCCTCCCAGCTCGGGCAGGGCCTCGACCACGAGCACCGATGCGCCGGCAGCGCTGGCGGCGACAGCTGCGCGCAGGCCGGTGAAGCCGCTGCCGAGGACGATGACGTCGATATCGGTCATGAGGGGACTCCTGATGCGAGGCGGGGATAGTAGAGAGCCTGCATCGTACCGAGGTTGATCCTGCGGCCTCGGACTGCCGAAATCTGTTCTGCGATCCAATTGTTGTGAGTCAGTGCTCCAAAGGGTTGTGCTGTGTTTCCGTCAGCTTCGAATGTCGGCTCTAGCTGCGATGAGATGAATCCACGAAAAGCGGTTGACGCGGCCACTGGGCCCACGCACAATGACATTGCTGCGCAGCTCATGAGTTGCGCAGCAATGCTGAGCAACTCGGGGGAGGTGGCGCGATGCTTCGATCATCATCGAGTCGAGTCGCGCGCAGTCTGCTCGTGATCCTGATCGTCACGTTTGCAGTCACCGCCATGTTGAGCCTCGCGCCTGGTTCCGTCGCCGGCGTGATCCTGGGTGAGAACGCCACGCCTGATCAAGTGGCTGCGCTCAATGAGAAGCTTGGACTCGACCAGCCGATTCTGGTGCAGTACTGGAACTGGATGCTCAATGCGCTGCAAGGGGATCTGGGCAACTCGGCAATCACGGGGCAGTCAGTGACTGCAGCCATCATCGAGCGTATTCCTGTCACGCTCGAACTCGCCATTCTTGCGGTCTCGATCGCGCTGATGATCGCGATTCCCCTGGCGATCATCTCGGCGACGCGCCCTGGGTCGCGCACTGATCGCGTGATCAACGCCTTCTCGTCGATGTTCCTGTCGATCCCGGCGTTCGTTGCCGGGCCGGTGCTCATCTACCTCTTCGCGGTGCAGTTCAACCTCTTCCCGGTCAATGGGTGGAGTCGCATCGAGGAGGACGGACTGCTGCTCAACTTGCGCTCAGCCTTCCTGCCAGCGCTTGCGATCGCGCTGCCCGAAGTTGCCTCGTTTCACCGGCTCCTGCGCACGGATCTCATCACCACATTGCGCGAGGATTACATCGCGGCAGCGCGCGCGAAGGGCATGACCGGCTCCTTCGTGCTGCTGCGGCACGCATTTCGGCCATCGTCGTTCTCCCTCGTCACCCTGTTCGGCATCAACCTCGGACGCGCAATCGGTGGTGCCGTCATTGTCGAGAGCCTGTTCTCCCTGCCGGGACTCGGACAGTTGGTGGTCACGTCCATATCGGCACGTGACATCACAATGGCGACGGGTGTGGTGGTCTTCACTGCTGTTGTCTATGTCGTGATCAACATGTTGATCGATTTCAGTTACGGATTCCTGGATCCAAGAGTGCGTAAAGGATCAACCTCATGACGGTCACGGCCCATGCAAGCGACATGGCGGAGCCGCTCTCCGGCGGGACCGGCCTGGCCCCGTCGAATGATCCGCTGGTCCCTGCATCCCAGAAGACGCGGTCCGTGATGGTGTACCTGTCGTTCGTCTGGCTCGGACTGGTGCTCTTCTCGGCCCTGTTCGCGAGCCTGCTGCCAGTCGGCTCCTATGAGGTGCCGATTGGCAGGCCACGCCAGATGCCGCAGCTCGGCTCACTGGAGATGCTGCTGGGAACAGATCAACTGGGCAGGTCCGTTCTTGCGAGAGTCATCTACGGGGCGAGAGTGTCGCTCCTGGTCGGAACTGTCTCAGGTATCGCCGGATTCGTCATCGGCACGACGTTTGGCATGATCGGCGGGTACTTCGGGCGGAAGATCGATGCGGTCATCACCGTCGTGACTGACGCCCTCCTCGCGTTCCCGGCACTGATCCTGCTGCTTGCACTCTCGTCCATCCTGACGCCGAGCCTGCAGACACTGATGATCGGGTTGACGCTCATCGTGGTACCCACGTTCGTGCGATTGTCGCGTGCCACCACGATCGCATGGAATTCTCGTGAGTTCATCCGTGCAGCGCGGAACATGGGCGCGGGAAACACCCGGATCATCTCGCGAGAGCTGCTGCCGAATGTCCTGCCGCCTATTGCGACCTACCTGCCGATCGTGATCGCCGCTCTCATCGTGGCAGAGGGCTCACTGAGCTTCCTGGGACTCGGAATCCCGCCGCCGACGCCGAGCTGGGGCGGAATGATCGCATCCGGCAAGGACGTGATCGCCAACTATCCGGCGCTGGTGTTCATCCCAGCAGGCGTCATCTTCCTCACGGTGTTCTCGCTGAATCAGGCAGGGGACTTCCTCAGGGTTCGTCTGGATCGCACGATGCAGGACTAGCGAAGCCCAGTCGGTACTGCGTTCATTCTTCACAACACAACGGAAGGAAAGCGAATGAAACGAACGGGGAAGACGATCCTCACCACCTCTGTGGTCAGCGTCGCGGCGCTGGTGCTTGCAGCTTGCGGTGGGGGTGGCGATGCGGACGTTTCCAGCTCAGGAGGAACAGGGTCCGGTGAACCGGTAGCGGGTGGCACTGCTTCAATCCTGATGATGACGGAGCCCACGAGTCTCGACCCGGCGAAGCTCACAGTGGGGTACTCGGGAAGCGCTCCCGTGGGCACGTCGCTCTATGGAACGCTCTTCACGCAGGACCTCACCTCGTACGCTTTGGTTCCCTCAATCGGCGAGAGCCTGACGTCGAGTGACGGAGGCAAGACCTTCGACCTGAAGCTGCGTCCGGGCGTCACCTTCAGCGATGGATCTGCGCTCAATGCTGAGGCCGTGAAGTTCAATTGGGACAGGATCAAGAACCCGGAGATGGGTTCGTCTTCGATCGGCACGGCGGCACAGGTTGCCTCGACGAAGGTTGTCGATGACCTGACCATGCAGTTCACGATGGGAGTGCCGAATCCGAACTTCGGCCAGGGCATCACCGTGTCGTCGCTGAACTGGATCGCTTCCCCGGCTGCGCTGGAGAAGGGCTCAGAGGCATTCGATGCGAATCCGGTCGGGGCCGGCCCCTTCACGCTCAAGAGCTGGATCCGCCAGGACAAGATGGAGTTGTCGAAGAATGCCTCGTACTGGAATGCGCCGAAGCCGTATCTTGACTCCCTCACGATCCGCACGGTGCTGGATTCCGCTCAGCGCCTGAACACCCTCCAGGCGGACGGCGTGGATGTGGTTGTGGACAACAAGGCCGACAACACGCAGAAGGCCAAGGCTGCCGGCTACGGCACCTACCAGGTGATGCTCAACGGCGGCAACGGCTTTGCATTGAACTTCCGCAAGGCGCCGTTCAATGATCCCAAGGTGCGTGAGGCCTTCGTCAAGGCAATCGACATCAGCCTCATCAACGATGTCGTCTATGAGGGCGTGGCAGATCTGCCGACATCGCTCTTCAATGCTGATTCACCGTTCTACACAGGGACGAAGATCACGCAGTTCAATGCCACCGAAGCACAGACGCTCTTCGATGAGATCGCAGCAAAGCAGGGCAAGCCTGTGGCGATCACGCTGACGGCCTACTCACTGCCACCCAGCAATACCGTCGCTCAGGCAATCCAGGCGCAGATGTCGGCCTACAAGAACGTCACGGTGAAGGTGGAGGAGTTCGACTTCCCCACCGCGCAGGGCAAGTCGCTCAGCGGTGACTTCCAGGCGATGAGTGCTGGAACGAACTTCCTGGATCCGGAGACCCAGATGTACACCTGGTTCCACGGAGATTCGAAGGGGAACACCAGCGGCATCAATGATTCGGTGCTGAACGATGCGCTCGACACCGGACGCCAGGCCACTGACATCGCCGAGCGCAAGGATGCATACGCAATCGCTCAGGAGCGGATCACGTCGCTGAATCCGTACCTCTGGTACGTCTCACCTCAGGGCTTCTTCTGGACAGGCAAGAAGTTCGGAGGCGGCATTGAGTACTACGGCAATGGCTCACTGGTCACTGAAGGCCTGTGGATGCAGCCATAGCACTGTGTATTGCTGACCGCTCCACTTGATTCCCAGGAGGCCCGACTCATCATGACGAACACCACCCCCCTGCTCGAGGTGCAGCATCTTCGAGCGCATATCGGAACCCCACGAGGTTCCGTGCGCGCTGTCGATGATGTCTCGTTTGACCTTGAGCCAGGGCAGGCGTTGGGAGTCGTTGGTGAGTCGGGCTCTGGGAAGTCCATCATGGCCAGGGCCATCATGGGCCTGATGCCCCCACGCTCAGCCTGCACTGGCGAAGTGCGCCTGCAGGGAAGAGACCTCTTCTCGCTCTCTAAGA
The DNA here is from genome assembly GCA_028688835.1 of Candidatus Nanopelagicales bacterium. Classification (GTDB taxonomy): domain Bacteria; phylum Actinomycetota; class Actinomycetes; order S36-B12; family S36-B12; genus UBA11398. The sequence continues at coordinate 2,188 of JAQTXL010000068.1, read as the reverse complement.
AGGAGAAGCAGGAACTGCTTGGGAAGCAGATCGCCATGGTGTTCCAGGATCCGGGACGGTCCTTGAACCCAGTTGTCAGGGTGGAGCGACAGATCTCGGAGGGGATGCGTAAGCATCTCGGTGTGAGCAAGAGCGAGGCCCACACCCGCGCCCTGCAACTGCTCAACGAGGTCGGAGTGCCGGATCCGGAGCCTCGCCTTCGCAACTACCCCCATGAGATGTCCGGAGGCATGCGTCAACGCGTCATGCTCGCCATCGCGTTGGCGTGTGAACCTGTGCTGCTCATCGCCGATGAGCCCACCACCGCACTGGATGTGACGATTCAGCGTCAGATCCTCGATCTCCTGCGATCGGTGCAGCGCGATCGAGGTATGGCCATGATGCTCATCAGCCATGACCTCTCGGTCGTGGCTGGCAGGACCGATCGTGTGTCCGTGATGTATGCAGGGCGACTGTCCGAGACTGGTCCCACGCGCGGGGTCTTCGAATCCCCGCGCCACCGATACACGGAGGCCCTGCTCGCGGCTACGCCATCGCTCGCCACCGAACGGCATCAGCGGCTGCGCGTGATTGATGGCTCCCTGCCTGATCCGGTGAGCCCACCGGCGGGATGCAGATTCGCTCCGCGATGCGAGTTCAGCACGTCTGCATGCATCGATCCCGGCCCCGCGCTGATCACGTCAAGCCGAGAGCACCAGTTCGCCTGCCTGCATCCTGTGGAGTCTGCAGCACCGAGCACTGTGGCCGCTGGACAAGGGGGGCACTGACATGGCCGGTAGCGGTACGGCGCACCTTCGGGACGATCAGGCCCTGCTCTCGGTCAAGGACCTGGTTGTTGAGTACCCGACCTCCGGTGGCCTGGTCCAGGCAGTGTCCAAGGTGAGCTTCGACGTGGTGCGCGGCGAGACCCTGGGCATCGTCGGCGAGTCCGGTTGCGGCAAATCCACAACAGGCCGATCAGTGCTTCGGCTTGACCGGTTGACATCCGGACAGATCACCTTCAAGGGTGAGTCGATCGAGCGTGCCAGCGAGAAGGAGATGCGCAGGCTGCGCCGCGAGATGCAGATGATCTTCCAGGATCCGATCGCCTCGCTCAATCCGCGGCGACGAGTGGAGGACATCGTCGTCGAGGGGCTCGCAGTGGCCAAGCGGCCGGAGGCGGAGCGGCAGCAGACATCTAGGGAGGTGCTGAGTCAGGTAGGACTGTCGGGTGAGCGGTTCGCGCATGCCCTGCCGCGGGCACTCTCTGGAGGGCAGGCACAGCGAGTGGCAATCGCGCGCGCTCTGGCTCTGCGCCCAGACCTCCTCATCTGTGACGAGCCGGTGTCGGCGCTTGATGTCTCGGTGCAGGCGCAGGTGCTGAATCTCCTCGAAGACCTCAAGGCCGAACTCAACCTCACCGTCATCTTCATCTCGCACGATCTGGGAGTGGTCCGCACCGTGAGTGATCGCGTGATGGTGATGTACCTGGGGAAGACCTGTGAATTCGGCGAGCCGGAGTCTGTCTACTCCCAGCCTGCCCACCCTTACACTCGCGCGCTCCTGGACTCTGTGCCGCAGGCAGATCCTGACAACGCGTTCGGAGGGCCGGCGCTCGAGGGCGACGTGCCTTCGCCACTCTCGCCACCCAGCGGCTGTAGGTTCCGCACCCGCTGCCCCAAGGCGCAGGATCGGTGTGCCGAGGAGGAGCCGCTGATGCGCGAGGTGTCTCCCGGGCAGTTTGTCGCCTGCCACTTCCCGCTCGTGCCTGTACCGGTCTCACTGGACCAGGAGGCCTAAGACTCAGGCGGCCAGGGCCGGAATGGTCGCGCGCTTATCCGGCATTCGGCATGCCTCGCTTCGCTATCCAGGCAACCGGAACATGTTCCTGCCGCACAGCTGGCGGTGCCATCGCCACCCATGATGGCGGCACCCAGCCCAGACTGGTGGCCCTCTAGAACTGACGGAGTGGCCCTGTGAGGCTCCGGGTGATGTGTGACGGAGTGGCTTCGCCTGATTCGTTACACCGTTTCGGACTTTAGCTCAGCTGGCGCGGCGTTCGCCGCGCTTCTTGCGGACCTCGGAGCCTGACCCGCTTTTCCGGACACCTGATCTGGACGATGATTCGTCCGGGAGGAGTCTGTTATGCCTGCACCGAAGCCGCCGGAGTTCCGGCGTCGTGCCCTTGACCTGGTTGCGCAGGGCGAGC
>JAQTXL010000067.1 GCA_028688835.1 Candidatus Nanopelagicales bacterium | reverse complement strand
CCGACAGCTTCATCTCCGAGTACGCGACCATGCACCCGTGGGAGGACTTCGCGGAGACCTTCGCCCACTACCTGCACATCACCGGGACGCTGGCCACGGCTGCGGCAGCTGGGGTCGTCATGGACTCAGATCGGGTCCGGGGCGTCATCCTTCACGATGTCGTGCCCTCGCTCGACTACTCCACGGTCGGGTTCGACCAGGCATTGAGCGACTGGCACTGGCTGTCGATGATGTTCAACCGGGTCAACCGATCGATGGGGCAGCGCGACCTCTACCCGTTCACGCTCACGCAGCCGGTCATCGACAAGCTCACGTTCGTGCATCGCCTCGTGACGACCACGACAGTGTCGACGGCTGCCTGAATCATGATGACGATCCCGGACGATCCCTCGGAGGTGCAGCAGCTCATCAACCATGCGCACGCGGACTTCAGCGGAGAGTCGTCAGGTGCAGTGTCGACGGTCTACCCAGCCCTTGCCGAGGTCGATCCCGGCCTCTTCGGCATCGCGGTCGCGGGCACCGGTGGCCAGGTCAGCGAGGTCGGTGACTCGCGCCTGCTGTTCGCGATCATGAGCTGCGCCAAGCCCTTCCTGTTCGCGCTGGTGTGCCAGGCGCACGGTCTCGATCATGTCCGTGGGCGCATCGGGGTGAATGCAACTGGGCTCCCGTTCAACTCTCTCGCTGCAGTGGAGCGCGACGCGTCGTCGCGCACGAATCCCATGGTCAATGCGGGAGCGCTCATGAGCACCGGCCTGGTGCCAGGGGCATCCCCCGGCATCCGCTGGGCCTTCCTGCTGGCAGGGCTCTCGGGCTTTGCCGGTCGTCCGCTCGAGGTCGATGCGGGTACGTACGCGTCGGCATCTGCGTCAAACCACCGCAATCGTGCACTGGCACTGCTGCTGACGGACCGTGGGGCACTGGATGCAGATCCGGAGGAGGTGACCGACCTCTACACGCGCCTGTGCTGCCTCGAGGTGTCGGCAGCCGATCTGGCGATCATGGGCGCGACGCTCGCTGCCGGCGGGGTGAATCCCGTGACTGGCATCCGGATCGTCGACGCCGAGGTCGCCCGGGCCACGATCGCCGTCATGGCGGTGTCGGGCTTGTACGAGACGTCTGGTGACTGGCTGCTTGACGTCGGGCTTCCGGGCAAGAGCGGCATCGGTGGAGGCATCGTGACCGTGTCGCCGGGCAAGGGCGGCCTCGGCACCTATGCGCCGCCGCTGGACGCCGCGGGCAACAGCGTCAAGGGCCAGCTGGTCGCACGACAGCTGGCAGGAGCGCTCGGACTCGACATCTTCGCCGCTGCACCCGATGCGACGGTGCGCGCCGTCGATCCGCCCGACGCCTGAGCCGAGCGCTCGTCGCAGATCGTGAGCGTCACTGCTAGGTGAGGCTCACCTGCTGGTGCACATCATCGTCAGGAAGGCGACCGTCGATGGTCGCGGTCACCTCGTACTCCAGCAGGTCTGCCTGACCGCCGTAGGTCGACAGGAACGCGGTGTCGGCGGCGTCGCGCCCGGTGCAGATGCGCACCAGGCTCGAGCGAGGCGCGAGCAGCGTGGCGTCGGCCACGCGCCAGATGCCGTCGACTGCTACTTCTGCGACCGCGTGGAAGTCCATCGGGTCGAGCCCGGGTGCATACACCGCGGCAAGGCGAGCGGGCACATCGAGCGCGCGCAGCAGGGCGATGACCAGATGGGCGTAGTCGCGGCACACGCCCTGCCGATGGAGCATGGTGTCGACGGCGCCGTCGGTCGGGCCGCTGCTGCCGGGCATGTAGTGCAGCCGCGTGCCCACCCACGATGAGACGGCCAGCAGCAGCTCGGCCGGGTCCGTGATGCCTGCGAACTCGGCCTGGGCCATGGGCGCCAGTCGGTCGGACTCCGCATACCGGCTCGGCCGGCGATAGAGGATCCGGTCGCCCTCGGTCACCATCGGGGCCTCTGCGCGGCCGCTCACGACTGCGCGGTAGCTGACCTCGAGGCGCCCCGGCGGAGGCGTGCAGACGTGGACCAGTGCGGGCCCGGCAACCGCGACCTCGGTCAACGGAACCGGTCGCCCGTCGCTCGTGATCAGCAGCGACTCCTCGGCGAGCGTTGCACCGGTGGGGGCGATCTGCAGGCTCAGCCGGACCGGCTCGAGGACGTCGAGCACCAGCGCGCAGGTCACCGTGCGGGTCACGTCGCTCATCAGGCCAGTATCCGGCACTTTCGACGTGCCGATCACCGCGCATGCAGTCGCGCCTGAGGCGCCCCCGTCCAGTGTCGTTTCGACCATGCGCCAGGGCTACCGTGACTTCCCTGACCTGGGAACTGCTCAGGTCTGGATCGATGGAGCCACCAATGACCTGCCCGGCTCCGGTGCGCACAATGATCCTGCGTGCGACCATCGTTGCCGCGACCGCGAGTGTCGTGCTGGGCGCCGCAGGACTGGCCGCCGCACTGCCGACGCGTCTGCCCCCGTCAGCCTCGGACTCGGCGCAGCAGGTGCTGCGTGGCACCGTGTCGTCGGGATCGGGCGCGGCATCGCGTGCGGTCGGGCTGGCCCAGGTCGTCGTGTACGCCTCCGCGCGCACTGGGACGCAGGTGCTGGGCAGGACGCACACTGACGCCGATGGCCACTTCAGCCTGGCCATCCCCCGGGAGGTCAGGTCGCGATACGTGACCGCCACTGTGGATCGGCACCGCACGCTCGTCACGATGCTCGGCACGACCCTGCCGGGTCGCATCAGCGTCAACGAGATGACGACCGTCGCTGCCGCGTACGCGTCCGCTCAGCTCGCTCGCGGCACGATGATCGCAGGCACGGACCTGCAACTGGAGTCGGCCGCAGGCATGGCCGCGAACCTGGTCTCGCCCACATCGGGGATGCCCTCGCAGGTGATCACATCACCACCGAATGCGAACGAGACCAACACGTGGCGTGAGCTCGGCACGCTCGCAAACATTCTGGCCGCATGCGTGCGCGCAGAGCCTGGGGCCGCGGCATGCACACGACTGTTCGCGCTCGCTCGCACCACGGCGCAGCCGACGACATGGCACGCGGTCCTGGCCATCGCCAGGAACCCAGCACGGGATGTGTCGGCGATCTACGCGCTCGGTGATCACGCCCACGTGTTCCGGCCGTACCTTCCTGCTGCTCTCGGACCCGCCGCACGCAGCAAGTGGACTCGACTGGACGCATTCACTCTGGCGGTGAAGGTCAATGCCACCGGACGCGCGCAGGACGGCAAGGAGGTATGCCCGTTCGGCGGTCCCGGGAACCTCGCCTTCGACCTGCGCGGCTATGCGTGGATCACCAACAACGTCGTGCAGGGGACGCCGAACTCCGCGAACTGCATCATCGTGCTGAGGCCTGACGGCAAGCCGGCTGACGGTCGGGCAGGTGCACCGAGTTCACCCGTGCAGGGTGCCGGCATCCTCGGGCAGGGATTCGGGCTGGGCTTCGATCCGCGCGGTCGGCTGTAGCAGGAAACTTCGGCTGGGGTACGTCGGCGCACTACCCGACAATCGACGGCACGGCTCCCGGTGGCGGCGTCTCCCTCATCGATGCGTCCGGTACGGCGATCTCGGGTGCATACGGCTACACCAGCAGCCTGTTCCGAGTCCAGGGCACGGTCTCGGATGCGCAGGGCAGTATCTGGATGGCCAGCTACGGCAACAGTCGCGTGCAGGTGTTCCCTCATGGCGATCCTTCGGCGAGCCTGCCCTTCCACGCAGATGCCAACACTGAGCCCTTTGACATCAGGCTCGACGCGCAGGGTGATGCGTGGGTCAGCTACACCGGCACGTCGATGGTGTCGAAGCTGCACCTCACCCCGACTGGCGTGCAGCGGCTCTTCACCGCAGCAGTGGGCAGCGGCGCGAATCCCAAGGGCGTGGCCGTCGACTCCGGGGGCAATGCCTGGGTTGCGGCTGGCAAGGAAGATGCGGTGTATGCGTTCGACAGCGCTGGCACCCCGCTCGGCCGCTTCACTGGTGCTGGGGTCAACGGGCCGTGGGGAGTGACGGTGGACTCGTCGAGCAGTGTCTGGGTCGCCAACTTCGGTGGGGTTACCCAGGCAGACGTGAAGTACGGGGTGTCGCGCCTGTGCGGAGCAGTCGCAGGAACCTGCCCAGCAGGGATGCGCATCGGCGATGCGATGACGCCATCGACCGGCTTCACGCTCCCGTCCGGCGGTGATCCCGTGCGGCTGCGCTCCGGTGCGCTGCTCTACGGCACGAGTGGCCCCCGCGTGCTCAAGCCGCTCATGCGCGAGACCGCGGCACAGGTGGACGTCGCCGGCAACCTGTGGGTGACGAACAACTGGAAGCCGAGTGGCGCCATCGACACCGTGGGCGGCAATCCGGGTGGCGACGGGATCGTCGTCTTCGTCGGGGTCGCCTCGCCGGTGCAGCCCAAGCTCTACAACGGACCGCCCACGGCGCCCTGATCGAGCACCAGCGCGAAGGTCACCGTGCGGATGGGGCAACTGGCGCGAGCGCCGTTACGCTGCCACAGGTCGACGCCACAGATCGGCCGACGAAGGAGCAGTCACGTGACCGAGCGACCAGTGCAAGTCGACATTCGCGAGATCAATCGACAGATCACGCAGCGCTACCGCGAGGACGGCGTCTACGAGTCCGACGGCATGCCGCTGGTCCTGCTCACGATCAGGGGCCGCGTCTCAGGAGAGCTGCGCACCACGCCGGTTGCCGTGCAGCCCGACGGCGATCGCCTCGTCGTCGTCGGCTCGATGGGCGGGCTGCCCACGCATCCGCAGTGGTACCAGAACCTCGATGCTGACCCGAACATCACGGTGGAGTACCGCGGTGACCGCTACGCGGCCGTGGCGCGCACGGTCGAGCCGGGCGAAGAGCGCGATCGGCTGATCCGCCTCATGACCACTGCCGTGCCAGGCCTGCCCCGCTATGAGCAGCGCGCGGCCGATCACCGCGTGATCCCCATCGTGATCATCGAGCGCGCGGGCGAGTCCGCTTAGTCGTGCGCGTGCTTGAAGTCACGCGGGCCAGCAGCCGACGGTGCTCGGTACGGCGATACATTCAGGAGCGCAGGGCGAGATCCCACCGAACGACAGTGTCCGTCTGGAGTGCTGAGTGATCATCGGAGTGCTCAAGGAGGCCGCTGCGGGTGAGTCGCGGGTCAGCGCCACTCCGTCAACTGTCGCAAGGCTCATCGCCCTCGGCTACGCCGTCATCGTCGATGCGGATGCCGGAGCTGCTGCGCACTTCACCGACGAGGCGTATGCCGGGGCAGGAGCGGAGATCGGCGTCGCTGCGGGCGCCGACATCGTCATGGGGATCAACGCGCCCTCCGTCCAGCAGCTCGATGCGATGCGCTCAGGCACCACGCTGATCTCGATCCTCGGCCCGGCGTCGAATCCGGCGCTGCTGGACGACCTGGCCCACCGCGGCATCACGGCCCTCGCGATGGATGCGGTGCCGCGCATCTCGCGCGCACAGTCGCTCGACGTGCTGAGTTCGATGGCGAACATCGCCGGGTACCGCGCGGTGATCGAGGCGGCCAATGCCTTCGGGCGCTTCTTCACCGGGCAGGTCACGGCGGCGGGCAAGGTCCCACCGGCGAAGGTCCTCGTCGCCGGCGTCGGCGTCGCCGGGCTCGCAGCCATCGGGACTGCCGGAGGCATGGGCGCCATCGTCTGCGCGACCGACCCTCGGCCAGAGGTCGCCGACCAGGTCGAGTCCCTCGGAGGCGAGTACCTGGCGGTCGCATCGGCCGACACCGAGGTCTCGGCCACGGGATATGCCAAGGAGATGTCGCAGGACTACAACGCGCGTGCCGCAGCGCTCTATGCGCAGCAGCTGCCTGACACCGACATCCTCATCACCACTGCGCTCATCCCGGGCAGGCCCGCGCCGCGATTGGTCACGGCCCCGATGGTGGCAGGCATGAGGCGCGGCAGCGTCGTTGTCGACATGGCCGCAGCGAGCGGTGGCAATGTCGAGGGCTCGGTGCCAGGCGAGGTGGTCGTCACGCCCAATGGCGTCACGATCATCGGCTACACCGACCTGCCGGGCAGGATGGCGTCGCAGGCGTCGCAGTTCTTCGGCACCAACCTGGTCAACCTGGTGACGCTCATGACGCCGGGCAAGGACGGCATCCTCGAACTCGACTGGGACGACGTCGTGCAGCGCAGCATCACGGTCACTCGCGATGGCGAGGTGACCTGGCCGCCGCCACCTGTGCAGGTGTCGGCTGCGGCGGCTGCACCGGCCCCCACCGCTGCTGCCCCGGTGCAGGCCAAGCGGGTCGTCTCGACGCGGCGCCGCTTCCTGCGCGTGAGCGTCGCTTCCGTGGTGCTCCTGCTGCTGGTCGCGGCGTCGCCCGCCGCCCTGCGCGTGCACCTCACCGTGTTCGCGCTCGCCATCGTGATCGGCTACTACGTGATCGGCAGTGTCCACCATGCACTGCACACACCGCTGATGTCCGTGACGAACGCGATCTCGGGGATCATCGTGGTCGGCGCCCTCCTGCAGATCGGCCAGGGCGTGCCCGCGATCACGGTGATCGCCTTCGTCGCCATCCTGCTGGCGAGCGTCAACGTGTTCGGCGGTTTCGCCGTGACCCGCCGCATGCTGTCGATGTTCTCGAAGAGTTGACGCCTGATGACCATCGAATCAATCGCCCAGGCCGCCTACCTCGTCGCTGCCCTGCTGTTCATCTTCGCCCTTGCGTCACTGTCGAAGCATGAGACGGCGAAGGCGGGCAACGCCTACGGCATGGCGGGCATGGCCATCGCACTCGCCGCCACGGTTGCGCTGGCGATCGACCGGCAGATCGAGACCGTCGGCCTGATCCTCATCGGGGTCGCGATGGTGGCCGGTGGCGCGATCGGCATCTGGCGTGCGCGCGTGGTGGAGATGACGGGCATGCCGGAGCTCATCGCCCTGCTGCATTCGTTCGTGGGACTCGCGGCGGTCCTCGTCGGCTGGAGCGGCTACCTCCTCGTCGAGGGGGGCGGCGACCCCGCGGAGACGGCGGAGCTCGAGGCCCTCGGCACCCTCGGAATCCATCACGTCGAGGTCTTCATCGGCGTGGTGATCGGCGCAGTGACGTTCACCGGATCGATCGTGGCCTACGGCAAGCTCTCGGGACGCCTGAAGTCGAACCCGATGACCCTGCCCGGCAAGACCATCCTGAACCTCGGGGCGCTCGCGACGATCGTCGTGCTCACCGTCTGGTTCTTCTGGTCGCCGCAGGTGTGGCTGCTGGTCGCAGTGACGCTTGTCGCACTCGCACTGGGATGGCACCTCGTCGCGTCCATCGGCGGCGGAGACATGCCCGTGGTCGTGTCGATGCTCAACAGCTACTCCGGCTGGGCAGCTGCGGCCTCGGGCTTCCTGCTCGACAACGACCTGCTCATCGTCACGGGAGCTCTCGTCGGCGCTTCGGGTGCCTACCTCTCGTACATCATGTGCCGGGCGATGAACCGCTCCTTCCTCTCGGTGATCTCGGGTGGCTTCGGCATCGAGGCCGGACCGGCGGATGACCGTGACTACGGCGAGCACCGCGAGACCAGTGCCGAGCAGGTGGCGGAGCTGCTGTGGGAGGCCGATTCCGTGATCATCGCTCCCGGGTACGGCATGGCTGTCGCCCAGGCGCAGTACGGCGTTGCTGAGCTCACGCGCCGGCTTCGCGAGCACGGCACCTCGGTGCGATTCGCCATCCACCCGGTGGCCGGTCGACTTCCCGGGCACATGAACGTGCTGCTCGCCGAGGCGAAGGTCCCCTACGACATCGTCCTGGAGATGGATGAGATCAACGGCGACTTCGCAGGCACCGAGGTGGTGCTGGTCATCGGGGCCAATGACACCGTGAACCCCGCAGCCGAGACGGACCCGGGCAGCCCCATCGCGGGCATGCCGGTGCTGCGCGTGTGGCAGTCCGACGACGTCATCGTGTTCAAGCGATCGATGGCCTCTGGCTATGCGGGCGTGCAGAACCCGCTGTTCTTCAATGACAACTCGGCGATGCTCTTCGGCGATGCCAAGGACCGAGTCGAGGACATCATCCGCGCGCTGCCCTGACGACGGCGCGAGTTCACCTGCGCGGAGTCCCGGGGTGCTTTCGCGGCGCTGTCTTCTTTGGCATCATGCCCGCATGACCCAGCAGCGCCCCAACATCCTGCTCATCATGACCGACCAGGAGCGGTACCCCGTTCCCTATGAGGACGAGGCGCTGGCCGAGTTCCGGCGCACCCAGCTGCCGGCGCGCCAGCGACTGATCGACGAGGGCCTGCAGTTCCATCGTCACTACACGGGTGCGACCGCGTGCGCCCCGAGCCGGGCCACGCTCTTCACCGGCCACTACCCGTCGCTGCACGGCGTGCGCTCGACCGATGGGCTGGCCAAGCATGCTGATGACCCGCAGATGCAGTGGCTGGATCCCGACGTCGTGCCGACGATGGGCCACTGGCTCCAGGCGGCCGGCTACCGCACCTACTACCGCGGCAAGTGGCACATCTCCCATGCCGACCTCGCGGAGCCGGGCACCCATGAGGGCCTCAAGGCCAACGATGCGATGGGCGCCGTGCTGCAGGAGATGGTCGAGCTCTACCAGCGCACCGATCGGCTCGACCCCTTCGGCTTCACGGGCTGGATCGGCCGTGAGCCCCATGGAGCCGACCGTGCGGACACCGGCGTGGTCAAGGACGCTGTCTATCGCGACCAGGTGACCGACATGTTCCTTCAGCTCACCGAGGATGACGATCCTCGGCCGTGGCTCGCAGTCGCGTCCTTCGTCAATCCGCACGACATCACCTTCGCGGGTCCGGCCTGGGACCTCCTGCAGTTCCCGCATCCCGATGCGACCGTGCCGGACATACCCGAGGCGCCGTCGCAGTCGGACTCCTTCGACGGTCGACCGGACGTGCAGCGCCAGTGGTCGCAGACCTGGCCGCGGATGGCATTCCCCATCGCGCTCGACAACGACTACCGACGCCTCTACATGTACCTGCACAAGCTCGTGGATGCCGCGATCCTGTCCGTGCTGGACGCCCTCGATGCTGCCGGCCTCGCCGAGAGCACTGTGGTGGTCTTCACATCGGATCACGGCGACCTCATCGGCGCGCACGGAGGCATGCAGCAGAAGTGGTACAACGCCTTCGACGAGGCGATCCGCGTGCCGATGATCATCCGCGGTCCCGGCATCGAGCACGATCCGGCTGGGGTGACGCTGCCGACGAGCCACGTCGACCTCCTGCCGACGCTGCTCGGCCTCGCGGGCGCCTCCGACGACAGTCTGCTGTCCGTGGTCGCGCAGCGGCACATCGAGGCGCACCCGCTCCCCGGACGCGATCTCAGCGCGGTGGTGCGCGACCCTGCGGCTGCGACTGCGCTCGACAGTCCCGTGTACTTCATGACTGAGGACCAGATCAGCCAGGGGCCGCACCAGGTCAACCAGGCCACGCGCGTGGCCTTCGACCCCGTCACCGGCCCGGGCTGTGTCGAGACGGTGATCACGACGCTCAGCGCAGGCGCCGATGGCAGCAGCGAGCTCTGGAAGCTCAGCCGCTACTACGAGCTCGACAACCCTGCAGGAGTCACCGATCTCGAGGCCTACAACCTCACGCTCGACCCGCAGGAGCGCGCGAACCGCGCGAGTGATCCGGCCGCCCCCATCGACGCACTGGTCACGATCCTCGAGCAGCAGCGCGCGAGCAAGCGGCTCGTGCCGCGCTACTCGAACCCGGAGGCCCCGGATGCCGCCGCTGCTCTGGCGGCAGCAGCGGCCAGCCCGATGGTGCAGTGAGGCTCCTGCTGTGGCCCGCAGCGCGACGGGCCACGGAGCACGTGTCGACTACAGCTGTCGCGTCGTGCGCTTCGCCTCGTACATGAGGGCGTCTGCACGTGCGAGCGACGCATCCATCTGGTGATCCGGATCCCATGCGGCCAGGCCCATCGCCCATGATGCGGAGCTGCCGGCCGCGATGCGTGCTGTGAGTGCGCGAGCCTCGTCCGCATCGGCCCCTGGCAGCACGACGACGAACTCGTCACCGCCGGTCCTGGCGATGAGGTCGTTGCTGCGCAGCTGGGAACGCCAGTGCTGTGCGACGTCGACGAGCAGCGCATCGCCCGCAGCATGCCCGTGCTCGTCGTTGTAGCGCTTGAAGGCATTGAGGTCGAAGGTGCCCACCGTCACCGGAACGCCGGCACGCCAGGCCGTCGAGGCGAGCGGCGGTGCCAGGAGGTCGAGGCCGCGTCTGTTCAGTGCCTGCGTCAGGGGATCGCTGTAGGCGCTCTGGCGCAGCCGCTCGGCCTGGTAGGCCACCGTCAGGGAGACCCCCGCGATCACGGTGACGACCACGACCACCTCGATCGGGTCGGGCAGCATCGGATTGAGCGCAGTGGCCAGCGAGTAGGCGACGGCGATGGACACCAGGTGGCCGATGAAGCGCCGCCAGGGACGGAAGTGGGCGGCGTAGACCGCGATCATCATGTAGCCCAGGCCGATGAGCACCTGACCCTGGGCGTCCTTGACGACGAACCCGCCGGCGAAGCCGATGAGGACGAACAGGCTGATGAGGACGTCCAGGCCCCAGTCCCGGTGCAGGCGCGGCAGGACGACCAGGGTGACGACGCCGATGACCGCGAAGACGAGCGCGGTCAGGAGGTCGAGGGTGCGCAGGCGGCCCTCAGTGCGCGGAAGGAGGGAGAA
>JAQTXL010000066.1 GCA_028688835.1 Candidatus Nanopelagicales bacterium | reverse complement strand
GCGTTCAGGGCCGCTGCAGCACCTTCTTGGCCAGTCGCTTGGCCTTGCCCAGCTCCCAGATGCCCTTGTGCCAGGCGCGCTGCGTGAAGGTCACGGACCGGTCAAGCCTGGGCTCGCTCAGCGCCTGATCGCGCAGGCTCGCAGCCCAGCGGCCGCGCCCCTGGTAGGTGGTCCAGTCGACGGGGTGCACGAACGCGAACTCGCCCGCGCCGGTGCCCAGCCCGATGCGGTTGAGCACCCGGTTCCACAGCGCGTCGTCGGTGAACCGCGACACGACCTGCTGCCCGTTGGCCGAGATGCGCGCCAGCTCGTCGGGGTCGGCCGTGAGCGCGGTGACCTTGCGCAGCAGGTCCTCATGCGAGTGCCACGGCACGTAGTCGTCGTAGGGACGCAGGATCTTGGCCGTCTCGGTGCCCCACGCCTCGAGGAGCACGGCGCCCTGCGTGAGCGCCTCGAACGTGCGGGCGTTGGTGACGGCCTCGAAGCCGGTGTTGGCGAAGCCGAGGGTCATCGGATGCGCGAGCATGCGCAGGTAGCCCTCGCGGGTCAGGGCGCCGGTGCCCTCGCCGCCGCCTGCATGCACGCGCACGCCGTGGTCCTGCAGGTACTGCACCGTGCGCTGGCGATTGAGCTTGAGCGAGCCGGCAAGCGACACCATCGCCCCGCAGTCGCAGGGCTCGACCTTCGCGTCGGAGATGGGCACCCACGAGTACAGGACCGGGTTGTCACCCGCAAGACGCGCCGCGGCGCCACTGGATGCGGTGCAGACGTTCAGGTCGACCTGCGGGTTCAGGGCACGCACGGACACGCGCTCGGAGGCATGCTGGATGTCGCCCCAGATCGACACGACCTTGATGCCCTGGCTGCGCAGCGCTGCGAGCGTGGGCTTGGAGATGAATGCTCGGGTCCAGCCTGCACCCACGTGCGAGATCATGACGAGCAGCTCGGTGTCGTGCTCGCGCACGAGCTCGAGCAGCGCGGCATCGCTCTCCGCGTTGGAGTCAGGGCCGAAGGCATCGGGGTTGAAGCGCACCAGCTCGGGACCGAAGAAGTGCTCGAGCGAGTTGCCCCACGTGATCTCCCAGCTCGACGTCGGGCCGAAGTCCTCACGGCCCTGGTAGAACGCGTTGTACGCGTACACGACACGCTTCCCGTCGATCATGGCTGCAGACTAGGCCTTCGCGCCGACCGCTACGTTAGGCGCATGGCCGCGGCGCAGGTGTCCCTGCTCATGCCGACCTTCAACAGCCTCGCGCTCAGGAACGCCCGCACGGGCACGCCCCTGATCGAGGAGGCGATGGCCAGCCTGCTGCAGCAGACACATCGCGATCTGGCCCTCGTGATCCTCGACAACCAGAGCACCGACGGCACCGTCGAGTACTGCCGCACACGTGCGGCGGCCGACGCGCGCATCACCGTGCACGTCGACTCCGAGCGACGCGGGCCGGAGGAGGCGATCAAGGCGCTGACCGAGCTCCACAACTCTCCGTTGTGCATGATCGTCAACGATGACGACGTCTGGGATCCGCACTACATCGCGCGCCTGCATGCGCTGCAGCAGGCCGAGGCGTCGGACCTGGCCTACTGCGCCGGCAGCTTCGTGAGCATGTCGGGGCGCCCACAGGGGCCCATCACCGCCGATCCGCGCGCGGTGTACACCAACGCCCGAGAGCCGCTGGCCAACTACGAGGCCTACCTGGCCTTCCGCAACCCGTTCCCGATCTCCTTCGGCATCTGGCGCGCCGAGCTGCTGCACGACCTCTACCCCGCCGTGCGCTTCAACGAGTTCCGCGACAACATGGACAACCTGTTCATCGCGAACGTGCTGCGCTCCGGGGCGCGCGTCTCCTACCTCGACGAGGAGCTGTTCGCCTACCGCAACAAGCCGCGCAGGTTCTCACTGCCCGAAGTGAGCACGCCGGGCGCCGATGACGCCGACACCGCCTCGCTGTTCGTGCGGCTGCTCGTGCACGAACTGGCCTTCGCCAACCAGCTCGTGACCCAGGGACACGCGGCCGACCGGCGCGCAGCCGACAGCGAGCCACGACCGGCGCTGCTGTGGGATCTCGCGGTGCTGCGCAGCGCGCGCGCAGCTGCCGAGCGCGTGTGGATGGGCACCCTGCTCACCAAGCGGGCGACGCGGGCCCAGCATCGCGCCCTGCTCGCCTTCCGCACGGCCTGCCTGATGCCCGATGGCGCACCCCCGCAGCCTGACGACGCGGGTGCGCAGATGTCCTCCCAGCGTGCCTGGCTGGCCGCACTCGCTGATGGTGCAGCGGCCCTGCCGATCGCATCGACGCTGCGCGATCGACTCCAGAGCACGACCGACGAGCTGCGCACGAACGCGGTGCACGCATGAGCGCGCAGCAGGCGCCCAGCCGCCAGCACCGGATCGCGGAGTTCCTGCTGGGCCACTACGCGCTCTACATCGCGGTGCTGCGGCCCCTCTACCTGCTGCGGCGGCACCTGAGCCGGGTCCGCCCATGACCACCAGCGGCAGCACTGAGGCAGCGGGCCGGCGATGAGCGCTCAACTGCTCCGCGTCGCCTACGACCGCGAGATCTTCGTGCGCCAGGCGCGCGGCGGCATCAGCCGGTACTACGCCGAGCTGGTGCGGGCCTTCAGTGACGAGCCTGAGCTCGGTGTCGAGCCGTCGCTGCTGTTCGAGCGCAGCAGCAATGTCCACCTCGCGGCTGCCGTGCAGCACGTGGCTGCACCGATGCCGGGGCTGCGCCCGGCACCCAGGGGCGTCCCGCGCCTGCTCAACCAGGGCACCGCGCTCAAGGACGCCTTCCTGCGCTACCGCGCCGGTGGCTCCGGGGCTGCTGGCCGTGGTGACTTCGACTGGCTGCACGCCACCTACTTCAGGCCGATGGCGTCCGATGTCGCGCGAGCCCGGCGCCTCGCGATGACGGTCTACGACATGATCCCCGAGCAGCTGGGCCTGGACACCACCACTGGCCCGCATCAGGGCAAGCTCGCACTCGCGCGGCGTGCCGACCTGGTGCTGGCCATCTCGCAGGCAACGGCCGACCTGCTGGTCGAGCGAGCGCCCGAACTCGCCGACCGCGTCGTGGTCACCCCGCTCGCCGTCGACGCCCGCGCCTTCGCGCCGTCTGACGGGTCCGACCAGACGACTCTGCCCGGCGACCTCCCGTTCCCCTACGTGCTGTTCGTCGGCACGCGCGGCGGCTACAAGCGCTTCGACCTGGCCCTGGCCGCCGTGCAGGAGCTGCGCGCACGCGGGCTCGACGTGGGCCTGGCGGTGGCTGGCCCGGCACTGAGCGACGCCGAGCGCGCGGCCATCACGACCGCCATCCCAGCGAACCGCGTGGTCGCCTCGACTCCTGACGACACGGCACTGGCCCGCCTCTACCAGCGGGCCGTCGCCCTGGCGCTCCCCTCGACGATGGAGGGCTTCGGGCTGCCGCTGCTCGAGGCCTTCGCGGCCGGCTGCCCGGTGGTGGCCAGCGACATCCCGGTCTTCCGCGAGACCGGCGGCACGGCGGCTCGCTCCTTCACCGCAGGCGACAGCCACGCCCTGGCGCACGAGATCGAGCAGCTGCTCGACCCGGCGACGGCCGATGCTGCCCGCGCAGCAGGCCTGGCCATCGCGGCCGCGCACACCTGGTCACGGACGGCTCGCATCACCGCCGAGGCCTATCGCGCCCGCACCGACTAGCGCCCCTCGTGCGCTCGAGCGCGGTTCAGGCGCCGTAGCGGCGCGCGCGGTAGGCCGACGCGAGGCCGGGCACCCTGCGGGCCAGTGAGCTGCGCAGCGCAGCGGACGAGGAGACCCCGTAGCGCTGCCTGCCCTCCCACGCATCGGCACGCGCATCGCGCGCGGGCGATGTCGGGCGCACGAGCGGCTCGGCCCACTGCTCGAAGGCCGTGGGCCACCAGTCGGGCTCGCCGAAGGAGAAGGTCGCGGTCTCGGTGAAGCCGCTGTTGCGCACCAGGTTGCGATTGGCGACCAGCGTGTCCAGCCCCGCCGCCCACAGCGCTGCCTGCCAGGTGAAGTCCCAGGTGGCCGACTGCTCGTGCGCGTCGGAGTCGAGGATGTCGCTCCAGCGGCTGGCGAAGGCCCACCCGCCCAGGGCGCGCAGGTGCGCGACCGGCAGCCACTCGCGCCAGTCGCGCAGCGTGCGCGGCGAGGCCTGCCAGGCCGAGGCGTAGGTGCCCCAGCCCTGTGAGGACGAGAACATCGAGCGTCGGTAGGACGCGGCCGGCTCGGACACGTGGTCGAGGCCGATCGTGTTGAACAGGCTGATCGACCCGATGCGCCTATCACGTGCGCCGTCGTCGAGGAGGTGCGCCGCCAGCGCGAGTGCGCCGACCCCGAGCTCGACGTCGTCCTCGACGATGACCCCGCGCTCCTCTGCGGCGAAGAACCAGTCGAGGCCCCCGCGCACCGCCCGGGCCAGCCCGAGGTTCTCCGGGAATGGGTTGGTCACGACCTCGCACTGCCAGGGCGCTGCGGCGATGACCGCCCAGACTGCGGCGACCTGCTCGGCGTCGGTCGGCACGTGCGCGCGTGGGCCGTCGCCGCTGACGTAGACACGTGCCGGACGCTCGCGCAGCAGCGCCTCGATGGTGAGCCGGGTCTGCTCCGGCCGGTTGAAGACCACGAGCAGCACCGGTGGGGTGGCCGCGTGCATGTGCATGCGACTCAGGCCTCGATGCCCGACAGCGAGGCCTGGCGGTCGAAGGCGGGATTGCGGCCGCGCACTTCGTCGAAGGTGCCCTGGTCGCGCAGCAGCCCATCGACCAGGAACACGATGAGGTCGGCATCGCGCACGGTCGCGAGCCGATGGGCGATCGTGATGGTGGTGACCTCGCGGGAGAGGGCACGCAGGGCCTCGCCGATGAGGCTCTCGGTCTCGGCGTCGAGGGCGCTGGTGGCCTCGTCGAGCACGAGCAGCCGCGGTGCCGAGTAGAGCGCGCGGGCCAGCCCGAGCCGCTGTCGCTGCCCGCCGCTGAGGCGCACCCCGCGCTCGCCGACCAGGGTGTCGATGCCGTCGCGCTGCTGGCGCAGGAAGTCCGCGAGGCGCGCCTGCTCGAGGGCGTCCCAGACCTGGTCGTCGTCGATCGCCTCAGGCCCCAGGCCCAGGGCGACGTTCTCGCGCACGGTGCCGTTGACCATCGCGACGTTCTGGGGCACATAGCCGATGCAGCCGGGCCAGGTGCTGATCACGTCATGCGGGTCGCGTCCGGAGATGGCGATGCTCCCCTGCTCGGGCGCGATCACGCCCAGGATGATGTCGGCCAGCGTCGACTTGCCAGCGCCCGTGGACCCGACGATCGCCACGCGCGCGCCGGGCTCGATGTGCAGGGTGACATCGCGCAGCGCCGGTGCACCGGCCTTCGGGTAGGTGACCGTCACGTCGGCGAGCTCGACGGACGGCGTGAAGCCCGTGTAGTCGCGGGCATGCAGGGCATCGACCGACTGCGCGGTGCCCACCGGGAAGGAGGTGCTCGCCGAGTCCTCGAGCTCGCGGATGATCGGGAAGACGATGCCCGCCTGGCCTACACCTGCGCGGATGCCGAGCACCAGGGTGTTGATGCGCAGCATCGATGGCAGCACGCGCGAACCGGCCGCGATGAACACCACGACGGTGGTCACCGCCTCGACCGTGCCCGAGCTCGAGAACTGCCAGGCAACGAGCGCGATGCCGCCGAGCACGAGTGCGGTCTCGTAGGCGATCTTGGGCACCTGCATGAGGAACAGCTGCTCGCCGACGGCCTTGCCGGCGCGCACCCACAGCGACGACACGGCATCGATGTAGTTGGCGCGGCGGCCGAGCACGAAGATCTCGCGATAGGCGACCATGGCCTCCTGCAGCCGCTGCTGCCCGAGCACGGCGGTCTCGCCGATGACCGAGCCGACGCGCTCGGCCCACGAGCCCAGGCCCAGGTGGATGAGGTAGCCCACTGCGGCGAAGAACACCGAGGCGGCGATCGTCACCACCGGGTCGAGGATCACCAGCGCGATGAACAGCAGCGCCAGCAGGGCGACCTCGCTGAGGAAGATCGCCAGCGAGCCCAGCATCGAGATGATGAGCACGCTCACGCCCGACGAGATCGAGAACGTGAGCTCCTGACTTGAGCGGCTCTCGAGCGCGAGCAGCGGCTGCGACAGCAGCCGGCCCGCCAGTCGCGAGGCGACATCGCCCTGCCGTGCACCGAGGAACCGGAAGATCGTGCGCATGAGCAGCGCTGACAGCAGGCTCTTGGTCAGCAGCAGGCCGGCCGCGATCGCCGAGCACACCGCCGCGAGGGTCACGACCTGGACGTCCTCGACGCCGAGCCGTTCGGCCACCGGCATGAGGCTCTCCGGGATGCCGGTGCCCTGGATCGCCGCCGTGCCCAGAATGCCGACGACGCCCAGGAGCAGCACGCCGAGCAGGTCGAGCACCGAGGTCGCCATCTGCGCGAGCACCACGAGCACATAGCGCCGGCGGTCCTTGGGCGTCAGCAGTGCCAGCGCCGTGCGCACGGCGAACAGGGTCGACACCCGAGTCGGGGACTGCGCTACATCGTGGTCCATCGGGTCCCGTTCAGGCCGCGCGCCGAGCGCAGCCGGCCCTGGGTGTCGAGCAGCAGCGTGCTGTCGACGAGGGCATCGGCCTGCAGGTACTCGTCGTGCGACTGCAGCAGCACTGTGCACGATGCATGCGCAGCGGCCGCGCGCAGGTCGGTCGCCTTGGCGACCTCAGTGCCGTCGACCAGCCACGAGTCGACGTAGGAGTCGTGGAACACCACGCTGGCGCCGCGAGCACGCAGCCCGCGGACGACGTCATAGGAGGGGCTCTCGCGCAGGTCGGCGATGTTCGGCTTGTAGGTCACGCCGAGCAGGAGCACCTCGGCACCGGCAAGTGGCACCTCGTGGCTGCCCAGCAGGTGCTCCACTCGATCGACGACGTACTCCGGCATGCTCGCGTTGATCTCCTGCGCCAGCTCGATGAACCGGACGCTCTGGCCGAGCTCGGTGCGCACGCGGTGACCGAGGTAGTTCGGGTCGATCGGGATGCAGTGCCCGCCGACGCCCGGGCCGGGGCGGAAGGCCTGGAAGCCATAGGGCTTGGTCTCGGCCGCAGCGATGACGTCCCAGATGTCGATGCCGAGCAGGTCGCTGATCTTGGCCAGCTCGTTGACCAAAGCGATGTTCACATGCCGGTAGGTGTTCTCCAGGAGCTTGGCCATCTCGGCCTCCTTGAGCCCCTTGGTGCGCACGACCTCACTGGTGATGGTCGAGTAGAACGCCGCCGCCTGGTCGGCGCATGACTCGGTGAGCCCGCCGACGACCTTGGGCGTGTTCTCGAAGCTCCACACCTTGTTGCCGGGGTCGATGCGCTCGGGGCTGAAGGCCAGGGCGAAGTCGACGCCGGCCACGCCGCCCGAGGTCTCGAGGATCGGCTTGACGATCTCCTCGGTGGTGCCCGGGTAGGTGGTCGACTCCAGGATCACCAGCGGCCTTCGCGCGAGGTCGAGATGCCCAGCGATGTCGGTGGTGGCGGCGATCACCGCGCCCAGGTCGGGGCTGCTGTCAGCCGCCAGCGGGGTGGGCACGCAGATGACGTAGACGTCGACGTCGACGAGGTCGCGGGTGCGCGACGTGGCCTGGAAGCCACGCTCCTGCCACGACTTGACCTCCGCATCGGAGACATCGTCGACATGCGACTGGCCCGAGAGCAGGCGCGTGACGACATCGCGGCTGACGTCGAAGCCGATGACGTCGTGACCGGCGGCGAGGCAGGCGCGGATCAGCGGCAGGCCGACATAGCCCAGGCCGAAGATCGCGATGCGGCGATCGCTCACCTGACCCTCTTCTCAACCGTCGTGGAGCGCCCCACTCTAGGCCATGGGGCCCTGCATCGACGGGACGCACAGCCGCGTCAGACCGCCCGTTGACACGCCCGAAACGCGGCTCAGACCGTCACATAGGTGAGGGCCGGAATGCCCGCGGCCACGAGCAGATCGACGCTCGCCGCGAGGTCCTCCAGCGCCACCTGCTCCTCGTGCGTCACGAGCAGCACAGCATCCGCGATGCCCGCGACCTTCGCCGCGTCCGCGGATGCGAGCACCGGCGAGCCGTGCACGATGACCGCCGAGTACCGCTCCCGCAGGCGATCGACGAACATCCGCCACTGGTCGGACTCGAGCAGCGAGGTGGGGTCGGGCGCCATCATGCCGTTGGGCAGCACCTGCACGAGGCCACGGGCCCACGGCACCATCGCCTCCTCGAGGGTGTGCACGCCGGCGAGCACGTCGGACAGCCCGACGGCGTCCTCGATGCCCAGCACCTCCTCGACCGTCGCCGAGCGAAGGTCACTGTCGACGACGAGCACCGACTCACCTGCCCTGGCCAGGGTGACGGCGAGCATGGCTGCGACCTTGGCCGGGTCCTTGGACTGGTGCGCACCGGTGACGAGCAGCACGAGCGGCGTGCGGGCGCCGGTGAACACCCGGAGCCGGTCGTTGATCTGCACGAATGAGGCCGACTGGAAGTTGCGGCGGTCGAGGGTCAGGCGCAGGTGCGCATCGGCATTGGCGCCGTAGACGATGCGCCCGAGGAACTTCACGGGGAGATTGGCGCGTGGCAGTGCTGGCGGCCGAGGCTCGGAGTCGTGGCGGCGCAGCAGCACGATCATGATGACGGCGATCGCGACGACGAGCAGGGAGCCGATGATCCAGATGAGCGCCGTCACCTCACGACCCGACCCGGACTGCGCCGGCGAGGCTCTCATGCGCCGGCTGGGCGCAGCCCACCAGCGACCGCCCGAGCTGGATTGACGCCTGCTCGACGATGCGGAAGGTCGAGGTGTGGTCGGGCTCGGCGTGCATGTCGTCGATGTCGAGCGGGTCGCTGACCTCGACGATGCCGCGCGACTCGTGCATCTCGGTGACGAACCAGCGCAGCCGATCGACCTGGTCGAAGGGCAGCCGAGGCGCGAAGAGCGGAAGGCCCCCCTCGTCGAGGGTGCGCGTAAGCTGCGTGGCCAGGCCGACGGCCTGGAGCATCGTGAAGGTGCGCGCCCTGCTCGACGGCAGCAGCCGGGCCAGCCAGGCCCGCTGCGCGGTGTCGGCGGTAAGCACGAGATCGGCATCGGCGAGCAGTTGCGCGGTGACCTGGCTCGACTGCTGCACCGTGGCCTGGCAGTGCGCGAACGCGGCGGCCTGCTCGCACATCGGGTCGCCGTCGTGGGCGTAGATGCCAGCCGAGGCGACGGTGACCTGCCTGCCCAGCGGCGCCAGCTCGCGCCGCAGCACCTCGCGCGTCAGGGGCGAGCGGCACACATTGGCAGCGCAGACGGCGACGATCGCGAAGGGTCGGCTCATCGCTGCACGCTCGTCATCGGGTCCACATCCACATCACGGATTCAGCGTGACAATCGTTCAGCCGTGTCGACGACGTTCATGAGGAGCATGGCGCGGGTCATCGGACCCACCCCGCCGGGCATCGGCGCGACGAAGGCTGCGACGTCCATGACGCCGGGGTGCACATCGCCTACGAGGCCAGCCTCGGTGCGCGTGATGCCGACATCGAGCACGGCGGCCCCCGGGCGCACCATGTCGGGGGTGATGAGGTGCGCAACCCCAGCCGCCGCCACGATGATGTCGGCCTGGCGGAGGTACTGCGCGACATCCTTGGTGCCCGTGTGGCACAGGGTCACGGTGGAGTTCTCGGAGCGACGGGTGAGCAGCAGGCCCAGCGGGCGACCCACGGTCACCCCACGGCCGACGACGACGACATGCGCCCCGTCGAGCGCGACCCCGTAGGTGCGCAGCAGCTCGACGATGCCACGCGGCGTGCACGGCAGCGGCGCCTGCTCGCCCAGCACCAGGCGGCCCAGGTTCATGGGGTGCAGGCCGTCGGCGTCCTTGATTGGGTCCATGAGCTCGAGCACGCGGTTGGTGTCGAGGTGCTTGGGCAGCGGCAGCTGGACGATGTAGCCGGTGACCGACGGGTCGGCGTTCAGGCGCAGGATCTCGGCGTCGAGCTCGGCCTGCGAGGTGTCGGCGGGCAGGTCGACGCGGATGGAGGCGATGCCGACCTCCTGGCAGTCCTTGTGCTTGCCGCCGACATAGGACTGGCTGCCCGGGTCGTCGCCGACGAGCACTGTGCCCAGCCCCGGGGTGATCCCCTGGGCTCGCAGGGCGTCGACGCGGGTGCGCAGCTCCGCCTTGATCCGGGTCGCGGTCGCCTTGCCATCGAGAATCTGCGCAGTCACGTCGGCAAGTCTCTCATCCGCAGCCCGGCAGCGGCAGGACCCCCGACCGGGCGAATCCGGACATACCCGCCAACTTCGTCAGCGCGACCGCCAGACGAGACGGCGAGCACGCAGGCCGAGTGCCGAGTGCCGAGAGCCGAGTGCCGAGTGCCGAAGACCTCAGGCCTTGATCACCAGGGCCTGCGAGTCCCAGAGCTCGATCACCGGCTCCGGCTTGCCGGCGAAGTACTCATCGACCGCGACCTTCACGCCCACGGTGTGCGGCTGCGAGTAGTCGTGCACGAGGATCGCGCCACCGGGCGTCATGCGCGGGTAGAAGAACCTGAGCGCCTCGAGCGTGCCCTCGTAGGTGTCGGCGTCGAGATTGACGAGGCAGAACGTCTGGTCAGGGTCGATGCCCGAGGTCGTGGCCGGGAAGATGCCCACGTGGTAGCTGATGCAGTCGGCGTAGTCGGCCAGCACCGCCTGCACCTCCTCCAGGGACTTGCCCCGGATGTCGCCGACCACGAC
>JAQTXL010000211.1 GCA_028688835.1 Candidatus Nanopelagicales bacterium | reverse complement strand
AGAACCACTGCGAGTCGCCCTCGTAGGCGAGGATGTGCGTCGCGATGCGGTCGAGGAACCAGCGATCGTGCGAGGTGATGACGGCGCAGCCGGGGAACTCGAGCAGCGCGTTCTCCAGTGAGCCCAGGGTCTCGACATCGAGGTCGTTGGTGGGCTCATCGAGCAGCAGCAGGTTGCCGCCCATCTTCAGCGTCAGGGCCAGGTTCAGTCGGTTGCGCTCACCACCGGAGAGCACCTTCGCGGCCTTCTGCTGGTCGGGGCCCTTGAAGCCGAACACCGACACATAGGCGCGCGAGGGCATCTCGACATTGCCGACCTTGATCCAGTCGAGGCCGTCGGACACGACCTCCCAGACGTTCTTGTTCGGGTCGAGCCCCTCGCGGTTCTGGTCGACGTACGACAGCTTGACCGTCTCGCCGACCTTGAGCGAGCCCGAGGTGGGCTTGGAGTCGTCGTCACCCTCGCCGGTCGCAGCGTCGACGATCATCTTGAACAGCGTGGTCTTGCCGACGCCGTTGGGGCCGATGACACCGACGATGCCGTTGCGCGGCAGCGTGAACGAGAGGTCGTCGATGAGGATGCGATCATCGAAGGCCTTCGTGAGGCCCTGCGCCTCGACCACGACCGAGCCCAGGCGCGGGCCCGGCGGGATCTGGATCTCCTCCATGTCGAGCTTGCGCGCCTTGTCGGCCTCGGCGGCCATCTCCTCGTAGCGGTCGAGTCGGGCGCGACTCTTGGTCTGGCGGGCCTTGGCGTTGGAGCGCACCCACTGCAGCTCGTCGGTCAGGCGCTTCTGCAGCTTGACGTCCTTCTGCCCCTCGACCTTGAGGCGGGCGGCCTTGGTCTCGAGGTAGGTGGAGTAGTTGCCCTCATAGGGGTAGGCGCGACCGCGGTCGAGCTCGAGGATCCACTCGGCGACGTTGTCGAGGAAGTAGCGATCGTGGGTGATGGCGATGACGGTGCCGGGGTACTTCTCGAGGTGCTGCTCGAGCCACTGCACGCTCTCGGCGTCGAGGTGGTTGGTGGGCTCGTCGAGCAGCAGCAGGTCAGGCTGGCGCAGCAGCAGCTGGCACAGGGCCACGCGGCGCTTCTCACCGCCGGACAGCACGCTGATGTCGGCGTCGGGTGCCGGGCACCGCAGCGCATCCATCGCCTGCTCGAGCTGGGCGTCGAGATCCCAGGCGTTCTTGTGGTCGATGGCCTCCTGCAGCTGGCCCATCTCGGCGAGCAGGGTGTCGTAGTCGGCATCGGGGCTGGCGAGCTCGACCGAGATCTCGTTGAAGCGGTCGATCATGCCCTTGATCTCCGAGACTCCGTCCTGCACGTTCTCCAGGACCGTCTTGCTCTCATCGAGCTTGGGCTCCTGCTGCAGGAACCCGACGGTGAAGCCCTCGTGGAGCATCGCCTCGCCGTTGGAGACGTCGTCGAGGCCGGCCATGATCTTCAGGAGGCTGGACTTGCCGGCGCCGTTGGGGCCCACCACACCGATCTTGGCTCCCGGCAGGAAGGACAGCGTGACGTTGTCGAGGATGACCTTGTCGCCGTGTGCCTTGCGTGCCTTGGACAGGGTGTAGATGAACTCAGCCATAACGCGTGAGCCTAATGGCTGGGCGTTATGGCTGAGTTCGGGACGCTGGATCAGGCGCCGGCAGGCACCGACTCCATCTCATCGGCCGCGATCCGGCCGAAGTCCTCGTGGA
Source organism: Candidatus Nanopelagicales bacterium (assembly GCA_028688835.1). Classification (GTDB taxonomy): domain Bacteria; phylum Actinomycetota; class Actinomycetes; order S36-B12; family S36-B12; genus UBA11398. Next base: position 1,004 of record JAQTXL010000211.1, on the reverse strand, counting down.
TCTCACCGGTCTCAGGGTCGACCCCGGCGGGCAGATCGTCGATCTCGGCCAGGGCCAGCGCGGCGCCCTGGAGGTCGGCGATCAGGCGCTCCTCGCTCTCGACGACCGACTGGCGCTTGACCCGTGTGAAGGTCGCCACGCCTCGCGAGAGGTCGGGACCCACGGACCTGGCCTCGATGTCCTGGTAGCGGATGCGGTGGCTGGACTCCCCGCACGGACGCTCCACCTCGCGCGAGCGCAGGCGCCCGTGCACGACGATCGGCATGCCCTTGGTGACGGACTGCACGACGTTCTGGGCCATGTCGCGCCAGCAGGAGACGCCGAAGTAGTGGGTGTCGCTGTCGACCCAGCGGTCGCTCGCGCGATCGAAGCGGCGTGGCGTGCACGCGATGCGGAACGAGGCGACGGGGTCGCCCGAGGCGCTGAAGCGGAGCGACACGTCGCTCACGACGTTGCCGGTGACGGTGAGGGTGATGTCGTGCATGGGACCTCCCTGGTGCGACCGAGCGGATTCTCGGTGCGCCAAGGCTGCAGGCCAGGAACGAGCACTGCAGGGAGTCCGGCGCGCCTGTGGACGTGATCCGAGGCATCGACTGCAGTGCACAGCCGCTGTGCCGCTAGGCCGTGATGACCCCGCGGACAGCCTCGGCCATGTGCGCCGCCGCTGGGCTCTCACTGATCGCCGCCACCGTGAACCCCAGCGCCTCAGCAGCGGCCGCAGTGGTCGGTCCCGACACGACGACAGGCGCACTCGGCGCGGTGCCGAAGTGCTGGAGCACAGCGCGTGCCGCACTGGGCGAGCGCAGGATGATCGCGCTGATGCGCTCGTCGCGCAGCAGTACGGTCGACACGGGCTCGTGCTCCACGACCGACGTCTCGTACACCACGCCCTCGTGCACGGTCCAGCCCGCAGCAGACAGGTCGTCAGGCAGCGCGCGCATCGCGATGCTGCCGTGCGGGAACAGGATGCTCGTGGGCGGCCCGGGCAGCTCGGCCACCAGGCC
>JAQTXL010000065.1 GCA_028688835.1 Candidatus Nanopelagicales bacterium | reverse complement strand
GCCAAGGATCAAGGGCGCAATCGCGTCGTGAGCGCGCCTGCGCCCTGAGGCCGTCAGGCTCTACGGCTCAGTGGGCCGAGGCCGTGCGCGTCCGGCAGACATCACCGCGCGCGATGGTGGTGTCGTCGTCCTTGGCGACCTCGTTCGCCGGGTCCGCGTTCCAACGCTGCATCACTGACGCGACCTGGCTGCGGATTGCCGCAGCGCCGTGCCCCAGTCGCCCCAGACCGCTAGGGTCTGCACCGGGGTCGAGAATCGACCTCGAACCAGCCCAGCTTGGAGGAAGTGTGTTCACTACCCGTCGTGCCCTCGCTGTGGCGACTGTCTGCATGTCTGCAGCCATGCTGGCGGCCTGCAGCAGCGTCACCACACTCAACACCGAAGAGGCCCAGGCCGCGATCAGCAAGGGCCTGACCGACCAGCTCGGCGGCACCTACACGGTGACCTGCCCGGAGAGCATCGAGGCCAAGGCCAACGCGACCTTCACCTGCGATGTCACCGACACCGCATCGGGCGCCACGGCAGTGGTCACGGCCACGCAGACCAATGACCAGGGCAACATCGACTGGGAGATCACTGAGTCGAGCAGCGCCACACCGGAGCCTGCAGCTTCGTAATCCCGGCACGCAGCTACGCAGAGGCCCCGCGTCCCGCCATCAGGCGGTGACGCGGGGCCTCTGCGTTGGTCGGTGACGCGCAGCTACTGCAGCAGGTCGACTCCGCAGGCAGCCTGGACCTCTTCAGCGACGGCGAAGGTCTCGGAGAGTGCCTGGCCGGTCTCCTCGGCCGTGACCGAGTCGGGCGCTGCATTGATCTTGGCGATCAGGGTGAACAGGTCAGCGAGCTGCGTGTTGCCGTCGGCCTCGGCAGCGGCTGCGGCGGGCTCCATGGCAGCAGCGAAGTCAGCGAGCTGCGCGTCGGTGGCGACTTCACCTGAGGCGGGCTTGACCTCGAAGGCCGCCGCGAGCGGATCGCAGTAGCTGGTGCCGCCGGACGCCTCGGCAGCCATCTCTTCTGCGGCCGTCTCCGCCGCTGCAGGTGCAGCGCTGGTGTCGGTGCTGGTCGTGGTGGACGAGGAGCACGCAGCAAGGCTGCCTGCACCGAGGACAAGGGTGATGCCGAGGACCCAGGCACCTGCATGTGAACGAATCATGCGCGCGAAACTAGCAGAATCCCCTGCACCCAGTGGCAGTTCTCCACTGCGTCCATCGCACGTCCAGCGCCGCTACGCGGCGCTCGGCATGAGCCGCTTCGGCCCGTGACGCACGTGACTCACTTCGACCTTGGCGCCCTTGACCTGCAGGTCGGCAGTGACCTCCTGCTGCCCTCCGGCGTACCGTCATGCTCGCTCCATTCGGGAGACCTCGGCGATGGTCAGACGAGTGCAGGACTTCGACTCGCTACCGAACAGGTGTCGCAGCCGGCGGGTTGCGCAGGCCCAGGAGCACGGTGCTGCCGACAGCGATGCAGCGGTTCACCGTCGCGCAGCCGAAGCCCGAGACGCCGGGTGCTGCCCGGAGGTCACCGATCTGGTCGTACGAGTAGTCCGCGAAGAAGGTGAGCGTCGATGTCACGATCGAGGCGGCGCCGTGCTTGCCACCGGCCATGCAGAAGCCCGGCGCCGAGCAGTCGATCGACGTGTAATCAGGCAGTTCATCGACCGGGACGTTCGCGGGAATCGTCTGCTGCGACCAGTTGAGCAGGCTTGCGTCTGCAGTGGTCAGGATCTCGCCCGCCTTGCCCACTGCTGCACACTGACGCCCATCAGGGCTGCACCCGATGGCCGTGATCTCCTCGTCGGCATCGGCATTCGTGTAGCGCCACAGCCAGTGCGGAAGCCCGGTTGCAGGATCCTGCTGCATCGTGCCGATGAGGATGTTGAACTTGTTGGCCACGAAGCAGGTGACGGGGTCGGTCCTGCCCGGCAGGCAGGTGATGCCCGAGGGCCGCACCTTGGGGAACTGGTTCGAGCTCCACTGCGTGCGCCCGCCGTCGAACGTGGTGAAGACCACGGACTCGTTCACCGCGACGCACACGGTGTCGGTGACGCAGGTCTGCGACTCCGAGCCAGCCGCTGACTGCACTGGGCCGAATCGCGGTCGGAACACATCCATGTCATTGGTCGCCAGCACCTCGAACTGCCCGAACAAGGAGCAGGCGAGTGACGTCGTGCACCGCATGGCCTTGGTATTGAAGGCGCCGCGGTCAGCGATCGGCAGGGTCCACAGCGTCCCGCCGGTGATCGAGCGTCCGATGTTCTCCTTGCCTCCTGCGAGGCACGCGGGGCTCACGGCGCCCGAGCACACCGCCAGGTCGAAGCCGGCGACCTCATTGACGCGCGTGAACGCCGAGCCCAGGTCGGCGCTCGTGTACCAGGCCGCGCCCTTGCCGACTCCCACGCACGAGGCAGTGATGCAGGTCAGGGCACTGATCACGGGCTGCACCGGACGCATCGACCACGTTGCAGCGGGATCAGCCAGCGCATCCGTGCGGAGCAGTCCCCCATCGAGGTCGAGGCCGATGCAGGTGTTGACCACCGGGCACGCCAGGGCTTTGACGGCGATGCCTGCCTGCAGCGGGTTGCGGCGCAGCGCATGGGCTGCACCCCATGCAGGATCGGCATCGAGGGTCATGACGCTGACGTTGCCCTGCGCTCCCGTGGACACGCAGCGTGTCGGGCCGTCGCAGGCAAGGGCAGCGAAGCGCTTGTCGATCCCCACCGGAGTGGCGAGCATCTTCACCGTCGTGCCACGGACGATGGCGCTGGAAGGCGAGTCATCGCCGCCGGCGACGACGCACAGGGCGGGCGTCGGGCAGGCGATCTTGTCGAAGGAGGCGGTGGCTGGGGCCGTCGCCGCCAGTGGGATGCCTGTCCAGGACTGGCCGTCATCGGTCGAACGCCAGATGCCGCCGTCGACACCTGCAATCACGCAGGCACGCGTCGCCGATGTCGCTGCCGGATCTGCTGCGCACGTGATCGCCGAGCCGATGCTGGTCTTGCGGGTGCCCACCGCTGGCAGCTGCTGGACCGCAGCCCAGGTCACTCCGCCATCAGTGCTGCGATACACCCACGACCCAGACGCGACGGTCGGCGTCAGCGGGCTGGAGACCGCAAGGCAGCTGGTGGTCGAGCATGTGACGCCGACGAGGTCGACCGGACTGTCGGGCGTTGCCGGGTCCTTCCTGAGGTCGACGAAGGTCCAGGCGAGCGGCACCTCTGACGTGTTCGGTGAGCGCAGCACGGCACCGCCCTGGCCGACGGCCACGCAGGTGGTCGGCGTCGCACACGACACGGACAGCAGTTCGGGGCCGTAGTTCGTCCAGCTCCAGCCACTGGGGACCTCGCGAGAGGACGCAGCGCGCACCTCCTGGGCCTGCGTGGTGCCGACGACCGACAGTGCCGCGATGGTCGACAGGGTCACGGCCATGACGGCAAGTGGGAGGAAACGCTTGCGCACGAAGGTCGTTACCATGTCGAAGTGCACAGCTCCCGAGTAGGACGCGAACGGGACTCGCGCCGTTGGATGGTGGCGAGCATAGCGGCCACTGCACTCGTGCTCCCTGTGCTCTCGTCAGCATCACTGCCGGCTGCCCAGGCGGCCGGATCGCTCGTGCGAGTCGACGGTGTGCGCTTCGAGCGAGACGCCGGGCGGGCGCGCATCAGTGCCACAGTCCAGTGGAATGCAGGCGCTGTCGCTGACTTCGGCATGACCGTCGGCGACCTGCGCCTGGTGGCCGTGAGCGAGCAGGGCCACCTGCCGGTGCTGCTCGCAGCCGACCGGTATGACGTCACCAGCGGACAAGGACGCCAGGTCTCGTTCACGCTCACCGACGACCGCCTCCTCGCTGCCATGCGCACGGGCAACCGCATCGTGCTGACCGCCAGCCAGCACCAGCTGGCCGGGCAGGTCACTCGCTCCGATCGCACCTACGTCACGGTGGCCCAGGTGCAGCCGTACGGCTCGCCCCAGCCGCACGTGGGAACCGAGGACTGCTCGGCGATCCCAGTGGTCCCGGGCGCGATGCTTCGCTACTGCGATCTCGTCGGTGCGTACCTGGACGGCGCGCTCGTGTCGATCCACGATCCCAGGAGCTCGGAGGGCCGGCGTCCGAGCCTCAGCACGCGCATGGAGCGAGCTGATCTCACGGGCGCGACTGCCGTGCGTGCGGACTTCAGCGGCGCGAGCCTCGCCGGCGGACGCATCAATGGCGCCGACTTGCGCAATGCCAAGCTCGACAACCTCTCACTCGCAGGCGCGGACGCGGTGGAGCTCAAGGCGCGCGGCGCCACGAGCGACAAGGACGCCAGGGACTCAGCTGGCGACTTCTTCCGCGCGAACCTCACCGGAGCCGACCTGCGCGACACGATCTTCCGCGGCATCTCCGTCGGTCGAGCCCGCCTCGACGGAGCACAGCTGCAGGGTGCGTCGTGGCAGTCCTTCGCCGACGGCGCCACCTTCAGGCGCGCCGACCTGACGGGAGCGCAGATGGGCGCGTCCACCCTCGCCTTCGCCGACCTGTCCGACGCCACGCTCAAGGGCTCGAGCCTCACCGACCTCCAGCTGGCGTGGGCCTGGCTGTGCCGCACCACGCCGCCAGCCGGTGCTGCAGCCGACGGCTCGCGCGACTGCCGCCAATCCATCGAGCCGGTGCACGTGCCAGCCCCGGCACCAGATCAGGCAGCACCCTTTGTGGCGATCGACGGCGCGAGCCTGAGCGAAGGCCCGGGCACGCGCACGGTGCAGGCACGCGTCACCTGGAACGCCGACTCGGCCAGGTCGAGTGGCCACGGCATGACCAGTGGCGACCTCCGACTCGTTGCCGTCGATGCAGCGACGGGCATCGCCACGGTGCTGCACACGAAGTCCTACGACGTCGCCACAGCACCGAGCGACTACGAGGTGGCCATCGACGACCGGGCGGCGCTCGCCGCCATGGGCCGCGGCAGTCGCATCGTGCTGACAGCGACGCAGCACCAGCCTCGGCCGCGCAGCGGCGGGACGACCACACGCAGCTACGTGACCGTCAGCGTGCTGCAGCGCGGACCAGGCCTGGGCAGGATCGGCAGCCTTGACTGCTCGCGACTGGCGCTCACATCGGACTCCACGCGCGCGCTGGACTTCTGCGACCTGACCGGTGCGATGCTCGATGCAGCCGCGCTCAGGAATCGCTTCATGCGTGAGGCCGACCTCTCAGGCGCGACGTTCAGGAGCAGCGCGCTGACCGCCCTCACGCTCGATGGGTCAAGGCTGGGCAGCCTGCAGGGCGCCGGAGCAACGGTCACCAACGTGTCGCTCTTCGATTCCTGGGCTCCGAGGATGGACCTGAGCGCCTCGGTCATCGCCGGCAGTCGGATGTTCGCGCGCACCCTCGACGGCACTGACTTCACGCGCGCCAAGCTCGTCGACACCCAGCTCGTGGCGACGTCGCTGCGACGGGCGACGTTCACGAATGCGACGCTCGTGCACCCGGACATCGCGTACACCGACCTGCTCAGCGCACGCATGGACGGCGTTGATGCGTCGACCAGCCATCCGTCGCTGTTCCTGGCGAATCTCACCGGCGCAGACATGTCGGGCTCGCGCTGGAATGTCGATGAGAGCAGCGATGACCCGCCGACCTGGGCCACACTCTGCGGCACCAAGGTGCCGAGCACCACCCGTGGCATCAGCGGTGATCGCGACTGCCCCCGATGACCTCGACGATGAGCCGGATGCGCCGTGCGATGACCGCAGCGTGACCGACGTGGCCTCAGTCATGGACAGTGGGTACGGACGCGGCAAGGGCGGCCTCGAAGGCCTGCGCGCGGTCTACCCCAAGGCCAACTGCCGCTGACCGCAGCCACGACCGACCTAGTGTCGCTCGTGCTCGGCGATCTCCAGCGCCTCGGAGTGGTCGCCAGCAAGATCAGCCTCGAGGAACTCCTGGCTCTCGGGGATGGCGACGTGGATGTCGTGCACATCGTTGATCGCGACATGCAGGTCATCGCAGCTGAGCCCGAGCACGTGTCCGCCATGCTGACGATCAGCACTGATGAAGTGCACGTGATACCCCGAGATCGCGATCGACCTCGTGTACTCCGGGCTCCAGAAGCCCACGAGCGTGCCCGTGATGCCCTCGAAGTGGAACAGCGCCTGGTTCGCCGTTGCCTCGACGAGGTCCATGCCATCCTCGGCCTTGCAGGCCGCGCGCAGGTCGATGGAGCCGAACGTGCCCGTCGCCAGGTACGACACGATGCCGTTGTCGGACGAGCGCAGCCCATCGAGCTGCGCCGTGAAGTCGGCGTACGAGGAGACCGAGGCAAGGTCCACGACAGCGTCAGCCGCGAAGCTCACGACGGTCGCGAACGGCGTGAGCTCGGTATCGGCAGCTTCGACAACAGAGCCATCGGCACGCGCCTGGTAGCAGTGGCCGTCGACCATGATCATCTCGCCGTCGAGATCCTCGAAGGTGCCAAGGCCGACATCACCGTGGCGACGCAGGTCGGCGACGGACACGCAGCCCTGGAAGACGCCTTCGACGATCGCGCCGGAGGTCGACACCTGGAAGATCGAGTGATGCTCGATGTCGAGGGCCTCGGCCAGCGCAGCCTGCACGAGGTGGTTCAGGCTCTGCCCGCTCGACTGCGAGCGCGCCACGAGTGCATCCCAGATCGTGCTCGAGACCTGCACGTTGAGGTTGCGCGGCATCCTGCGACGGTACTACGTGCCAGTTCCGCGACCGCGGATCACACACATGCGCCAACGTCGCTCGCGCCTCACACGTGCACTTTGACGCGGGGGGGGGGGCATTGGTCTAGACGAGGCCCCGCAGGAAGTGGTTGGTCTCCTCGTCGGCGGAGAACAGCAAGGTCCCGATCATTCCGCGCGTCAGCAGCACCTTGTAGACGTTGCGCACCAGCTGATCGAATTCGTCGTCGGTGATCTTGCTCGAGTTGCGGAATGCAGGATCCTTGGATGCAGACCGCACGGCGACCCAGTGGTCGGTGCGCCAGACCAGGTCTGGACCGAGGATGACGCCGTTCCAGTCGTACTCGAATCCTTGAGCGGTGTAGATGCAGCCCACTTGGCCGAATCCCGCAGGATCGGTGGCCCACAGTGCGGACGGAGGCGCGCCGCCAACCGCACGATCGCCCTTGACGTTCCACGGACGCTTCCAGTCTTCCAGGACGACATCCGGAACGAGGTGCCCGTCTCGCTCAGGCTCGCTCCACGGCCAGCAGAACCCAGCGGTGATCCGAGCTGCGTAGCCCTTGTCGGCCTCAAGGGTGAGCCGCGACTCCAGTTCCTGCGGACTGTCGACGATGTCGAGCGCGAAGTTGGGGTCGCCGCCCCACTGCACAGGCCCGCCTGGCACCAGGCCGAGGAGCCGCTGGACCCATCGCAGATAGGCCTCACTTCCGCCGCACCTGAACTGATCATCGAGGGAGATGCGATGGACCTTGAGCCCAAGGTCGTTCGCGAACGACTCGATCTCCGCAGCAGTGCCCAACTCGCCCGGTCTGACCACCTGGTGCTCATCCAGCAGGAAGACCGGCACGCGAGCAGCCGCGATGAGCTCATCGATCTGCGGGCGTCCCGTGCGGCTTGACGCCTTCGTGTAGCGATTCGCCGACGTCTCACGGATGCGATGCGCCTCATCAAGGATCAGCACGTCGAGGCCGTTCCTCTCAGCGTCCATGAACGAGTTGAAGTACTTGAACATGCCCTGCACGCGGGTCGAACCCTTGCCAGCGACCTTGCGCAGCGTCTTGGTGAAGGACTGCGAGCCTGTCGCGTGCAGCACTGTCCGGCCCTGTCGCGCCAACTCGCCCAGCAGCGACAGGGCGATGACGCTCTTTCCGGTCCCCGGCCCACCGGTCACGAGCACGACAGACTTCGAATCCGATTCCCTCGCAAGCGCTACCTCGTGCAGGACGATCTCGTAGGCGACGCGCTGCTGATCGAGCAGCACGAACTGCTCACGGTCGTTGATCTCCCTCGCGGCCACCGAGAGCAGCTGCCGGCTTGGGCCAGCCTTCAGCCCGAGCAGTTCATCCGCGGCGTCGGTGCCAGATACCCCTGGAGCCAGGCGATCGCGGAGGAAGGCCGCGAGATCGGACTTCCGCTCGCCACTGAACATCCGGACGAAGTGCGTGGGTGCGTGATCACGAAGTCCCTGGATCCCCGATTCGGTTGCATTGTGGAGGTACGCGATGGCCGCTACGTCGTCGGCGCGATCGGCCAGTCCGGGCAGGAAGTCCAGCATGTAGTCGCGGTAGCCGGACACCTGCTCCATGGGATGCAGCACTGGTCGCGGTCCGTAGGCGTCGATCGTGACCAGACGGGGATCGCTCTCGTAGACCTCCGCGCCACTCCACTGCTTCAACTCCACGAGCACATAGGACGAACGCCCTGTCACAGGATGCTGTCCTGCCAGGACAGCGTCGACGCGTCGGCTCGTCAGCGGCAACTGATGCTCGACGAGGATCTCCACCTCGCCCAGGCCCGCGGAGACCAGGTCGTTGACGAGGATGGGCAAGGACGCATGCCACGAGCGGACCTCGCCTTCCGAGGGCCGGCGTCCGGTAGTCGCGAGCATGCGCCCAATCATCTGCTCGATCGCGCTGTCCGACTCGAAGAGCGAGCGAAGGCCGGTGATCGACTGCCGAAGCAGAACCATGACCAGACCCCCACGCAGCACGAATGAACTCGTGCGGGTGGGGGCATGTCCGGTCCTCTTGCAAGGAACATGGAAGCCTGTCGGGCCGCAAGAGGAAGAGTATCGGGACCCTGCGACAGGGACGTGCAATAGTCAGCGCGTGCCCGACATCGACGACCTCACGACGCGCATGCGCGACTTCAGCATCCAGCGGGACTGGGAGCAGTTTCACGATCCCAAGTCACTCATGCTCGCCCTGGTCGGTGAAGTCGGTGAGCTTGCTGAGCTCTTCCAGTGGCTGCCGGCGGAGAAGGCAGCGGCACTCGCCCAGGAAGAGCCCCTGCGCAGGCGCGCCGGCGAGGAGATGTCGGACGTCCTGCTCTACCTGGTGCGACTCGCAGATGTTCTGGGCATTGATCTGGCCGAGGCGGCGGCCGCGAAGATGTCCTCCTCCGAGGATCGATTCCACCCCGACGAGTACCAGGGCGCGGCTCCCGTCAAGGAATGACCGCACGACTACTGGTCGCGCATGCCCTGCTGGATCCTGGAATCGAGGTCGGCCAGCTCGTCGAGCAATGCGCTGGCGCCCCACACCTGATGGCGCTTGCGGTCCGTCAGCGGGCGCAGGATGCCCGCCTTCTCAAGGCGGTCGATGGCCGCATAGGCCCCGCTTGTGGTCGACCCCAGGTAGGTCTCAGCATCGGCAGCGGCGATGACGGGTTGGCTGAGCAGTCGGTCCAGAAGTTGCAGCGGAGCGCTCCCGGTGCGAGTCCGGCCGAGGTCTGCGCGCCACTGCTCCGGAAGCGCACGAAGCGCTGCCGCCGTCTTGGACGATTCCGTTGCTGCAATGTGGGCCGACGATGCGAACAGCCTGACGATGGGCTCGAGATCGCCGGTTCGATAGGCGTCGAGGGACGCGAAATACGCCTCCCGCCGTGCAACCAGCGCGGATGCCAGGGGCACGACAACTGCCGACGTAGTTCCGCGCACGCGCAGCACGGCATTGATCAGTGCGCGGCCGATGCGCCCGTTGCCGTCGGTGAAGGGGTGCAGGGTCTCGAACTGCGCATGCACCAGGGTTGCCTGGAGAAGGCTCGGCAGGTCCGTGCGCCGCATGAACGTGATCAGGTCATCGAGCAGTCCATCGAGCAGTTCCGGTGGTGCAGGGACGAGCATCGCGCCACGCGGCGAGTAGTCGCTGCCACCCACCCAGTTCTGCACGTCTCGGATGCGCCCGGCATAGTGCTGCTCACCAGGCTCATGCGCCATCAGCACACGATGAGCGTCGAGCAGGTCGGTCAGGCCGATGGTGCGCGACTGGGTCACACCGGCCATGAGGCCTTCCATCGCCTTCGATGCATCCACCATGGAGATCGCCGAGGCATTCGCCTTGCTTCCGTGCATGGCCCGGGCGTAGTCATCGACGCCCGCGGTGATGTGCTCGATCTTGGATGAAGCGACCGATTCCGTGCGAAGCAGCAGCCCGCTCAACCCCGACAGCACTGGCCCGTGAGCCGCGTCGAGCGCTGCGATGGCCCGGCCAGCCGTCTCGAGAGCCTCGGCGATGTCGCCAGGGATGGCCAGATCCAGGTGCGCGAGTGGAGCAGGGATGGTGACCTGGATGCTGCCGAGCATGCGGTCCGCACGGGTCCCGGCACGCTGGCGTTGCTGCCATCGACGCGTCTCAGCGGCAGCGGCGGGCATGCAGAACATGGAAGAAGGATATCCTTATTCCAGATTAAAGTCATGAATCAGGAATAAGAAGCGGCAATGCCACGAAGACTCGCCCTACGACGCCTGTCGCCCGGCATCGCTCCGAAGCGGCTCGCTGGTGAGGTGCCAGCCTCTGCATCGCGTGCACCGATAGACCCTGACCTCGTCCTTGGCCCGACGGGCATGCCGTGTGCCGCGCATGCCTGCCAGCGCCAGCTTCGCCGCGATGGCATCGCGGTACCTCACCTTGCGACATGTGGTGCGTCCCATGCCTGCAGGGTGCAGCAGGCCTCTGACAGTCGCCGGCGACCAGCCGTGCTCGGCGGCTCAGCTCGAGGTCATGAGCACGGCGCCGGAGAACGGCCCCGTGGCGTTGGCCCACACAGCGACCTCGGCGTCCTTCACCTGGCGTTCGCCCGACTCGTTGCCGCGCAGCTGGCGGATCGACTCGAT
>JAQTXL010000064.1 GCA_028688835.1 Candidatus Nanopelagicales bacterium | reverse complement strand
CTGGCGAACGCGTGCTGCTCGCGCGTGCCGAGGACGGCGCCCTCGTGAGCATCGCGTTCGACGGTGACGCTGCTGCGCTCGCCGACTACTGGCCGCCGATGGGCCTTGATCGCATCGAAGTCCAGGGCAGCGCGCCTGTCCCAGCCCTGTCCCTCGCCGCCGAGGCCGGATCGCGCGATTCGCTGATCCGCCTCGAGTCCGAGCTCGGCTTGTTCGCGGCCGAGCATCTCGCCAGTGCCGTGGCCGTCCATGCGGCCATCATCAAGGCCGATGGCCGCGTGATCGTGCTGCCCGGCGAGTCGATGAGCGGCAAGTCGACCCTCTGCTTCGCGGCGCATGCCGCGGGACACACCGTGCTCAGTGACGAGTACGTGCTCGTCGACCCGGTCACCGGGCTCGTGCGCGGATGGCCCCGGTCGCTGCGCCTGCGCGTCGACGGCCAGTGGGTGCGCCTCGGCATCGCCCAGGAGCACGAGCCGCTTGCGGTCGACCTCGTCGCGGCCATCACCTACGACCATCGCGCCCCGAGCGGTGCGGGGCTGGTCGGCGTGGAGCCGATGAGTGCCGGTGAGGTGGCGATGCTGCTCATCGCGAACACCGTGTGCGCCCAGCCACGGCCCGAGGACACCCTGCGCGCGGCCTCTGCCCTCGCCCGCACGACCGACGGCATCGCGGCCCAGCGAGGCGAGGCCGAGCTGGCGCTGGCCGAGCTCGTGCAGCGAGCCTCGGCCCCATGACCGGCTAGCTGCTCCAGCTGGCCCCCGCGCGCATCTGGTCGGCCCAGCGCACCTTGGCGCCGAGCTCATGCGCGGCCCGCAGCGGCCAGTGCGGATCGCGCAGCATCTGTCGGGCCAGGAAGACGACATCCGCCTTGCCCTCCCGCAGGATCGCCTCCGCCTGGGCCGGCTCGGTGATGCGGCCCACGGCGCCGGTGAGGACACCGGTCTGCGCACGCACCTGCTCGGCGAGGTCGATCTGGTAGTTCACGTGTGCGGGGATCACCGCGTCGATCGCCGCTCCGCCCGACGAGGTGTCGATGAGGTCGACGCCCAGGCGCTCGAGCTCCTTGACGTAGGCCACCGACTGCTCGACGTCCCAGCCGCCCTCGACCCAGTCGGTGGCCGAGATGCGCACGAACAGCGGCTTGCCCACCGGCCAGGCCTCCCGCACGGCGGCGACGACCGCGAGCGGGAAGCGCATGCGGTTCGCGAGGCTGCCGCCGTACTCGTCGGTGCGGTGGTTGCTCACCGGTGAGAGGAACTGGTGCATGAGATAGCCGTGAGCGGAGTGCAGCTCGATGACGTCGAACCCGGCACGGTCGGCGCGCTCAGCGGCGTCGGCGAAGGCCTGCACGGTCGTGTCGATGTCCTGCTGGTCCATGGCCTTGGGCGCCGGGAGCGGGCCGAAGCCCTCGGCGGAGGGGCCGAGCGTGACCCAGCCGCCGTCGGCCGGAGCGATGTGCCCACCGCCGTTCCACGATGACGCGGTGGAGGCCTTGCGCCCGGCATGCGCGAGCTGCACGCCTGCGCGCACGCCCTGCCCGTGGATGAAGTCGACGACGCGCGACCATGCCTGCACCTGGTCGTCGTTCCACAGGCCGGGGCACTGCGGGCTGATGCGACCTTCAGGAGTCACGCCAGTGGCCTCGGCCAGCACCAGCCCGGCCCTGCCGGTCGCGTACGCACCCAGGGTGACCAGATGCCAGTCGCCCACGATGCCGTCGGCTGCGGAGTACTGGCACATCGGTGCGAGCCACGCGCGATTGGCGAACTCGACGCCGCGAATGGTGATGGGGGAGAAGAGCTGGGTCATGATCGCCTCACGCTGGGATGCCTGCCGTGCCGGGTGTTCGACCAGCGCACTGTAGTCGGGCGCGCACTAGGCTTCGGGCGATGTCGACGCCACCTGGAGACCCGTCCGAGCAGTCGCTCGCGTCGGTGCATGCGCTCAGCGCTCGTCGGCGCCGCCGCTTCAGCCTCGCGCAGTGGCCGATCACGGTCGTGCTCGTCGGCGTCGCACTGTCGCTGGTGGTCATCGCCTTCGTGTCCTTCCGCCGCGGGTCGATCATGCTCTCGGCGTTCGTGACCCTGGCGTTCTTCCTGAGGCTCCTGCTGACCGACGAGGACGCCGGCTGGCTGGTCGTGCGCAGCAAGCGCATCGACGTGATCGTCCTCGGCTCCCTGGCGATCGGGCTGACCGTGATGTCGTTCTGGGTGCCCAACCCGGCCTGACGCGCTAGCCGAGGGCCCAGTACGCGGCTGCGTACTTGGTGCCCGCGGTCGGCGGGAGCGCCGCGTGCGCGTAGACGAAGTTCGCCGGGAAGATCACCAGGCGCCCCTCCTGGGGGCTGACCGAGAAGTCCAGGTGCGGGAAGTGCGTCTCGCCGCCCTCGACCGTGTTGAGGTACAGCACCGCCGAGATGATGCGCGGCATGGTCGCGTGGTGGTCGGTGTGCACGCGGTACTCCTGCCCAGGCAGGTAGCGCTGCACCGAGACCGGCTCGATGTCCAGGAACTGGCAGTTCCAGTCCTTCGCGTACTGGTCCAGCGCCAGGTAGACCTGCCGGTTGGCCTCGTGCAGCACCGGCGGGTTGCTCCAGCTGAGCATCGGGTAGCCGGTCGAGCTCGAGGAGCGCTCCTCGCCCACCTGCGGCACACCGGGGGTCGCGTCGCGGATGATCACCGAGGGCGTCCACTCGAATCCCCGGAGCACCTCGATCACTTCTGCGCAGCCCGGCACAGCGTCGTCGATCACCCGGATCCCGATCGGTGACTCCACGTGCACTCCCCGGCTGGCTCGATGGCGGACGGCGACCTCGCTGCTGCAGGCAGCGCTGTGGAACGTACCGAGCCGCAGCAGCGCATGCAATTCGCCTGGATCCGGGATCTGAGGCCGCGCGCGATGCGCGCCCGTGCTGCGCGCCCCGACGACGCCCCATGCACGCACCAAGGCCGGGCTTTGCGATAGTTCCCCAATGGCGACCTCACCCGGTCCGCGCCTGCGCGCGATCCTCGACTCGATCCCGGCATACAAGGCGGGGCAGCCTGCGCGCGTGCAGCCGGGCATCACCGCGCACAAGCTGTCGAGCAATGAGAACCCGTTCGGCCCGCTGCCTGCGGTGCTCGATGCCGCTCGCGAGGCCGCAGCGTCGATGCAGCTGTACCCCGACTTCGCCTCGTCAGCACTGGTCGGTGCGATCGCCAGCAGGTTCGCCGTGCCAGAGGCGCAGGTGACCGTGGCGACGGGCAGCGTGGGGCTCACGCAGCAGCTCGTGCAGATCACGTGCGATGCCGGAGATGGCGTGATGTTCGCCTGGCGCTCCTTCGAGTCCTACCCCATCGTGACGATCATCGGCGGCGCGGTTCCCCAGCGCGTCGCGCTCGATGCCGATGACCGCCACGACCTGAACGCCATGGCCGACGCGATCGACGAGACGACCCGCCTGGTGTTCGTCTGCAATCCCAACAATCCCACCGGCACCGCCGTCGGCGGGCGGGCGCTGGCCGAGTTCATCGAGCGCGTGCCCGACGACGTGCTGATCGTGATCGACGAGGCCTACCGGGAGTTCGTCGATCCCGGTGCCGTGCCCGATGGCCTCGACTTCCTGCGCGACCATGCGAATGTCGCCGTGCTGCGCACCTTCTCCAAGGCCTATGGCCTGGCCGGGCTGCGCGTCGGCTTCTGCATCGCGCACGCGCCGGTGGCCGATGCCCTGCGCAAGGTGCAGGTCCCGTTCGGGGTCTCCTCGGTCGCCCAGGCCGCGGGTGTGGCCGCCCTGCAGCCAGCCGTGGAGGCCGCTGCCATGGAGCGTGTCGAGCTGCTCGTGGCCGAGCGCGCGCGGGTCGATGCCGGGCTGCGTGCTGCCGGGTTCGCGCCCTCGGTGTCGGAGGCCAACTTCGTGTGGCTGCGGCTGGGGGAGCAGACCGGCCACTTCGCCGAGGCATGCGAGAGCGCCGGGCTGGCCGTGCGCCCGTTCGCGGACGAGGGCGTGCGCATCAGCATCGGCCTGCCCGAGGCCAATGACCGCCTGCTGGCGACGGCTGCAGCGTGGATCACCGAGCGTCCATGACACCCCAGTGAGGGGTGCATCACATGGCCAGCCTCCGCGGATGAATGGCCATTGGCGCTGCAGTACCTTGGGACTTTGACCTCACCCCCTCAACTCCCCGGAAGGCAACGCATGGCTCGCAGTGGCAAGATCGCCGTCGTCGGCGCAGGTTTCTACGGTTCAACGACCGCGATGCGGCTGGCCGAGTACGACATCTTCGACACGGTCGTCCTGACCGACGTCGTCGACGGCAAGGCCGAGGGCCTGGCCCTCGACATGAACCAGTCCCGGTGGATCGAGGGCTTCGAGACCAAGATCGTCGGCCAGACCACGGGCATGGACGGTTCGGGGTATGAGGCGATCGCCGGGTCCGAGATCGTCGTCATCACCGCGGGCCTGCCGCGCAAGCCCGGCATGAGCCGCATGGACCTCATCGAGACCAACGCGAAGATCATGCGCCAGGTGGCCGAGAACATCGCCAAGCACGCACCTGACACCGTCATCATCAACGTGTCCAACCCGCTCGACGAGATGACCGCCCTCGCGCAGATCGTCTCCGGCTTCCCGCACGCCCGTGTGATCGGCCAGGCAGGCATGCTCGACACCGCGCGCTTCACTCACTTCGTCGCGGAGGAGCTCAACGTCCCGGTCGCGTCCGTCACCACGCTGACGCTCGGCTCGCACGGCGACACCATGGTGCCCGTCGCCTCGGCCTGCGCCGTCGATGGCAAGCCGCTGTCCGACCTCCTGCCGGCCGACAAGATCGAGGAGCTCGTCGTGCGCACCCGCAACGGCGGCGCCGAGGTCGTGGCCCTGCTCAAGACCGGCTCGGCGTACTACGCGCCCTCGGCTGCAGCCTCACGTATGGCCAAGGCCGTCCACGAGGACTCCGGCGCGGTCATGCCCGTCTGCGCCTGGGTCGACGGCGAGTACGGCCTCGCCGGCGCCTACCTCGGCGTCGAGGCCGAGCTCGGCAAGGGAGGCATCCGCAGGATCGTCGAGACGCCCCTCACCGACAGCGAGAAGGCCCTGCTCGTCGAGGCCTACGAGGCCGTCAAGGCCAAGCAGGCTGACGTCAAGGACCTGTAAGCCCCCGTTTTTCGGCGGACGCACCGCGACCCGGTGCGTCCGCCGCTATTGTCGCCACGACCCCCACGAGGAGCATCCGATGAGCAAGATCAAGGTAGTGAACCCAGTCGTCGAACTCGACGGCGACGAAATGACCCGCATCATCTGGCAGTTCATCAAGGATGAGCTGATCGTCAAGTACCTCGACATCGACCTGAAGTACTACGACCTCGGCATGGAGCATCGCGACGCCACCGACGACCAGGTCACGATCGACTCGGCGCATGCGATCCAGAAGTACGGCGTGGGCGTCAAGTGCGCGACCATCACCCCCGACGAGGCCCGCGTGGAGGAGTTCGGCCTCAAGAAGATGTGGAAGTCGCCCAACGGCACCATCCGCAACATCCTCGGCGGCGTGATCTTCCGCGAGCCGATCATCATCTCGAACATCCCGCGCCTGGTGCCGGGCTGGACCAAGCCGATCGTCGTCGGCCGCCATGCCTTCGGCGACCAGTACAAGGCCACCGACTTCAAGGTGCCCGGCGCCGGCTCGCTCACCATGACCTTCACCCCCGCCGACGGCTCGGCCCCGATGGAGTTCGACGTCTTCGACTTCCCGGGCGCCGGTGTGGCCATGGGCATGTACAACCTCGACGAGTCGATCCGCGACTTCGCGCGCGCCTCGATGCGCTACGGCCTGACCCGCAACTACCCGGTCTACCTGTCGACCAAGAACACGATCCTCAAGGCCTATGACGGCCAGTTCAAGGACATCTTCGCCGACGTCTACGAGAACGAGTTCAAGTCCGAGTTCGAGGCTGCCGGCATCGAGTACGAGCACCGCCTCATCGACGACATGGTCGCAGCGGCCATGAAGTGGGAGGGCGGCTACGTATGGGCGTGCAAGAACTACGACGGCGACGTCCAGTCCGACACCATCGCCCAGGGCTTCGGCTCGCTCGGCCTCATGACCTCGGTGCTCATGTCGCCCGATGGCCGCACGGTCGAGGCCGAGGCCGCGCACGGCACGGTCACGCGCCACTACCGCCAGCACCAGCAGGGCAAGCCCACCTCGACCAACCCGATCGCCTCGATCTTCGCGTGGACTCGCGGGCTCGAGCACCGCGGCAAGCTCGACAGCACGCCCGAGGTCACTGCCTTCGCGCAGACCCTCGAGCGCGTCTGCATCGAGACGGTCGAGGAGGGCAAGATGACCAAGGACCTCTCCCTGCTCATCAGCCCCGACCAGCCATGGCAGACCACGCAGGAGTTCCTCGCGTCGATCGACGAGAACCTGCAGAAGGCGATGCGCTGAGCACGATGACCGTCGATGCGAGCGTGGGTGTCCGATGACGGGCGCCCACGCTCCTTCGTTGGAGGCCTTCGACCACGGCCTGTCGCCGCGGCGGCTCTGGGCCCTCATGGGCACCATCGCCGCCATGACGGCCTTCGCGCCGCTGGCCACCGACGTCTACCTGCCCGCCTTCCCCAATCTCACGCACGAGTTCAGCGCCACGGACGCCGCTGCGCAGCTCACGCTCACGGTCAGCTTCATCGGCATCATGATCGGCCAGCTCATCTTCGGCCCGATGTCCGACTCGCTCGGACGCCGCAGGCTGGTGCTCATCACGACGATCACCACGGTGATCGCCACCCTCGCATGCGCGCTGGCCCCCTCGATCCTGTTCCTCACCGGCGCCCGGCTCGTGCTCGGCATCACCGGCGGTGCCGGCATCGTCATCGGCCGCGCGATCGCCGCCGACATCGTCAAGGGCCCTGAGGCAGCGCGCTTCTTCTCGCTGCTCATGAGCATCACGATGCTCGCACCGCTGGTCGGCCCGATCATCGGCGGCGTGCTCCTCGACCTCACCGACACCTGGCGGGCCGCGTTCTTCTTCCTTGCGGTCTTCTGCGCCCTGCTCGCGGTGGCCATCGTGTTCTTCGTCCCCGAGACCCTGCCGCGCGAGCGTCGGCACTCCGGCGGCCTGGGCGCACTGGCCAAGGGCGCCGGCTCCCTGCTGCGCGACCGGGTGTTCGTGGGTTACGCCGTGACGCAGATCTTCGCCTTCGGTGCGCTGTTCGCCTACCTGGCCAGCTCCTCTTTCATCTTCCAGGAGACCTTCGGCCTGAGCCCCACGGCCTACAGCTTCGCCTTCTCGGGCATCGCCGGCGCCATCATCATCACCGGCTTCCTCAACCGGCGGCTCGTGCTGACGATGAACGTCTGGAAGGTCCTGGTCTGGGCGCTGGTCATCTCGGCCGTGGGCTCGGTCGTGCTCATCCCGGTCATGGCGGCCTCCGAGCCCTCGATCTGGCTGATGGTGCTCATCCTGCTCGTGGTCATCGGCACCCGCGCCCCGATCGGCGCCAATGCCATGGCCCTGGCCCTGGAGCGCAGCGCCTTCATGGGCGTGGCCTCGGCCCTGCTCGGTGCGATGACCTTCGGCGGGGCGATCATCGTGTCACCGCTGCTCGCTGCCCTGCCGTTCACGACCGGGCTGACGATGGCCGTGGTCATGGCCATCTGCTCCGTGCTCTCGCTGCTGTCGACGCTGCTCCTGACCCGCCCCAGCGACTGAGCGGGCTCGGACCGGTCCACGGACGCTCGTGGGGCCGGACGCTGCACGGGCTGGGTTACAGTAGGCGTGTGGGACCACGGGAACCCGCATTCCCCCGTGCACGTCCCATGACTGAGCACCGATGCTGGGAGTGAACACCGATGGCCAAGCCTGAGCGCGCAGACGGCGGACGTCCGCTGTCGCGCATCGCGGTGTCCGTCTTCGGCGCCCTGGCCCTCGTGCTCGGCCTGGTCGTCTTCACCAACGGCATCTCGCAGGCCTCGCCTGACGACGCGCCCACCATCACCGACATCGCCACCACGCAGCCGGGCTCAGGCGCCCTGGCCGTGGAGTTCGTGCCCCCGGTCGACACCACGGTCCCGGTCGTCACCTACCAGGTCTCCACCGACGGCGGCACCCACTGGGCGCCCACCGATGTCACGCCCACCGACTCCACGCTGGTCGTCGACGGCCTGCGGCCCGGCACCGAGTACGACATCGCCCTGCGTGCCGTGCACCCGACCGGCAGCACGGGCTCGGCCTCGCTCGTCGAGAGCGCCACCCCCGATCCGCTGGCCACCCCCACGGTCACGCCGGCCGTGACCCCGTCAGCCACGGCCTTCGTCTCGGCCAGCGCGACCCCGAACCCGACCGCCAGCCCCACGGGCTCGGCCACCGGGTCCCCGACCGCCACGGCGACCGCCTCGGCCTCGCCGACCGCCAGCCCCACGGGCAGCCCCACCGGCTCGTCGACCGCGCGTCCCACGGCCTCGCCCATGGCCTCGGCCTCCGGCACGCCGATGATCACCCCCTCCGCCTCGGCCTCGCCCACGGCCACCTCGGACCCCGGAGCGCCTGGCGCCCCGACCGCGGTGACCGGTGAGCCCGACGACAAGGAGGTGACCGTCTCCTGGAAGGCGCCGCTGATCGTCGGCAACTCGCCGATCCTCAGCTACACCGTGACCTCGACGCCGGGCTCCTTCACCTGCACGACCACGAAGACGTCCTGCACCATCGACAAGCTGACCAACGGCGTCGCCTACACGTTCACGGTCACTGCGATCAACGCGACCGGCATCTCGGTGCCCTCGCTGAAGTCGGCAAGCGTCACGCCGGGCCCCGTGAGCGGCCCGCCTGCCGCACCGTCGATCGCCGAAGTGTCGGTGGGTGACGGCGAGGTCGAGGTGACCGTGCTTCCTGCCGTCAAGGGCGGCCTGGCCGACTCCTTCACCGTGACCTCGTCGCCGGGCAAGGAGACCTGCAAGGCCACCAAGGCCACGAAGTACACCTGCACCGTCGACAAGCTGGTGAACGGCAAGGAGTACGTCTTCACGGCCACGGCCACCAACGAGTTCGGCACGTCCGAGCCCTCCGACCCGTCCAAGCCGGTGACCCCGATCGCCGGCCCTCCGGGAACACCGGTCGTCACCTTCGTGCGCGCTGATGATGAAGTCGCCGACGTCTACGTGGCCAAGGGCAAGGGCGGCAAGCCGACCTCCTACCTGGTGACCTCGTCGCCTGGCGGCCTCACCTGCCTCGTCGACGACGAGAAGTTCTGCGAGGTCTCCGATCTCGTCAACGGCACGACCTACACCTTCACGGCCACGGCCACCAACGCGGCCGGCACCTCGAAGTCCTCACTGCCCTCCGATCCGGTGACCCCGCATGAGCCGGCCAACCTGCCTGCAGTGCCGACGATCACCTCGATCGTGGTCGGCGACCGCATCGCGACGATCACCATCGCAGCTGGAGCGGGCGGCGGGGCGCCTGACGCCTATGTCGTGAACTCCAGCCCTGATGACTACCAGTGCAGCACCACATCGGACGTCTGCGTGATCACGGGGCTCGACAACGGCACCTCGTACACCTTCACAGTGAAGGCGCGCAATGAGGTCGGCGGCTCCAAGTGGTCCTCGCCGTCCAGAAGCGTGGTCCCCTTCGCCCGCAACGACTAGCTGCTTGACGTCTCGACGAGGCGCTGGGCGCTTCGCTGCGCAGGGGCACGGCACCGCGAGCCCTAGAGTGACCCCATGAACGACCTGTGGGTCAACGTCGTCGTGGTGCTGGGGTTCATCCTCATCGGCGGCTTCTTCGCAGCGGCCGAGCTCGCGCTCGTGACCCTGCGCGACAGCCAGGTGGCCCGCCTGGGCGAGCAGGGACGCCGTGGCCGTCGCCTGGCGATCCTCACGGCCGATCCCAACCGCTTCCTGGCTGCCGGCCAGGTCGGGCTCACGCTGGCAGGGTTCATCTCCGCGGGCTTCGGCGCCTCGAAGATCGCACCGGTCGTGACGACGGCCCTGGTCGACCGCGGCATGAGCCAGTCCGTCGCAGATCCGCTGGCCTTCATCCTCGTCACGATCATCATCGTGTTCTTCTCGCTGGTGCTGGGCGAGCTGGTCCCCAAGCGCATCGCGCTCAAGCGCGTGGAGGGCGTGGCGCTGTTCGTCGCGGCTCCCATCGACATCCTGGCCAAGGTCTTCCGCCCGTTCATCTTCGCCCTTTCGGTCGCCACCGATGCGGTGGTCAGGCTCTTCGGCATCGATCCGCATGAGGCCAAGGACCAGATCAGCGGCGAGGAGCTGCGCGATCTCGTGGCGGCGCACGAGGACCTCACCGAGCAGGAGCGTGAGCTCATCGACGACGTGTTCTCGGCCGGCGAGCGCGAGCTGCGCGAGGTGATGGTGCCGCGCACCGAGGTCGAGTTCCTGAGCGCGAGCCTGGCAGTGTCCAAGGCGGTGCGGCAGATCGCCGACCAGCCGCACTCCCGCTACCCGGTGACGGGGGATTCAGCCGACGACATCATCGGCTTCGTGCACATCCGCGACATCCTGGCCCCCGACATGGCTGAGCGCTCGATCCGCGTCGGTGCGCTCGTGCGCGAGATCGCGGCCTATCCGGGCACGAAGGGCGTGCTGGCGACCCTGGCCGAGATGCGCCGGCGCCATCAGCACCTGGCGGTGGTGGTCGACGAGTACGGCGGCACCGCAGGCATCGTCACCATGGAGGATCTCGTCGAGGAGCTCGTCGGCGACATCCAGGACGAGTACGACGTGGAGCAGTCGGGCGAGACGACGCGGCGCTTCGGCGTCCTCATGGTCGACGGGCTCATGAACGTCGACGACTTCGCCGACGAGTGCGGCATCGAGCTGCCCGAGGGCCCCTACGAGACCATCGCCGGCTTCGTCATCGCCAGCCTTGGGCACCTGCCCGAGATCGACGACACCGTGACCGCGGCCGGGCACGCCTTCACCGTCACCGAGCTCGACGGCCGCCGCATCGCGCGGATCAGCGTGCTGCCCGTCGTGGTCGACGACCCCGTGCTCGAAGCGGATGCATCTTTGCCACAATGACGGGCATGACCACCACCCGCCAGTCACGTGTGCTCTCCGGCATCCAGCCCACAGCTGACTCCTTCCAGCT
>JAQTXL010000063.1 GCA_028688835.1 Candidatus Nanopelagicales bacterium | reverse complement strand
CGCCGTGAGGTCCTCGATCATGGTCTGGAAGTTCAGCAGCGCCTCGAGGCGGCCCTGGCTGATCTCCGGCTGATACGGCGTGTAGGCGGTGTACCAGGCCGGGTTCTCCAGCACATTGCGCCGGATGACGGCGGGCGTGTGGGTGTCGGAGTACCCCAGGCCGATCATGCTGGTCGTGCAGGTGTTGCGTGCCGCCAGGGCGCGCAGCTCACTGATGACGGCAGCCTCGTCGATCGCATCGGGCAGGTCGAGCCCGGTGGTCCAGGCGATGACCTCGGGCACGACGGCAGTCGTCAGCGATATCAGGCTCTCGTGGCCGATCGCCTCCAGCATCGTGGCGATGGCGGCGTCATCCGGGCCGATGTGACGGTCGACGAAGGTCGGTTCGCGATCAGGCATGGTGCTCCCAGGGTCGAGGACACAGGACTGTGTCGTCTCCCCCTCTGTTGCCCGCGATTCGATCGCGACCTGAGAGCTTCCCGGCGCTCGCGCGCCAGTTTCACCGTCGGTGGGGCCGAAGCCCACCTTCCAGAGGTGCCTTCCCCATGCGGTCCGTTTGCCTGAGAGGTTGTCGGGGAGATTTGCTCCTTCGGCGCCGCCCCCGGCAGCACCGGGTGCGGACTCTCCCGCGTGGGGTCAATCAGCAGTCACGATCCTAATGTGCCAGGGCTCAGCCGGCGAATCGACGCGCGCGACGGGCCGCGAGCTCGTCCTCGGTGTCGGTGGGGGCCACGGAGGCGCCGTCAGGCCGCTCCCCCGGCAGGGTGGCGAGGGTGCCCTCGACCTCGCGCCAGACGCTGCCGACCGCGATGCCGAAGACGCCCTGGCCGCCGCGCACGAGGTCGATGACCTCGTCGGCACTTCGGCACTCGTAGATGGTCGCGCCGTCGCTCATGAGCGTCATGCGGGCAAGGTCCTCGCTGTTGCGCAGCGCCAGGTGGTCGACCGCCGCGCGGATGTTCGGCAGTGAGACACCGGTGTCGATCAGGCGCTTGACGATGCGCAGCACCAGGATGTCGCGGAAGCTGTAGAGCCGATGGGTGCCCGAGCCGGTGGCCCCGCGCACGGACGGCTGCACGAGCTCGGTGCGCGCCCAGTAGTCGAGCTGGCGGTAGGTGATGCCTGCGGCGGCACAGGCCACGGGACCGCGGTAGCCGATGTCCTGCGGCAGCGGACGCAGGTCGGCGTCATCGAAGAGCGAACCCTGGGGATCCACGTCGCTGGACTGCGGACCTGGCGCTGGCTGGTCAACGATCACGAACTGCCTCCTGTGCACTGGGCACCACTGGGGGAAGTGGGCACCGCTGACGTTACGAACTGCGTGTCGCGCCGGTCAATGCGACACACGGGACCGATCCGACTGAAGTCTGAACCGGGCATTGAGACTTCACTCCTGGAAGTCCTCGGGTGAGATCTCATCGAGGAAGGCCCGGAACTGCTCGACCTCGTCCTCGTCCTCCTCCTCGACCGGCATCTCGACACCGGCCTCCTCGAGGACCTCAGGCGTGGCCCGGATCGGCACCTCCAGGCGCAGGGCCAGCGCGACCGCATCGGAGGGCCGCGCGCTCACCTCGACCCCGTCGGCGAAGACGAGCGTCGCGTAGAAGACGCCATCGGTCAGCGCTGCGATGCGCACCTCGGCGAGCGTCGCCCCGACGGCCACGAGGATGTCCTTCATGAGATCGTGCGTGAGCGGCCTGGGAGGCACGACCCCCTGCTGGGCGTACGCGATGGCCGTGGCCTCGACCGCCCCGATCCAGATGGGGATGACGCGAGCGCCGTCGACCTCCTTGAGCAGGACGATCGGCGTGTTCGAGGGCATCTCCATCCGGACGCCGATGAACTCGAGATCGTGCACCGCCCCAGACTACTGCTAGACCTTGCCGCCGCGGACGAGCTCAGCGCGCAGGAGCGCGGCATGCAGCTGCACGAACAGGGCCGCGAGCTCACGGATGGTCTCCTGGGCCCTGGCGGCGGCCTCGCGATCGCGCGGCTTGGTGTAGGGCGTCGCGATCTGCTCGACGAGACCCGAGTCGCGGTCGGCGGTGACCCGGAAGGCGCGCAGGTGCCGGGGCTCGACACCGAACTGCGAGAGGCGAGCCACCACGCTGGCCACCGCGAGCGCATCCTCGTTGTAGTGACCACCGGGCGTTGCGCTCACGAGCCCGTACGACTCGAGCTGGGCCACCACGGCCTCGGGCAGCTCGACCTGCTCGGCGAGCTCGGTGCGCGTCAGGCGCACCCTGCCGGCGCCGGCGCGGAAGTCGTCGGGGCGCAGGCCGGAGCCGGCGACGGCGGCCGGGGCCTCATCGGTCTCGGAGTCCAGGTGCTCGCGAATCACCTTGAGCGGGAGGTACTGGTCGCGCTGCAGGGTCAGCACCGCGTGCAGCTGCGAAACATCGCGCTCGGTGAAGCGGCGGTAGCCCGAGGCCGTGCGCTCCGGCGTCACCAGGCCCTCGGTCTCCAGGAAGCGGATCTTGCTGATGGTCACATCGGGGAACTCGCGCTTGAGCAGGGAGAGCACCTCGCCGATGCTGATCGTCCCGGTGATCGGCCGCTGGGCCTCGCTCATGAATCCGAGCCCACGAGGAAGACGAAGCGGAAGCGACCGATCTGGAGTTCATCACCGCCAGCAAGGCGCCGATCGTCAACACGCCTGCGGTTGACGTAGGTGCCGTTGAGACTGCCCACATCGCGGATGCTCCAGCCCTCGGCCCCGCGGCGGATCTCCGCATGGTGCCGGCTGACGGTGACATCGTCGAAGAACAGGTCGGCCTCGGGTGCGCGACCGATGGTCACGACGTCCTTGCTGGGATCGAGCGGGAACTCGGTGCCCTCACCGGGGCCGCGGTGCACCACGAGCATCGCCGACCCGGGCTTGATGCCCGGCTGGCGCTCGGCGCCGACGGCAGCGATCGAGCCCGAGGTCCCGGTGCCCGTGAGCGGGATGACCGACGTGATGGCGCCGGTGAACTCGACACCGGCCTCCAGGCTCGTGCCGCACTCAGGGCAGAAGTGCGCGTCGCGCGGCACCGACTTTCCGCACGAGGGGCATTGGCGCATGGGCCGAATCTACCCTGCCCATGCGACGACCGGCTCTAGGCGCGCGTGTGCTCGGTGTATTGGGCGGCGCTGAGGAGCGCCTCGACGGCAGCCGGATCGGCCACCCGGACCCGGAACAGCCAGCCGCCGGCATAGGGGGCCTCATTGATGTCCTGCGGGCTGGCATCGAGCGCGTCGTTGACCGCCGTCACCTCGCCGGACACCGGCGCGTAGATGTCGCTGACGCTCTTGGTGGACTCGACCTCGCCGCAGGCGTCGCCCGCGGACACGGCATCGCCCACGGCCGGCAGGCTCACGTAGACGATGTCACCCAGGGCCTCCTGGGCGTAAGCGGTGATCCCGACCTCGGCGACGTCGCCCTCAAGGCGCACCCATTCGTGCTCGGCGGTGTAGCGCAGGTCATCGGGGTTCATGGCGGTCCTTCCAGGCGTGCTCGGTGGCGCAACTCTGCCACATCGCCGTCAGGCGTCGGCGCGCGAGAGTGCCCGGGCCTGACGCACGTAGTCGAGCCCGGCCCACCAGTAGAGCGCCGTGCCCCAGAGCGAGAACGCCCAGCCAGCAGCGCCGGCCAGGGTGCCCAGCCAGGAGTCGTAGGTGCTGAGCAGCAGCACCGGGAAGCCCCAGAGCAGGCAGAAGGTCGCGGCCTTGCCCAGGACGGTCACGGGCAGGGTCAGCATCCCGTGGCGTCGCAGCATCGGCAGCAGGGCCAGGAGCATCGCGTCGCGCGCGAGCAGGGCCACGACCAGCCACCACGGGATGATGCCGCGCAGCGCAAGGCCCACGATCGTGGCCAGGATGTAGAGGCGGTCGGCAGCGGGGTCGAGCAGCTCGCCGATGCGGCTCTGCTGGTCGAGCGCACGGGCCAGGGCACCGTCGAGCCAGTCGGTGATGCCGGCAACTGCGAGCACGATGAACGCCCAGCCGTCGGCCTGGGGCACCAGTACCAGCCACAGGAACACCGGCACGCCGATCAGGCGCACCATGCTCAGCGCGTTGGGCAGGGTCCAGATGCGCTCGCTAGGCATCGCGGACCGCGAGGAAGCGATCGCCGACGCGCGTCACGCGCACCGGCAGGCCGAAGGTCGCCGAGAGCCAGGGGCCCGTCACCACCTCGTCGATGGGTCCGGACGCGACCACTGCGCCGTCACGGATGAGGAGCGCATGCGTGAACCCGGCGGGGATCTCCTCGACATGATGGGTGATGAGGATCTGGCTGGGCTGCGTGGGATCCAGGGCGAGCTCGGACATCCGAGCGACCAGATCCTCGCGCCCGCCGAGGTCGAGCCCTGCACCCGGCTCGTCGAGGAGCAGGATCTCCGGGTTGGACATGAGTGCCCGGGCGATCATCGTGCGCTTGCGCTCGCCCTCCGACAGGGTGCCGAAGGTCCGGGTGGCCAGCGCGCCGATCCCCCAGGCGTGCATGAGCGCTGCGGCGCGCATCAGGTCCTGGCCCTCGTACTGCTCGCGCCACCGGCCGGTGACCGCATAGGCGCCGGTGAGGACCACATCGGCAACGCGCTCGCCAGGAGGCACGTCGTTGACCATGGCGCTGCTGGCCCAGCCGATGAGCGGACGCAGCTCGGCCAGGTCGGTGCGGCCCAGCCGCTCACCCAGGATCTCCACCTGGCCGGACGTCGGGAACATGCGCCCGGAGGCCACCATCATCAGCGTCGTCTTGCCGGCGCCGTTCGGGCCGAGCACGACCCAGCGCTCCCCCTCGCGCACGACCCAGTCGACATGATCGACGAGATGGCGGGTGCCGCGGCGCACGACGATGTCGGAGCAGCTGAGGACCTCGGGCACGCCCCGACCATAGCCGCACTCGGGGCAGATCCCCGGTAACGGCTAGCGTTGACCTGCCATGGACACGCGGAACCTGCTCATCACCCTGTCGGGACTCGATCGCCCGGGCGTGACCCGTGGCCTGTTCACGCGGCTGGACCCCGCCGCGATCGTGCTGGACATCGAGCAGCTCGTCGTCCGCGACCGGCTCGTGCTCGCCGTCCTCATCGAGATCGAGCCCAGCGCGCTGGCCGCCACCATCGCGACCGTGGAGTCCTTCGCGCATGAGCTCGAGCTCGACTTCAGCATCGATCCCGACACCGCGGAGACCGTTGCCCGCAAGGTCGATCGCATCCAGATCACGCTGCTGGGAGCGCCGCTCCGGTCGACAGCCGTGCGACGCGTCGCCGAGGAGCTCACGCTGCGCGGCGCCAATGTCGATCGGATCCGGCGCATCGCGCGCTATCCCGTGACCGCCCTCATGCTCGACGTCTCGGGGGCCCCGGCGGCGGATCTGCGGCGAGCGCTGGCAGCGGCCGCGATCGAGACCGGTGTGGACATCGCGGTGCAGGAGGCGGGTCTGGACCGACGCGGCCAGCACCTCGTCGTCATGGATGTCGACTCGACCGTCATCCAGGACGAGGTCATCGACCTGCTCGCCGAGGAGGCTGGCGTGCTCGCCGAGGTGGCGGGCATCACGGAGCGGGCCATGGCCGGCGAGCTGGACTTCACGGCCTCGCTTCGCGAGCGCGTGGCACTGCTGGCGGGACTTCCCGAGACCGCGATCGCCCGCGTGCAGCAGCGCATCTCGCTCACGCCGGGTGCACGAACGCTGTGCCGCACGCTCAACACCCTGGGCTACCGCGTGTGCCTGGTGTCCGGCGGCTTCGTCGAGGTGATCGCGCCGCTCGCCGAGCAGCTGGGCGTCGATCGCGTGCGCGCGAACTCGCTCGAGGTGCGCGACGGTCTGCTCACCGGGAGGGTCCAGGGCCCGATCGTCGATCGCCTCGGCAAGCGACGTGCCCTCGAGGAGTTCGCCGCGGAGTTCGCGATCCCGATGCGGCGCACCATCGCGATCGGCGACGGCGCCAACGACATCGACATGCTCGAGGCTGCAGGCCTCGGCGTCGCCTTCAACGCCAAGGCGGCCGCACGCGACGCGGCCGACACGTCAGTGAATGTGCCCTATCTGGACTCGGTGCTCTACCTGCTGGGGATCGCACGCGAGGACATCGAGGTCGCCGATGAGCAGGCCGGCATCACCACGCCCGCTCCCCCGCTCGACTGAACGATCAGCCCCGCGGCACCAGGAAGTCGATGAGTGAGGCACTGGTGTCCGACCACCGTGCGTCGTGCAGCTGCAGCACCGCGATGCCTGCTGTGGGGTACTTCGCGCGCATCGTGCGCCGCAGATCGCTGTCGGATGCGCCGGTCAGGAAGGCCGCGAGCTCCTCGACGCCCGGGTTGTGCGCGACGACCAGCACGCCTGAGCCCGCCTCGATCCACGGGGCGACCTCGTCGATCAGGGTCGAGACGCTGGCCTCGTAGAGCCTGGGCGCCGACCTGGCCTCGATCCCGGGCAGCGATCCCGAGGCGAGCGACCACGTCGCCTGAGCGCGCAGCGCGGTCGACACCAGGACGACCGCCGCCGTGCCGAGCCAGGCATCCCGATGGTCGCGCAGGAGCAGCCCGGCGGCGACGGCATCGCGCTCGCCACGCGGGCTCAGCGGCCGATCATGGTCGGTGACACCGCTGGGGTACGCGGACTTGGCATGGCGCAGCAGCACCAGCGTGCCCAGGGCCATGATCAGGCGCCCTGCGAGTGCACTCCACCATCGACATGGATGATCTCGCCGGTCGTCGACGGGAACCAGTCGGACATGAGGGCGATGCATGCCTTGGCGGCGGGCTCTGGGTCGTCGAGATCCCAGCCGATGGGCGAGCGCGTCGCCCACACCTGCTCGAAGCTGTCGAAGCCGGGGATGCCCTTGGCCGCCATCGTGCGGATGGGGCCGGCTGCGACCAGGTTCACCCGGATGCCCTTGGGCCCGAGGTCACGAGCCAGGTAGCGGGACGTGCCCTCGAGTGCGGCCTTGGCCACGCCCATCCAGTCGTACTTGGGCCAGGCCTGGCCTGACTCGAAGTCCAGACCGACGACTGAGCCGCCCGAGCCCATGAGCGGCAGGCACGCCATCGCCAGCGACTTGAACGAGAAGGCGGAGACCTCCATGGCCGTGGCCACATCGCCCCAGCTCGTGTGGAGGAAGTTGCCGCCCAGGGCCTCCTGGGGGGCGAAGCCGATGGAGTGGAGCACGCCGTCGACGGTCGGCACGTGCGCGCGGATGCCGTCAGCGAGGGCGTCGAGGTGCTCCTGGTTCACGACGTCGAGCTCGAGGACCGGCGACTCCTTGGGCAGGCGGCCCGCGGCACGCTTGGTCAGCGAGAGCGATCGTCCGAAGCCGGTGAGCAGCACTGTGGCGCCCTGCTCCTGTGCGAGCCGCGCAGCGTGGAAGGCGATCGACTGGTCGGTGAGTACGCCAGTGATGACGATGTTCTTGCCTTCAAGAATGCCCACGCTGTTCCTCTCGTCCGGGCGCTAGTCGCCCATTCCTAAACCACCATCGATCGGGATGACCGCACCCGTGATGTACCCGGCGCCGTCGCCGACGAGGAACTCGACCACGGTCGCGATTTCGTCCGGTTCAGCATAACGACCCAGCGGCACGATGCTCACGATCTCGGCGCGGCGCTCCTCCGGCAGCTCTGCGGTCATGTCGGTGTTCACGAACCCCGGCGTCAGCACATTGACGGTGATGCCGCGTCCGCCGACCTCGCGCACCAGCGATCGTGCAGCACCGATGAGGCCGGACTTGGCAGCGGAGTAGTTGACCTGGCCGGCCGAGCCGATGATGCCGACGACCGAGGACATGAAGATGATGCGCCCGTAGCGTGCCCGGAGCATGCTGCGCAGGGCACGGCGCGCGAGCTTGATGGAGCCGGCGAGATTGGTCTGCAGCACCTCGTCGATGTCGTCATCGGTCATGCGCATGAGCAGGGTGTCGCGCGTCATGCCTGCATTCGCGATCAGGATCTCGACCGGCCCGAACTGCTCCTCGATCGCCGTGAAGCCGGCGTCGATGGACGCCGACTGCGAGACGTCCATCTGCACCGCATGCAGGCCCTCGGGCGCTGTGCCCGAACGCGTGCCCACGACCACCGTGTAGCCGGCTGCCCGCAGGCGCAGGGCGATGCTGAGTCCGATGCCGCGGTTGCCGCCGGTCACCAATGCCACTCGTGACATGTCAGAGCCTTCCTTGGGCACTAGTTGCCCGAATGATCTTCCATGCGGTACCCGACCTTGAGCGACACCTGGAAGTGATCTACCTGACCGTCGCGCACATAGCCGCGGATCTGCGTGACCTCGAACCAGTCCAGGTGCCGCACGGTCTTCGAGGTGCGGCTCACTGCATTGCGGATCGCCGCGTCCACTCCCTCATTGGAGGTGCCGACGACTTCACTGATGCCATAGGTGCGATTCATGCTTTGACCGTACACCGGCCCTCGACCTCGGGCGTAGGCTCTCCCTGTGACCATGCCGCCGCCGGAGTCGACACCGGGTGGCGAGCACGTGTTCAACGTGACCGCAGCGCAGCGCGCGCTCAGCGACGAGCAGTCGGGTCGCACGCGCCGCTACCTGGTCTCGATGGCCATCCGAACCGCCTGCGTGATCGCGGCGATCTTCGTGCCCGGTTGGCCGCGCTGGGTGCTCATCGCAGGTGCTGTGGTGCTGCCGTACCTGGCAGTCGTCGTGGCCAATGCCGGCCGCGAGAACGATGAGCCGGGCGAGCTCGGCGTTGCACCCGCTCCGCTGGCCTCGCTGCCGAGCGCCGGAGCCTCGGTGATCACAGGCGTCGTGCACGATCCCCTCCGCGGACCGGCGCAGTAGGGCTCGATGCTCGCTCTGCTGCGCACCCGACGCTGGATCGGGTTCACCTGCCTCGTCGTGGCGGTCATCATCGCCTTCGGCCTGCTGAGCCACTGGCAGTGGGGCCGGGCCGAGACCAAGCGCCAGGAGCGCTTCGCGCTCGAGCAGGCCGGCGACGTCACCCCGGCCGCGCTGCCACCTGTGTCCGCCCTGCCGCAGGCCCAGGAGTGGAACCGCTTCACGCTGCATGGGAGCTTCGACGCTGCGCATCAGGTCGTGGTCCGCAAGCGGCCGCTGAACGGCACCAACGGGTTCTGGGTCATGACGCCGTTCACGTCCGACTCGGGCACGCGCATCTGGGTGAACCGAGGCTGGTTCGCCGCAGCCGGCGCTGCCACGACGATGCCGGTGATCCCTGCTCCCCCCACTGCAGCGCTCGACATCGTCGGCGCCTGGCGCCTCTATGAGACTGCGACGGCTGCAGACCTCACGGGGCTGCCGACGGGCATGGTGCCGGCGCCGGCAGCCGAGGTGCTGCCCGTGGAGGCGGACGCCCCGGGCTACCTGCAGCTCATCTCGCCGGACCAGGAAGGCCTGATCGCTGTGCCCACTCCGGAGATCGACGAGACGCAGAACTTCTCGTACGCCGTGCAGTGGCTGCTCTTCGCCCTGGTGTCGATCGTGGGCTGGTTCATCTTCCTGCGCCGGGAGGCTGCGGAGGACGCCCGCCTGGCGGCCGGCACCACCGGCACTAGTCCGCAGTAGCGAACTGGGTGCGGTAGAGGTCCGCGTAGAGCCCCTGGCGCGTGAGCAGCTCGTCATGCGTGCCGCGCTCAGCCACCTGCCCGTCGGCGATGACCAGGATCTGGTCGGCACTGCGGATCGTCGACAGTCGGTGTGCGATGACGACTGAGGTGCGCCCGACGAGTGCGCCATCGAGCGCCCGCTGCACCGCCGCCTCGCTCTCACTGTCGAGGTGCGCGGTCGCCTCGTCGAGGATGAGCAGCCGCGGACTCTTGAGCAGCACTCGCGCCAGGGCCAGGCGCTGCTTCTCGCCACCGGAGAGCCGGTGCCCGCGATCACCGACCACGGTGTCGAGACCATTGGGCAGGCTGCGGATGAGGTCAGCGATCTGCGCTGACTCGAGAGCCTCGTAGATCTGCTCGTCCGTGGCGTCGGGCTTGGAGTAGCGCAGGTTCTCGCCGATGGTGTCGTGGAACAGGTGCGCATCCTGGGTGACGACGCCGAGGCTCCCGTGCAGTTCCTCCTGACGCAGCTGGCGCACGTCGACTCCCCCGATGCGGATGGCTCCCTCGCTCACGTCGTAGAGCCGCGTGACCAGTGAGCTGATCGTGCTCTTGCCTGCGCCGGATGGGCCGACGATCGCCGTGAGCGTCCCGGCCGGGACCTCGAATGAGATGCCGCCGAGCACTGGAACGTTCTCGAAGGACTCCTCCTTGCGCGCGACGGACTCCAGCGAAGCGAGCGACACCTGCTTGGCCGTGGGGTACGTGAAGCCGACGTCGTCGAACTCGAGGGAGAGCGGACCGCTCGGCAGGGGCGAGGGCGAGGCGGGATCCTGCACCGTCGGCGTGAGGTCGAGGACCTCGAAGACCCGCTCGAACGAGACCAGCGCGGTCATGATGTCGACGCGGACATTCGACAGCGCGGTCAGAGGCCCATAGAGCTGCGCCAGCAGCCCGACCAGGGCGAGCAGGGTGCCCAGGGTGATGACGCCGTTGATGACCAGGTTGCCGCCCAGGCCGTAGGCGACAGCGGTGGCCAGGGCAGCGGTGAGGGTGAGGGCCGAGAAGAACCACCGGTTGGCCATGGCCATCTTGATGCCGATGTCGCGAACGCGCACGGCCTTGCCCGAGAAGCTGCCCGCCTCATCAGCAGGACGTCCGAAGAGCTTCACGAGCAGGGCTCCGGCGACATTGAACCGCTCCGACATCTGGTTGCTCATATCGGCGTTCAGCTTCATTTGCTCGCGGGTGAGCTGCTGCAGCTTGCGCCCCATCCAGCGTGCGGGCAGCAGGAACAGCGGCACGAGCACCAGCGCCGCGACGGTCACCTGCCACGAGAGCACGAACATCGTCACGAGCACGATGGTCAGCGAGATCATGTTGCCGACCACGCCGCTCAGGGTCGAGGTGAAGGCCTGCTGCGCGCCGATCACATCGCTGTTGAGCCGCGAGATGAGGGCGCCGGTCTGGGCGCGGGTGAAGAAGGCGATCGACTGGCGCTGCACGTGGTCGAACACCTGGGTGCGCAGGTCGTAGATGAGTCCCTCGCCGATGCGCGAGGAGTACCAGCGTCCGAGGAGACCCAGACCGGCGTCCAGGAAGGCGATGCCGGCGATGATGAGCAG
>JAQTXL010000210.1 GCA_028688835.1 Candidatus Nanopelagicales bacterium | reverse complement strand
GTGCTGACGACGCCGCACGGGCAGATCATGACGCCGGCCTTCATCCCCGTCGGGACCATGGCGACCATGAAGGCGGTGCTGCCCGAGTCGATGACCGACCTCGGAGCACAGGCGGTGCTCGCCAATGCCTACCACCTCTATCTCCAGCCGGGTGCCGACGTCATCGACGCGGCGGGCGGGCTCGGGTCCTTCATGCACTGGGACGGGCCGACCTTCACCGACAGCGGTGGCTTCCAGGTGCTGTCACTGGGTGTGGGGTTCAAGAAGATCCTGGCGATGGATGCCCGTACGGTGCGCTCCGACGAGGTCATCGCGCCGGGCAAGGATCGCCTCGCCCATGTCGACGACGACGGCGTCACGTTCAAGTCGCACATCGACGGCACCATGCACCGCTTCACGCCGGAGATCTCGATGCAGGTGCAGCACCAGATCGGTGCGGACATCATCTTCGCCTTCGACGAGTGCACGACACTGCTCAACACCCGCGAGTACCAGGAGCGCTCGATCGAGCGCACCTTCGCCTGGGCGCAGCGCTGCGTCATCGAGCACCGTCGGCTGGCCGAGGAGCGGACGCATCGCCCCCAGCAGCTGCTGTTCGGCGTGCTCCAGGGCGCCCAGTACGAGGACCTCCGCCGCACTGCGGCGCGCCAGCTGGCGTCGCTCGACGTCGACGGTTTCGGCATCGGCGGGGCGCTCGAGAAGGACAACCTCGGCACGATCGTCCGCTGGGTCTGCGAGGAACTGCCCGAGGACAAGCCTCGCCATCTGCTCGGGATCGGCGACCCGACCGACTTCTTCACCGCGATCGAGCATGGAGTCGACACCTTCGACTGCGTCGCGCCGTCGCGCATGGCCCGCAACGGAACCGTGCTCCACCCCGACGGGCGCTTCCATGTCACCAATGCGCGCTTCAAGCGGGATCTCGGCCCCATCGACGACGCCTGCGACTGCTACACGTGCACGCACTTCTCGCGCGCCTACCTCCACCACCTGTTCAGGGCGAAGGAGCGGCTGTCAGCCACCCTCGCGACGATCCACAACGAGCGGTTCATCGTGAGCCTGGTCGACCGCATCCGTGCGAGCATTCCCGCGGGTGAGTTCACGGCCCTGCGGGCGGAGTTCCTCGGTCGGTACGAGGCGAATGCGAACGGCGCAGCTCAGCGTGCGGATTCGAGCTCGTAGGTCGGCTCGCGACGCTTGATGTAGCCGATCACCGGGTAGGTGATCGGCAGCAGCACCACTTCCAGCAGCGTCTTGTACACGTAGCCGACGATCACGTAGTTGACGAACTCCGCACCGGTGATCACGCCGTAGAACGCGACCGTGCAGAACACGAGCGTGTCGGCGAACTCGCCGACGACCGTGGAGCCGATGAGCCGCGCCCAGAGGTGGCGCTCGCGGGTGCGCTCCTTGATCTTGACCAGGACGTAGGAGTTCAGCAGCTGCCCGATGAGGTAGCCGCTCACGCTGGCCAGCACGATGCGGGGGACGAACCCGAGCACCGCCTCATAGGCCGACTGGTGCTCGTAGCCGTCGGCGGCGGGGGAGAGCTGCACGACCCAGAATGTGACTGCGGCCAGGATCGCCATCGCGAAGCCCAGGACGATCGCGCGCCGCGCCGCGCGCCAGCCGTACACCTCGCTGAGGACGTCGCCGATGATGTAGGCCAGCGGGAACAGGAAGGCCCCGCCGTCGACGATGAGCGGCCCGAAGGAGATCAGCTTCGTGGCGGCGACGTTGGAGATGATGAGGATGCCGACGAAGATGCCGACGATCAGCGGGTAGTAGCTGTGCGTGACGGAGGCGAAGTGCACACGCGGCTGGGTCTGCGTGGCCACTTCGATCCTCTCGTCGGTGGTGCCCCCGGCAGGATTCGAACCTGCGACCTTCGGTACCGGAAACCGGCGCTCTATCCCCTGAGCTACGGAGGCAAACGGGTGTCAGGCTAGCAGCGGCGCACGACCCTGAGACCATAGGCGGGTGCGCAGCTATGTGAAGGGCCTGGCCAGGACCGGGATGAGCACGTTCACGGAGTACTCACTGCATCGCGGCTCGCTGGCCTCGGGCGGGATGGCCTACTTCGTGCTGCTGGCGATCGCGCCGGCCGCGGTCTTCATCGGTGCCGTCGCGGGAGCCATCGTGGGTCCGGAGGACACGCGCGCAGCCATCGAGTCCCTGCTCGTGCGCGCGCCTGAGCTGGGCTCGGAGTTCCAGCCGACGGTGGACGCGCTGCTCACGGTCATGACCACCGCGTCGGGCAGTGCGGTCACGGTCACATCCATCGTCAGCCTGCTCATCGCCATCTATGCGGCATCCAAGGCGATCATGGCCCTGCGCCTCGCCCTGGATGCGTCCTTCGAGTTCACCGGCGTGCGGCACGGGCTGCTGGGCCGCGTGCGCGATGCCGTGCTCACGCTCATCGGACTACTGGTCATCGTGACGCTCATGCTCGTCCTGACGCTCCTGCCCCGTGTGCTGCGCTGGCTCGGGATCACCGACTTCCGTGCCACCACCGGGGTCGGCTGGGCCGACTGGCTGCTGTTCGCCGTGCTGATCTGGGCCCTGCTGCTCGCGCTCTACCACTGGGTGCCCAGTCGGTCGGCGCCCGTCACGTGGCGCTCGCCGGTGCTCCTGCTGGTGACGGCCTGGCTGCTGGCCGTCAGCGCAGGCGTGGGGGCCTATGTCGGCTTCTCGAGCACGATCGGTGCCGCCATCGCCGCCTTCGGCGCTCCCATGGTGCTGCTGCTCTGGCTGTACCTGTCGTTCATGGGAGTGCTGCTGGG
>JAQTXL010000209.1 GCA_028688835.1 Candidatus Nanopelagicales bacterium | reverse complement strand
CGCCGCCGTAGGTGCCGGAGAAGAAGATCGACTCCATGAGCATCATCAGGTCGCGCCGGCCGACGATCGCCGACAGCGGGAAGCCGTTGGCCAGGCCCTTGCCGAAGGCGGCGAGATCGGGCGTGACCCCGAAGAGCTCCTGGGCCCCACCGGGCGCAAGGCGGAAGCCGGTGAGCATCTCGTCGAACACCAGGACGATCCCGTGGCGCGTGGTGAGCTCGCGCACCGCCTCGAGGTAGCCGGCGTCGGGGAAGGAGGAGGTCATCGGCTCCATGATCAGGGCGGCGATGCCCGAGGGCACCTCGGCGATGACGCGCTCGATGGCGGTGATGTCGTTGTAGGGCACGGCATGCGTGAGCGCACGTGTCGCGTCCGGGACGCCCAGATGGCGGGTGGTGCTGCCGATGAACCAGTCCTGCCAGCCGTGGTAGCCGCAGGCGATCACGTGGTCGCGACCGGTCGCGGCGCGCGCCAGGCGGATCGCGGCCGAAGTGGCGTCGGTGCCGTTCTTGGCGAAGCGCACCATCTCCGCGCAGGGGATGAGGTCGACCAGTTGCGCGGCGACCTGCTCCTCGAGCGGGTGGGAGAGCGACAGCGTGACGCCGTCGGCGAGCTGGCGGACGACTGCCTCGGCGATCTCCTCGTCGCCGTAGCCGAGCACCACGGCGCCGAGCGAGCTCACGAGGTCGACGTACTCATGACCGTCGACATCCCACATGCGGCTGCCGCGAGCACGCTGGGCGAACAGCGGTGCGGCGCCGACCGGGTACTGCGTGCGCGACTTGCTGAAGGTCTGCGCGCCCAAAGGGATGACGCGCTCTGCGGCTGCCAGCTGCACGAGTGAGCGCTGGTAGCGCTCGATGAGGTCACGCATCCATCGCTCCTTTGTCCAGGCCGTCGAGGGCGGCATTGCGCCTGCCGTCGGCCTGCGTGCGCGACAGCCCTGGCCGCCGCTCCAGGAGTGACAGTACGTCGTCGAGGTCGAAGCACGGGTCCTGTGCGTGCAGCGCGTCGTAGATCTCACGCACGAAGGCGTAGTCCTCCGGGGTGTCGACGGTCCAGCGGAGGTCGGAAAGGTCGCGGTCGCCCATGAGCTCGTCGAGCCGGTAGCGCTCGGGGTGCCGGTAGACGCCCAGGGTGACGTGCTCGCGCTCAGGCTGGTCGGTGGCGACACCGGCGATCTCGAGCAGCACTTCGGCGCGCACGACCTCGACATCGAGCCCGTCGGGGTAGGTGGCGTGCAGCGTGTTCGAGCAGTAGTCGGCACCGGACTCGGCGAAGCGGGCGATGGCCGCGTCGATGACCGCCGGGGAGGCCAGCGGGCAGTCGGCGGTCAGACGCACGACGGTGTCGGGCCCGTAGGCCCGGATCGCGATGGCGAAGCGCTCGAGGACGTCGTGCAGGGGGCCGCGCACCACATCGATGCCGAGCTCGGCCGCGAGGGCTGCGATCGCGTCATCTGCGGGATCGGTCGACGTGGCCACGACCAGCGTGTCGATCAACGACGCGCGCTGGATGCGCTCGAGCTGGCGCTGGAGCATCGGCGCACCCGCGAGGGGCAGCAGCACCTTGCCGGGCAGTCGCGTGGAGCCCATGCGCGCCTGCACGATGGCGAGTGTCGACATCGCGACATTCTCGCAGGGTTCAGCGCTCCCACCGACGTGGGTCGAGCAGCGCGGCGTCGCTCGATGCGAGTGCTCCCCAGTCGATGTCAGGCATCGAGGTGGCCCAGGCCTCCCCGATCTGGGCGAGCTCGTCGGCGCCAGTGACACCGACGACGACCTCATCGGCCCATGGCAGCGCGTGCACATGGGCCAGGCAGGCCACCAATGGCGGCACTGCCCGCTCACGGCACCAGTCGTGGAAGCGCTCCACATCCGGATGCGAAGCAAGCGGCGAGCTCGAGTTCGGATCGAGCAGCAGGCCCTGCAGGAACACGCTGCGCACCTGCACGCGCGTGCCGGCATGGCGCAGCGCAACCATGATCCCGTCGGCGCTGAAGCGCTGGTCGATGACGCTCGCCGGCACCTGCACGGCACCGAGCGCAGGGAAGCAGCGCAGCGCAGCAGCGGCATCGGCCACGTCATATGCGGAGATGCCGATCTCGTCGACGAGCCCGAGCGCGCGTGCCTGCTCGAGCTCGCCGGCGACGCGGTGCCGGGCTGCCTCGTCGAGCGCGTACCAGTCGTGCACGAGGCATCCGCGCACACGCTGCAGGCCGAGCTCGTCGAGTGAGGCGCGCAGCTGGTCGATCGCAGGCAGGTCGGCACGGTCACCGCCGAACACCTTCGTCGTGACCTCGACGTCTGCGCTCCAGGGACGAAGCCGCCGCTGCGCTGAGCCGTAGCCCTGTGCCGGATCGGTGGTGCGGTGCGTGTCGACTGCGGTGATGCCGAGCGCAAGCGCCGTGGCCATGATGGCGGCGATCGCATCGTCGTCGAGACGGCCCCTGGTGTTGGTGATGCCGTAGCCCGCACCCCATTGCGCGGTGCCCAGTGCCAGTCTCACATCGGCAGTCTAGGAGCGCCTGCGCCAACTAGCATTGGCCAGCATGCAGACGTGGCTGGTGACAGGTGCGCGCGGCTTCCTCGGCTCGAATGTCGGCGCCCTCCTGCACGGCAGCGTGCGACTGATCGGCCAGTCGCGGCATGCCTTCGACTCCTCGCACTATGGGCAGGTCATCGGCCTCGACCTGCGCGATCACGACCGCGTCGCCGCTGTGGTGCGGGAGCTGCAGCCTGATGTGATCCTGCATGCAGCGGCGATGTCCGGCCACGACACGTGCGAGCGCGATCGGGATCAGGCGTACGCCGTCAACGGCAG
>JAQTXL010000208.1 GCA_028688835.1 Candidatus Nanopelagicales bacterium | reverse complement strand
GCCCCTGCTTGATGCCCTCGAGCAGCTGGGCGCCGGCCTCGACCATGTCATTGGACAGGCCCAGCGCGCGGGCCAGGACGTTCGCGCTGCCCCCGGGCAGGGTGGCCAGCTGCGTCTGCGGCCCCGGTCCCTCCGTGAGCAGCCCGTTGACCACCTCGTTGATGATGCCGTCGCCACCGACGGTGATGACCAGGTCGAGCTGCTCGGCCCGGGCCTGCCGGCCCAGCTCGATGCCGTGGCCGCGGTGCGAGGTCGTGACCACCTCGAGGTCGAGCGCG
This sequence comes from Candidatus Nanopelagicales bacterium, assembly GCA_028688835.1. GTDB lineage: Bacteria > Actinomycetota > Actinomycetes > S36-B12 > S36-B12 > UBA11398. The sequence goes on along the minus strand of JAQTXL010000208.1, from coordinate 2,550 downwards.
TCGGCGAAGGCGTGGATGACCAGATCCGTCATGCGACGCGAGGTCGTGGTCGCCTGCGGATTGACGATCATGAGCGAGCGCACGGTAGGCACCCTAGCGATCCCGGCGGCCGGGCCACGATCCGTAGAGTGGTGCCGTGCCGACTCCACGCCCGTTCGTCATCCTCACCGTGATCGCCGCGCTCGAGGGGATCGCGCTCATCGTCAACGGGGTGCTCGTGGCCGTCAGCGGCCTCACCGGCGGCAGCTACGGCGCAACCGGCGACTCGACGACCGCGACGCTCATCGAGATCGTGATCTTCCTGGTCCTGGGCGCCGGGCTCCTGGTGGTCGCCTCGGGGTGGTACCGCGCGCGCCGCTGGGCTCGCGGGCCGTTCGTGCTGGCCCAGCTCATCGGGCTGTTCGCAGGCGCGAGCTTCATCTTCAGCGGCGACTCGGCGGCGATCATGCCCGGCCTGATCCTGGCCGTGCCGTCACTTGCCGGCCTCGTGATCACGTTCTCGCCTGGAGTGGTGCGGACCTTCGCGCAGGGGTATGAGCGCCCGGGCTCAGGCTCCTGACAGCAGGTCGCGCAGGTGCTTCAGGGCGCGCGCCTGCAGCCGTGACACCTGCATCTGGCTGACGCCGAGCTCCTCGGCGATCTGCGTCTGCGACCGTCCGGCGTAGAACCGCAGCTCGACCACGCGCCGCTCTGCGGTGGGCAGGGTGCGCATCGCCTGGAGCACGGACTCACGGTCCTCGACCTGCTCGAGGGCGACATCGTCCATCGCGAGGGCTGCCAGTGCCCCGGCGTCCTCGTCGGTGCTCATGGGCGTTCGCGCGTGGTTGGCCTCGATCGCCGCCAGGACGTCGTCCTGCGTGATGCCCGCCGATGCCGCGATCTGCGCGATGGTCGGTGCACGCCCGGATGCGGCGGTCAGGTCGTCGATGGTGCGGGACACGTGTCGGGCCAGTTCCTGGGTGCGCCCGGGGATCCGGATGCTCCTGGCACTATCGCGCAGGTGGTGCTTGATCGCGCCGGTGATGCAGGGAACGGCGTACGTGCTGAACGCGATGCCGCGCCCTGCGTCGAAGTGGTCGACTGCGTGGATGAGCCCCACGAGGCCCGCCTGCACGACGTCCTCGTGGTCGCCCGCGCCTCGGTAGTGGCGCGCGACATGGTGCACGAGGCCGATGTGCGCAGCGATCTCGCGGTCGCGCGCGGCTGGATCCACGGTGGCGCGCGACCTAGGCAGCCTCGTCGCGCGGTTCCTCCACGCGCGCAACGACGGTCAGCACTCCGTCGATGGTGGTGGCGTGGAGCTCATCGGCAAGGGCTGCGAGCACCGTCCAGCTGAACGTGTCGCGAGGCAGTTCGGTGGTGAGGATGGTCAGGCTCTGGACCATGAACTCCAGAGCGCCGGCCTCCTCGATGAAGGAGCAGACGACGTCGGCGCCAGGCGGCGCATTCGTGACGACCTGCGTGAACGCCTCATCGATGGCCAGCCGTGCATCCTCGACCCGGTCGTAGGTGAGGTGGCAGCGCGCCGCGATGGTGGCCGCGAGGGTGCGGGCCACCGCGGCGTAGGAAGGATCGGCCGGAAGGTGCAGTGCAACAGTCATGGGTGCCCCCGATCGCGTCGTTGGCACTCAGGGTAGGCACGCAGGCGCTGCCGAGCAGTCATTGCCCGCGGGTGTCGCGCGGCAGGTACGCGCGCCGAGGGTGGTCACGCGGTGAGCGTGATGGTCATGAAGACACTGTGGGGATCGACCCGAGCAGTCCAGACGCGGACGCCCGGCGCCTGCAGCCGTCCAGTGCGCACCGGCTCTCGGGCGGCGCGGTCGGCTCGAGGTCGCGCAGGTGTGCAGCGAGGTAGGCGATGACATCCGGTGCCTCGAGGTCGGAGGGCTCGATCTGCAACTGCACCTTCGCTCCCTCCCGGTGCGTCAGGGGCTCGTGCAGGAACGTCGTCGGCCCCCGCGCTCACGAGGAGAGCAGGGGCCGACGCGGTGCAGCGATCTAGGCCTTGGTCTCCCAGAAGATCACGGCGATCTCGTCGATCTTGGCCAGCAGCTGGTCGGCCACGGCGACATCGACCGTGCCCTTGGTTCCGCCGGCACCGGCGAGCTTGGTGGCCTCGTTGAACAGGCCGTTCAGCTGCGGGTACTTCTCGAAGTGCGGGGCCTTGAAGTAGTCGGTCCAGAGCACCCACAGGTGCTCCTTCACCATGGTGGAGCGAGCCTCCTTGATGGAGACCGCACGGGCCTTGAAGTCAGGATCGTCGGATCCGTGGTACTTCTGCATGCAGGCCTTGACGGACTCGGCCTCGAGGCGGGCCTGAGCAGGGTCGTAGACGCCGCAGGGCAGGTCGCAGTGGGCGTACGCAGTGTGACGCGGGGTGAACAGACGGGTGAGCATGAACCATCCCTTTCGCTGGTGATGTCTGCAGAGCCTAGTCCCGACCGCGCGGTGCTGTTGCGCAAAGATGCACACGTGAGGTGGCTGACGACGGTGGCGATCGCGGGCACCTCGATGGAGCCCGCCCTGCGCTCGGGCGACTGGTGGCTGGTG
>JAQTXL010000207.1 GCA_028688835.1 Candidatus Nanopelagicales bacterium | reverse complement strand
CGCGGGCTGGCCTGCTCGGAGATCCACCCGACGATCGGGCCGCCGATGGGCGTCGTGCCGATGAAGGCGACGGTCCACAGCGACATGACGCGTCCTCGCATCTCGGGGGCTGCCGCAAGCTGCAGGGTCGCATTGCCGGTGGACAGGAACCAGATGCTCGAGGCCCCGACGAGCACCAGGCCGAGCTCCGCGAGCAGCTCATTCGGGCACACCGCGGTGATGCCGACCGAGAGCCCGAAGGCGGTGGAGGCCATCGCGAGGGTGCGGATGCCGACGCGACTCTGGCCGGCGGTGAACAGGCCGCCGATGATGGCGCCAACGCCCATGGCTGCGGTGATCCAGCCGAATCCCTTGGCATCGGTGCCGAACGTGTCGGTCGCGAACGCTGGCAGCACGACCTGGAACTCATAGGTCAGGGTGCCGACGATCGCCATCATGACGAGTGGGATGAGGAGCTCGCGGGTCCTGCGCACATAGGCCAGGCCGGCTCGCAGCTGCCCGGGGGCACGTGCGACCGGCGCGGTGGAGTGGAGCTCGTGCACGTGCATGCTGAGGTAGGCGATGATCACCGCGATGAAGCTTGCGCCGTTGACCAGGAAGCAGGTGCCGACCCCGACCGTGGCGATGAGGATGCCGCCGATCGCAGGACCGACGGCGCGGGCGATGTTGATGAGCACCGCGTTGAGGCTCACCGCGTTCTGCACGTGCTCGGCCAACACCATCTCGCGGACGAACGCCTGACGGCACGGGTTGTCGACGGCGTTGACAGCACCGAGCGTGATCGACAGCGCGATCACCCACGCCATGGTGATGCTGCCGGTGATGGTCAGGAGTCCAAGTGCGAGCGCCTGGACGCCGGCGACCACCTGCAGGGCGATGAGCAGCCGGCGCTTGTTGACCCGGTCGATCACCACACCGGCATAGGGGGCCAGCAGGAGCACGGGCAGCGTCTGGAGCGCGATCGCCAGGCCGATCCACGTTGCCGAGCCGGTGAGCTGGAGCACCAGCCAGGCCAGGGCAACCGACTGCATCCACGTGCCCGAGAGCGAGACCGCCTGCCCGATGAAGAACGCGCGGAAGTTCCGGTTGCGCAGTGAGGCGAAGGTGCGCCGATGCCAGCGATCGCGGGCGTGCTCGGTCTCCTGGGTCATGGGCTGGGTGACAGTCTTGCCCACCTCGTCGTGCGGGTCAGTCGTTTCCGCACGACGCACGTTGCGACGTTGACGAGCAGCACGGCACCTCTGCTACCAGGCGTAGGCCTCGGGTGCCGCACCTCCCGGGCCGGGGAAGAGCACGTCGAGCTCGTCAAGGGCCTCGGTGTCGAGGGAGATCGACAGGGCGCGCAGCGATCCGTCGAGCTGCTCGAGCGTGCGCGGCCCGATGATGGGCGCGGTCACGCCGGGCTGGTGCAGCAGCCACGCGAGTGCCGTGTCTGCCGGATCCTCGTCGCGCCTGGCGCAGAAGTCCTCCCAGGCCTGAATCTGCGGGCGCAGCTTCTCGAGCCAGCGATTCGTGCGCCCGTCACTGCTGCGCCCGGTGCTCCCGGCCTCCTGCTTGCGGATGATGCCGCCGAGCAGGCCCGACTGCAGCGGCGACCAGGGGATGACGCCGACGCCGTAGTGCTGGGCGGCCGGCAGCACCTCGAGCTCGATTGTGCGGGCGAGCAGGTTGTACAGCGACTGCTCGCTCGAGAGCCCGGAGAAGCTGCGTCGGCGCGCGGCCTCCTGGGCCTGGGCGATGTGCCAGCCGGCGAAGTTGGACGAGCCGACATAGATGATCTTGCCCTGGCTGCGCAGGACCTCCATGGCCTCCCAGATCTCATCCCAGGGCGTGCGCCGGTCGATGTGGTGCATCTGGTAGATGTCGATGTAGTCGGTCTGCAGGCGCTTGAGCGAGGCGTCGCAGGCCCGGCGGATGTTCAGCGCCGAAAGCTTGCCGTCGTTGGGCCAGTCGGTCATCGGCTGGTAGAGCTTGGTCGCGATCACCGTCTTCTCGCGCCGCCCGCCACCCTGCGCGAACCAGCGGCCGATGATCTCCTCAGTGAGCCCGGCATTGCCCGGACCGCCGTAGAAGTTGGCGCTGTCGAAGAAGTTGATGCCCACCGACAGCGCGTGATCCATGATGGCGAACGAGTCGGCCTCGGACGTCTGCGGCCCGAAGTTCATCGTGCCCAGGCACAGCTTGCTGACAGTGAGGCCGGTGCGGCCGAGGTGGGTGTAGTCCATGTGCGCATTGGAGCACACGTGCAGCAGGTGCGTCCGCAGTCCGGAGAAGTTCACTGCGCCGCCACTGGCATACTCCGACGCCATGAGCCCAGCGTCCGCCGGCATTCCCGTTGCAGCCTTCGACTTCTATGCGGAGCTGCAGGCCAACAACACCCGGGAGTGGTGGGGGCAGCACAAGGCGCAGTGGGAGTCGCAGGTGCGCGACCCGCTGTCGGCTCTCCTCGAGGCGCTCGAGCCCGAGTTCGGATCCGGACACCTCTTCAGGCCGCATCGTGATACCCGCTTCTCCAAGGACAAGTCGCCGATCAAGGAGCACCAGGGCGCCGTCATCGAGATCGAGGACGCCATGGGCTACTACGTGCAGGTCGCTGCGACTGGGCTCATGGTCGGTGGCGGCTGGTACTCAGCCCAGGGCCAGCAGCTGCAGCGCTATCGCGATGCCGTCGAAGGTGCCACAGGAGCCGAGCTTGAGCGCATCATCAGGGGACTCAAGCGCCGGTTCACCCTGGACGGGAACCTGATGAAGACGCGGCCACGCGGCATCGATGCCGAGCACCCGCGCCTGGAGCTTCTCCGGTACCGACAGTTCACCGCGATGCGCGCCTATGACGTC
>JAQTXL010000206.1 GCA_028688835.1 Candidatus Nanopelagicales bacterium | reverse complement strand
GGCCTCGTGGATCGCCCTCGCGGGCTGGGCCGCGTTCCTCATGAACTACTTCGGCGTGAACTTCCTGGCCAGCAGCCTGCACTCGTACGCCGGCATCAGCTAGGCCTCGTCGCGGCGCTCGCGCATGCGTCGTCGCCACTCCTCCTCGTCGAGCTTGGCGAGGAAGCGAGGGTCGTCGTCGGGCGCCACCGGGCCTCGACGGGCACGGCGCGTGCGCGTCTGGCTCGTGCGGCCGAACGCGATCCAGAAGGCACCGCCGATGATCGGGACCAGCACGACGATCATCAGCCAGATGCCCTTGGGCAGGTTGCGCACCGTCGATCTGGGCGAGCGCAGCACATCCACCATGCACCAGATGTACACCGCCAGCAGCACGATGATGCCTGCAACCCTGATCACTTGAGCCTCCGGCGCACACTCTAACTCCGATGCGCACAGCGCGGTGTCGGTCACGTACCGTTGGCGCGTGACCGAGTCGAACCACGGGTGGAAGAGCACCCTGATCTACACCGTGCTCCGGATCGTGCTGTGGCTGGCGCTGTGGGCGATCCTGGAGTTCCTGACGCCGATCAAGGGACTCATGGCGCTGGTGCTGTCGCTGCTGATCTCGAGCGCCGTCAGCATCATCCTGCTCGATCGCCTGCGCGACTCCATGAGCGTGTCGGTCGGCGGCTTCTTCAGGGGCATCAATGAGCGCATCGAGCACTCGGCCACTGCGGAGGAGGCGTGGGATCGTGAGTCGAGCGCCGGCTCAGCTCCAGGCGAGCAGGGCGCCAGTGAGCAGTCCGTAGACGAGCACGAGCATCCCCGACTGCTTGAGAGCGACGACGAGCTGCGGCCCGCGAGCGCCGCCGACGACGAGGCGCACGGGAGCGACCGCTAGCCCGAAGCTCGCGATCGCGATGAGCACCCACCACGTGGTGAGCGCGGCCAGCCACGCCGTCAGCAGCAGGGCTGCCGCGACGAAGCTGACGTAGAGCGCGCGCGTGCGGGCATCGCCGAGCAGCACGGCAAGGGTGCGCTTGCCCGCAGTGATGTCGGTGGGGATGTCACGCAGGTTGTTGACCACCAGCAGCGTGCAGATGAGCAGTCCCACCGCACAGGCGGCGACCACCGCGGCAAGGTCGATGGCGAGCAGCTGCACGTAGACGGTGCCGAGCACGGGCACCAGGCCGAAGAAGACGAAGACGAACACCTCGCCCAGCCCCAGGTAGCCGTAGGGGCGCGAGCCGCCCGTGTAGAACCACGCTGCCGCGACCGATGCTGCGCCGACGAGGATCAGCCACCACTGCTGCGTGATGAGGACCAGCGCGAGGCCGGCGAGCATCGCGACGGCGAAGCTGGCGAAGGCCGCGAGGCGCACCTGCGCGGGCGTGGCCAGGCGCTGTCCGACGAGCCTGACGGGGCCGACGCGCACCTCGTCGGTCCCCTTGATGCCGTCGCTGTAGTCGTTGGCGTAGTTCACGCCGACCTGGAGCGCGAGCGCGACCACGAGGGCCAGCAGCGCCCGTCCGGGAATGAAGCCGCCGGCAGCCGCGGCAAGACCGGAGCCGATGGCGACGGGGGCGATCGCCGAGGGCAGCGTGCGCGGCCGCGAGCCGCCGATCCACTCGCCTAGCGTTGCCACTCGACCCCGTTCTGGGCCAGTTCGAGCAGGGCACGGCGATCGATCTTGCCGTTGGGCAGCATCGGCAGCTCGGCGACGAGGGCGAAGTAGCGCGGGGCTGCCGCGACGCCCAGGGCCGCGACGACCTCGGTGCGCAGCCGCGCACGGAATGCTGCCGGATCCTCGGCACGATCCTGCACGGTGACGGCGGCGAAGAGGCGGAGCTCGTCTCCGGCTTCGGGCAGCGCCACGACCGCAGCCGCCTGCACGCCGTCGCAGCCGGCCAGAGCCTCCTCGACTGCGTTGATCGCCACATTGACGCCATTGATGGTCACGACGTCGTCGCGGCGGCCCGTGATGGCCAGCGACCCGTCGAAGGCCCCGATGTCGCCGGTGCGGTACCCGCCGTCGACGAAGCGCTCAGCGGTGAGCAGCGGCTCGCAGCGGTAGCCCAGGGCGACCATCGGGCCCGACAGCACGATCTCCTTGTCGTGCGAGTCGATCATGATGCGCACGCCGCGCAGCGGCGTGGAGTTGTACACGCATCCGCCGGCCGTCTCCGTCGCGCCGTAGGTGGTGGTGAGTGCGACGCCGGCATCGGCGGCGGCCTGCGCGGTCACGATCGGCAGCGGACCTCCGCCCACGAGGATCTGCGCGCAGGCACGCATCGCGTCGGTGCCGGCAGGGTCCGACAGCAGCCGGCGCACCTGCGCGGCGACGAGCGAGACGCGCACATCGGTCGAGCGCTCGCGGGCCAGCCGGACCGCCTCGACGAAGGCCTCCGGCGTGAAGGGGCTCGCGCCGCCCAGGCTGGGCACGGCGATGGCCTCGAGTCCCACCTCGAGCGCTCGCAGCACCACGTTGAAGCCGCCCATCGAGGTGACGGGCAGCGTCGCGATCCACTGCGGGGCGGTGGCGGCATCGCCCTGCACGGCAGCGGACAGGGCCGTGAGCGTCGTGCGGCTGTGGAGCACGCCCTTGGGGTTCTGGGTCGAGCCCGAGGTGGCCAGCACGACCGCCACCTCCTCGGTCTCGAGCGGGAAGGCCGCGTCGTCCGGGCGCGTGGCGCGCAGGAGCTGCTGCACGTAGTCGGTCGACGTGGTCGGGCTCACCACGGGGATCGGCGCGATCGCGGGACCGGTGCCGGCGAGCGCCGCCCGGAGCGGCGCCGTGAGCGCGGTCACGCCGTGGGGACCCGGGGGCACCGGGACGCGGATGAGAGGTCTGCCAGGC
>JAQTXL010000062.1 GCA_028688835.1 Candidatus Nanopelagicales bacterium | reverse complement strand
CATCCACCCGACCGGCTTCTTCCGCGCCAAGGCCGCGACCGTCCAGGGCATCGGGCAGCAGCTGTGCGACCGCTACGGCGGCGAGGTGCCGCGCACGCTCGACGAGCTCGTGACCCTGCCGGGCGTGGGGCGCAAGACGGCCAATGTGGTCCTGGGCGAGGCCTTCGGCCTGCCGGGCATCACGGTCGACACGCACCTGGGCCGGCTGGCCAGACGGCTGGGATGGACCACGGAGACCGACCCCGTCAAGGTCGAGCGCGACCTGGCGGCCCTGTGGCCGCGCAAGGACTGGACCAAGGCCTCGCAGCTGCTCATCTGGCACGGCCGTCGCCGCTGCCATGCGCGCAAGCCCGCCTGCGGCGCCTGCACGATCGCCCGCTGGTGCCCGGCCTACGGGGAGGGCCCCACCGACCCCGCGGCGGCCCAGGCCCTCGTCCGAACTGCGGGGCGCGCGTGAGCCAGGCATGACGATCGTCGACTGGGTGCTCATCGGGGCGGTGCTCGCCTTCGCCTGGGCAGGATGGCGCCAGGGCTTCGTCGTGGGCCTGCTGTCCTTCGCCGGGTTCCTCGGCGGCGGGCTGGCTGCCGCCTACTTCCTGCCCGATGTCATCGCCGGCTACGTGTCCGAGGGACTGCCGAGATCGCTGGCGATCATCGGCGCGATCCTCATCAGCGCGCTGGTGGGGCAGGTGCTCGCCTCGATGCTGGGCCGTGTCATCCGGGCGGCGATCACCTGGTCGCCGGTGATGGTCGTCGACAAGGCCCTGGGCGCGGCGCTCAATGTGCTCGCGTTCGCCATGATCGTCTGGATCATCGCGACGGCCATGGCGATGCTGCCGACCTCGCAGGTGAGCACCCTGGTGCAGCAGTCGAAGGTCGTGACCACGCTCGACCTGCTCGTGCCCAACCAGATGCGCGACGCCTTCATCCGCCTGCGCGACGCTGTCGGCGAGGGCGCGCTGCCGCGCGTGTTCTCCACGATCACCGAGGTGGTCGGGCCTGAGGTCGCCGAGCCGGATGCGGGCCTGATCGACGATCCCGGAGTCCAGGCGGCAGCCCAGTCCGTCCCCCGGATCGTCGGCAGTGCCGCGGCCTGCCGCCTGACCCTCAGCGGCACCGGCTTCTTCGTCGCCGACGACGTCGTGCTCACGAACGCCCATGTCGTCGCCGGTGTGCAGGAGCCCGAGGTGCAGCTCGGCGACCTGCGGCTGCCCGCCACGGTCGTGTACTTCGATCCGCGGCTGGATGTGGCGGCCCTGCGCCTCGTCCCGGGCGTGCGCCAGCCGCTCACGCTGCAGGTGCAGCCTCCATCGTCCGGTGATGGCGCGGCGATCGTCGGGTACCCGGGCGGCAGGGCGTTGCAGGTGCTGCCCGTGCGCGTGCGTGCCCTCATCGACGCGCGCGGCGATGACATCTACGGCCGGAGCGGCGTCTCGCGCCAGGTCATCTCATTCCGCGGCTCCGTGGAGCACGGTGACTCGGGTGGCCCACTGCTGGCAGCCGGCGGAGGGGTGCTCGGCATGGTGTTCGGGTCGGGGATCAGCAGCGAGACCACGGGCTACGCCATCGCGGCCGCCGAACTGCAGCCGGCGATCGCTGCTGCGCAGTCGGCCAGCAGGGCAGTGAGCACCGGCACGTGCACGGTGCGTGACTAGGCGCCAGCGCCCGTGGTGCAGGGTGGCGCTAGATCGTGGGGCGCTCGAGCTGGCTGAGCCAGTCGAGCAGCAGTGCCGTGAACTCCTCCGGGGACTCCTCGTTCGGGAAGTGCCCGGTGGGCAGGTCGTGGCGCTCGTAGGCCCCCGAGCAGTGCGCGCCGCTGCCGTCGACGCTGGTCGCCAGGCACATCGGGTCCTCGGTGCCCTGGACCTGCAGCACCGGGCACTGGGTGTCCGCCTCCATCGTGGCGGCGTAGCGCCTGCCGTCGGCACGTGGCATCGAGCGGAAGGCCCACCGGTGCGCCTCGATCGCGGTGTGCGGTGTCGGCCAGCGGCTGAAGGCGGCACGGAACACGTCGGCCTGGGCGTCCACCCACGCGTCGTCGGCCGACCACCGGCGCAGCAGCTGCTCGACTCGCGCACTGTCGCTGCGCGACAGCCGACGCTCGGGCAGGAACGGCAGCTGGAAGCCGAGCACATAGCCCCAGCGTCGCCACTGCGCATGCCTGAGCGCATTGGCGCGCAGGGCGCGCGGGTGCGGCATGGAGACGGGCACGATGGCCTCGACGACGTCGGCGTGCTCCACCGACATGGTCCATGCGATGAGCCCTCCCCAGCCATGGCCCACGATCACGGCACTGCCGACGCCCATGCTGCGGATGACCCCGGCGATGTCGGCTGCACCGGTGCTCGGGTCGTAGCCGTGCGGCGTGTGGTCGGAGCCGCCGTAGCCGCGCAGGTCGACCGCGACCGCGTGGTACCCGGCTGCGGCCAGGGCGGTCAGCTGCTCGCGCCAAGTCCACCAGAAGGTCGGGAAGCCGTGCAGCAGCACCACCGTGGGCCCTGCCCCCAGCTCGACGACGTGGAAGCGCGAGCCGTTGGCGGCGACATCGCGATGCACCCACGGCCCGGGGGCATGGATGACGCGCTCAGCGTCGGTCACTGCTAGGAGGCGGTGTCAGCCTGGCCGAAGGCCTCCGGGTCGAGCGTCTCCACACCGAAGGCCTCCTGCGTCTTGGTGAGCTCGCGCAGGGCGAGATCGGGACCCTTGACCTTGGATGCCTGCGCCTTGGCGACCAGTGCCGCGACGACGATGAGGGCGATGAGCAGCAGGGCCACGATGCCGAACGCGGCCCACGTCTGCAGGCCCATCTGGACCAGGCCGTAGGCCAGGGTGAACAGCAGGAACAGCAGGGCCAGCGGCGTCATGATGAGCGCGGCCATGCCGAAGGCGGCGGCGGTCGTGATGGCATTGCGCGAGGCAGTCATCTCGGCCTTGGCGAGCGCCAACTGCGCGGAGGCCAGGCGCTTGCCGTCGATCACCGTCTTCGCGATGAGCTCCTTGAGGCTGGGCTGCTGGCTGTCAGGCATATGACGAGGCTAGCGCGTGGGCGAGGCCCACCTCAACAACACGGCATGCCGGCTGGAGCCCCAAGGGGAGCTGGGCGCCCTCTGCGATGATCTGCCCTGGACCTGAGGGGCTGCCGCAGATCAGGCGTCGGGGTCGGCCGCGGCCAGCGCCGCGTACCTGCGCCCGCGCAGCTTGAGCGCGATGCCGGCCAGCAGGGCGGACACGACCGATGCGACCAGTACGGCGATCTTGGACGCATCGAGGGTGTCGCCCAGGAAGCTGAGGTCGGCGATCAGCAGCGCGACCGTGAAGCCGATGCCGCCGAGCAGCCCGACCGCGGCGATGTCGAGCCAGCTCAGCGAGGAGGACAGCGAGGCGCCGGTGAAGCGTGCGACCAGCCAAGACGTGCCCAGGATGCCGATCGGCTTGCCCACCACCAGCCCGATGACGATGCCGAGGGCAACCGGTGTGCCGAGCGCAGTGGCGAACCCGATCGTGCGCACGTCGACGCCGGCCGCGACCAGGGCGAAGACCGGCACGCAGAAGCCGGCACTGAGCGGGTGGAGCCGATGCGCGAGGCGATCGGCCGGCGAGCTCTGCTCACCCGGATCGCGCCGCACGCGCGTGAGCAGCCCGAGGGCCACGCCGGCGACGGTCGCGTGCACGCCGCTGTTGAGCATGAACACCCACGTGATGAGGCCGAGTGGCACATAGAGCCACGCGGAGCGGATGCGCCGCTGCTGCGCCCATGCGTAGGCGCCCATCCCCAGGATCGACAGCGCGAGCCACGTGAGCGTGATGCTGTCGGTGTAGAAGATCGCGATGACCAGGATCGCACCGAGGTCGTCGACCACGGCCAGGGTGAGCAGGAAGGCGCGCAGGGCGATCGGCAGGTGCTTGCCGACGACTGCCAGCACCGCGAGTGCGAAGGCGATGTCGGTGGCCATCGGCGTGCCCCATCCGCCGGGCTCGCCGTTGGGGGCACTGAGGTTGATGCCGACATAGATCAGGGCCGGCACCGCCATGCCGCCGATGGCGGCTGCGATGGGCACCGCTGCCCTGCGCATGTTCGACAGTGACCCGACGACGAGCTCGTGCTTGAGCTCCAGGCCGATCACGAAGAAGAAGATCGCAAGGAGGCCGTCCTGGGCCCAGTGGGCGACGCTGAGGTGCAGGTGCATGAAGTCGGGGCCGAACTCGAAGCTGATGAAGCTCGTGTAGCTGTCGCTCCAGCGTGAGTTCGCCCAGATGAGGGCGATCGTGGCGGCGATGAGCAGCAGGATGCCGCCGACCGTCTCGTCGCGAAGTCGCTCGCGGATGTACCCGCGCTCGGGAAGCGGGAGCCGGCTGAGGAACTCGACTGGCTGCAACTTGCTCAATCCTCACTCGCCCCCGCCGCGAGGCCGCTGGCGATCAGGCCCATGACGGCCGGGTCGGCCAGGGTCGTGGCATCGCCGATGTCACGGTGGTCGGCGACATCGCGCAGCAGTCGTCGCATGATCTTGCCGGACCGCGTCTTGGGCAGCTCCGCCACGACGAGGATCTGCCGGGGCTTGGCGATCGGGCCGATCTCGTGGGCGACGTGGTCGCGCAGCTCCTGGGCGAGCTCGGGACCGTCCTCGGATCCGCCGCGCAGGATCACGAACGCGACGATGCCCTGGCCTGTGCGCTCGTCGTTCGCGCCGACCACGGCCGCCTCGGCGACCTTGGGGTGCGAGACGAGGGCCGACTCGACCTCGGTGGTCGAGATGCGGTGGCCGGAGATGTTCATGACGTCGTCGACCCGGCCGAGCACCCAGATCGCGCTGTCGGTGTCGAGCTTGGAGCCGTCGCCGGCGAAGTAGAGGTTCGGCCAGCGCGACCAGTAGGTGTCGACGTAGCGCTGGTTGTCGCCCCAGATGCCGCGCAGCATGGCGGGCCAGGGCTCGGTCACGACGAGGTAGCCGCCGGAGCCGGGAGCGACAGCACGGCCCTCGTCGTCGACGACCTCGGCGCTGATGCCGGGGATGGGCTGCATGGCGGACCCCGGCTTGCAGGCCGTGATGCCCGGCACGGGCGCGATCATGATGCCGCCGGTCTCGGTCTGCCACCACGTGTCGACGATCGGGCAGTTGCCGCGGCCGATGACCTCGCGGTACCACATCCAGGCCTCGGGATTGATGGGCTCGCCCACGGATCCGAGCACGCGCAGGGACGACAGGTCCTTGCCGTTCGGGAGGTCATCACCCCACTTCATGCAGGTGCGGATCGCGGTCGGTGCCGTGTAGAGGATCGATACGCGGTGGCGCTCGATGATGTCCCACCAGCGCGAGCGATCAGGAGTGTCGGGGGTGCCCTCGTAGAGCACCTGCGTGACGCGGTTGGCCAGCGGGCCGTAGGTGACGTACGAGTGGCCCGTGACCCAGCCGATGTCGGCGGTGCACCAGTAGACGTCGGTGTCGGGCTTGAGGTCGAAGATCACGCGATGCGTGTAGGAGGTCTGCACGAGGTAGCCGCCGGTGGTGTGCAGGATGCCCTTGGGCTGGCCTGTGGTGCCCGACGTGTACAGGATGAACAGCGGGTGCTCGCTGTCGAAGGCCTCGGGCACGTGCACATCCGACTGGCGCTCCACGATGTCGTGCCACCACACATCGCGACCCTCGACCCACGAGACCTCATCACCGGTGCGCTGCACGACGAGCACAGTGCGCACAGGAGTCTGGCCCTCCAGCGCCTCATCGACGGCGGGCTTGAGCGCCATCGAGCTGCCGCGCCGGTACTGGCCGTCGGCCGTGATCACCAAGGATGCCTGGGCATCCTCGATGCGGCTGCCAAGCGCCGTGGCGGAGAATCCCGCGAACACCACCGAGTGCGGTGCACCGATGCGCGCGCAGGCGAGCATCGAGATCACGGCCTCGGGAATCATCGGCAGGTAGATCGCCACACGGTCGCCGGCCGTGATGCCCAGTTCGATCAGGGCGTTGGCGGCCCTGCTGACCTCGCGCTGCAGCTCGGCGTACGTGATGTCGCGGCGATCGCCGGGCTCGCCCTCGAAGCGCAGCGCCACCTGGTCGCCGTGCCCGGACTCGACATGTCGATCGACGCAGTTGTAGGCGACATTGAGCCGGCCGCCCACGAACCACTGCGCGAATGGGGCGTTCGACCAGTCGAGCACCTCGGTGTACGGCGTCTCCCACGACAGGTGCTGCGCCTGCTCGGCCCAGAACTCCAGACGGTCGGCAGCGGCGGCCTCGAAGATGCCCGGCTGGGCATTCGCCTGGCGCGCGAACTCCGGTGAGGGCGGGAAGACGCGGTCTTCACTCAGGAGGTTGGCGAGGGTCTCGGTCATCCGCCTACCTAAGCACGGTGGGCCGTCGATGCGACACCAATGCGTCACACGGTGACGGCGGCGGCACCCATCGCGCAGGCAGTCGCGAACCAGAGCACCGACTCGGCCACGCCGTCGATGGTGCCGGTGCCGTAGTTCCTGATCGCCTGCACGTAGGCGGGTCGCCCGGACTCGACGAAGCCGTGCTCGGGGATGGTGAACAGCGACGGGTCCAGCCCGCGGTCGGCGAGGACGCAGCGCACGAGCGCGCGTCCCACGAGCCCGGAGCCCCAGGCGAACGGGCGCAGCCACAGGATCTCGTGGTGCACGAGCGCGGCGGTGAGCAGTCCCGGGAGATCGGCCCGCCGCGTGACCAGGCTCGAGAGCGCCATCAGGCCGGGTGCGAGTGCGGAGGTTGCGGGGAGCTGCCCGATGCGCAGCGGGTCGTCGGCCTCGTCGGTGGCGCGCGGGCGCCCGAGGGTCTCGGCTGGCTCGAAGCCTGTCGAGGCGAGTGCGTGCAGGTGCGCGATGACCTGCAGCGGAGCCTTGCCCCAGGTGTCCACCTGGCCGGGCACCGCCTCCGTCAGCATGCGCGCGCTGCCGAGCACGCGGCCCATGGGCGAGTCGTCGACCACGACGACGTCGGCACCGTCGATGGTCGCCGAGGCGCGTGCGCCGCGCTCTGAGGACGCGGCCGCGACCTCGTTGGCGGCAGCGCGGATGTCGCGTCGCCAGAGCACGGCATCGATGTCGTCGCGTGCCGCGGTGAGGGCCGCGTTGACGTCGTCGCGCGCGAGCAGCTGCTCGAGGAACTGCGGCTGGAACACCTGGCTCACGGGTGCGTGCTCCCTGCTCGGGTCATGACGCGCGGCTCACGCGCGTGAGCCGACGGATGAGGTACCACGTAACGACGACGGCCGCGGCCCCGACGATGATGCTCGAACCGGTGACCGCGATCTGCTTCGAGTGCGTGCGCAGCCCGATGGGGCGCTCGAAGTCCATGATCGGCCACTCGCGATCGACCGCCACCTCGCGCAGCGCCTCGTCGGGGTTCACCGCGACCGGGTGGCCGACGGCCTCGAGCATCGGCAGGTCGGTCTGCGAGTCGCTGTAGGCGTAGCACTGCTCGAGGTCGTAGCCGCGTTCGGCCGCGAGCTCGCGCATGGCGGCCGCCTTGTGCTCGCCGTAGGCGTAGAACAGGATCTCGCCCGTGTAGCGCCCGTGCTCGATGGCCACCTGGGTGCCGATCGCCAGGTCGACGCCGAGGCGGGCCCCGATCGGCTCGACGAGGTCAGTGCCGGACGAGGACACGATCACGATCTCGTGTCCTGCCGCACGGTGCTCGGCCATGAGGTCGAGCGCCTCCTGGTAGACCATCGGGTCGATGATCTGGTCGAGGGTCTCGGCCACGATGCTGCGCACGGTCTCGACGTCCCAGCCGGTGACCAGGTTCGACACGTAGTTGCGCATCTGGTCCATGAGCTCGTGGTCGGCGCCGGACGTGACGAAGACGAGCTGGGCGTACGCGCTGCGCAGCACCTCGCGCCGGCCGATGAGGCCGCCGCGGAAGAACGGGCGCGCGAAGGCGAAGGCGCTGGACTTGGCGAGGATGGTCTTGTCGAGGTCAAAGAACGCTGCCGTCGACATATGGGGAACGGTACTTGAGTTGTCCACAGCCTCCAATTTGCGCCCGGCTGTCCACAGGCCCGCCCACTGGTCCGGCTGCTCGCCTGCCGGCGTTCGAGAGTGCTGGGCATGCAGTCCACGCCCCTGCTGGCAACCGCAGACCCTGCGCTGATCGAGCATGTGCGCTCCTTCGCGCGCGCGGGGGCTGTCGATCTCGCAGTGCTCACCGATGCGGCCTCGGTCCGGGCTGCCTGGCACGAGCATGCGCGCGTGCTCGTCGGCGCCGACCTGTGCCCGTCGCTCTCCGGACTCCCGCGGCGCAGCGATGTCGCCGTGGTCGTCTGGAGCCTGATGCCCAGCGACGGCCTCCCGGCCACGGTCTGGAGTGCTGCCCTCGCCCTGGGCGCCGAGCATGTGGTGGCCCTGCCCGAGGGCGACCTCTGGCTGGCCGAGCACCTCGCGCTGAGCCAGCCGGCGCCGGTCGCGCGCGGTCGGATCCTGGCCGTCACGGGTGCCTGCGGCGGCGCTGGCGCCTCCACCGCGGCAGTCGGCCTCGCCTCGGCCATGCAGCATGCGGGCCGCAGTGCCGTCCTCATCGACACCGACTTCGACGGCGGCGGGCTCGACCTGCTCCTCGGGGCGGAGTCCGAGCCCGGAGCCCGCTGGCCCTCGCTCGCGCGCACCAACGGTCGACTCAGCGAGCACACGCTCCTGCCGTCGCTGCCAGCGGCGCACGGCATCAGCGTGATCTCGGCAGACCGCTCGGAGTGGAGCAGGCCCGAGCCTGAGGCGTGGACGGCAGTGCTCGACTGCGCACGCGCCTGCTTCGACGTCGTCGTGATCGACCTCGCACGTGCGCTGCAGCGCGACGCCGCATCGTGGCTCGGGCCGGCAGCTGCGTCGACCCTCTGGTGCCTCACCCCGACGCGCATCCGTGGCATCGCCGCCTCCGCAGTGCTGCTCGAGCAGCTGGCTGAAGCCAGGATCTCTGCCGAGGTGCTCGTGCGCTCCGGTGATCGCACGATCGCCCGAGGCGATGTGCAGCGGGTGCTGGGCAGGCCGGTGCTCGGCTGTCTGCCCGACGACCGAGCGGTCGCGGTCGCTGCCGAGCAGGGGCAGCCCGCCGGAGGCGCCTTCGCGAAGGCGTGCCGTGCGCTGGCCGAGGGGTGGCTGGAGCGATGAGCATCCCCGAGCGTGTGCGCACCCGACTCGTGCTCTCCCAGGGTCGTGCCGATGCGGCGGGCGTCGCCACGGCCCTGCGTGACGAGGGCATCGTGCTGGGCGACGGCGCCATCCTCGCGCTGGTCGCCCAGCTGCAGCGCGACACCGCTGGCATCGGCATCCTCGAGCCGCTCCTGCACCAGCCCGGCATCACCGACATCCTCGTCAACGGCCCCGACGACGTCTGGATCGACCGTGGCCTCGGGCTGGAGCGCGTCCCGCTGAGCTTCGCCTCGACCGCCGAGGTGCAGGCGCTGGCGCAGCGGCTCGCGAGCTCCACCGGGCGCCCGCTCGACGAGGCGCATCCCTCCGTCGACGCCAGGCTCGGCAACGGCGTGCGCCTGCACGCCACCGTGCCGCCGATCGCCGTCGACGGTCCGGTGATCTCGCTGCGCATCCCGCGCAGCCAGCCGTTCACCCTCGACCAGCTCGTGGAGGCCGGGGCCGTCGATGCCGATGGCGCCGTCTGGCTGCAGCGCATCATGGCCGCGCGCCTGTCGTTCCTCATCAGCGGAGGCACCGGCACGGGCAAGACCACCGTGCTCGCCGCGCTGCTCGGCCTGGTGCCGCGCGACCATCGCATCGTGATCGTCGAGGACTCCACGGAGCTGGCCCCTGATCACCCGCATGCCGTGCGGCTCCAGGCGCGCATGGCCAATCTCGAGGGCGCTGGTGCCATCACGATGCGCGAGCTGGTGCGCCAGACGCTGCGCATGCGGCCTGATCGCATCGTCGTCGGCGAGGTGCGCGGCGCCGAGGTCGCCGAGCTGCTCACCGCCCTCAACACCGGGCACGAAGGCGGCTGCGGCACCGTCCACGCGAACTCCGCTGGCGACGTCCCGGCACGGATCGAGGCGCTGTCCCTGCTGGCCGGGCTCGACCGCGCTGCCGCGCACGCCCTGCTTGCGGCCGGCCTCGACGCCGTCATCCACCTCGAGCGCGACCAGCACGGGCGCCGCGTGATCCAGGGCGTGCACCTGCTCGCAGTCGATGGCCACCAGCGCGTTCGCGTCACACCAGCACTCGTGCGCTCGGCGGCGCGACTGGTGCCGGCTGCCGCGCTTCCGGCGCTCGAGGCCATGGTCACTGCGCGTGTGCCCAGTGCCGCACCTGCCACGTCATGACCATCGCCGTGGCGGCCCTCGCGGCGGTGACCGTGCTCCTGCTCCTGCCGGTCAGCTCGTCTGCGCGCCTGCACCGGCTCGCGCTGCCGGTCGCTGCGTCGATGCCGACTGATCTGCGGCGGCTGGTCAGCGGGGTCCGGGGCGGAGCCAGGCATCGGCAGCACCTGCTCGAGCAGGCGATCGACGCGCTGGCGTCGCTGACGGCAGAGCTCGAGGCAGGTCAGCCGCCGGATCGTGCCCTGCAGTTCGCGACTGGTGGCGAGGCCGTCTGGCCGATCGCGCTCTCGGCGGCGCGCATGGGCGGCGACATCCCTGCGGCGCTTGAGGCCGATGCGCGGCTGCTGCCGCTGCTGCGGCAGGTGGCCGCGTGCTGGCGACTCGGCGGCACTGCCGGCGCGAGTCTGGGCCCTTCGATCGCGAGGCTTGCCACTGCTGCTCGCCAGGGAGAGGAGCTGCAGGCGGTGCTTGCAGCCGAGCTGGCCTCGCCGCGGGCCACGATGCGCATGCTCAGCCTGCTGCCACTCATCGGTATCGCCCTCGGCGTGCTGCTGGGTGCCGATCCGCTGGGATGGCTGCTGCGCACACCGGCCGGCTGGGCCTGCCTGGTGGCGGGCCTGGCCCTGAACGCTGTGGGTGCGTGGTGGTCGCATCGCCTGGTCGTCACTGTGGAGCGGCGGCTGTGAGGCTGGTCAGCGCCTGCGCGGCCGGCCTGTGCGTGTGGCTGCTGCTGCCACGCTCACCCAGGGCCCGCCTGCAGCGGGTCCTTGCCGTGCCCGAAGCCGCTCGCGCCAGCAGCAGGCCACTGCCCCTGCGCCGCATCGCAGCGACAGCCGCCGGGATCGGTGTCGCGGTGCTGCTGTGGTCCGCCTGGGGCATCGTTGCAGGCATCGTGCTCGCCGTTGCCGTGCACCGCCTGACCGGCGGTCTTGAGTCGCGTGCCTTGCGTGACCGGCGCGAGCGCCTGCAGGCCCAGGTGCCCGACATCTGCGAGCTGCTCAACGCGATGCTCGCCAGTGGCGCTCCGCCTGACCGGTCCGTGGCTGCGGTGTCCGCCGCAGTCGGGCCTCCTGGTGCGCAGGTGCTCGATCAGGTGGTGCGTGCCCTGCACCTGGGTGCGACTCCGGCCGAGGCCTGGCGCGCAGCCGCGCGTGAACCCGCGCTCGCGCGGATCGCTGCGGCCTTCGATCGCTCGGCACGCACAGGAGCGCCGATCGCCGACGTGCTCAGCGGCCTGGCTGCCGATGAGCGGCAGCGCAGGCGCCGGGCGATCGAGGTCGCCGCTCGGTCAGCAGGAGTGCGCG
>JAQTXL010000205.1 GCA_028688835.1 Candidatus Nanopelagicales bacterium | reverse complement strand
GCCTCCAGCTACTTCATGAAGTCGCCGCCGGTGCAGTACACCGACAGCGAGGCTCGTGACGCAGTCGAGGACTTCATCGCAGGGCGCATCGAGCGCTGACCTCGCACGCTCGACAGGGCCCGGCAGCGACTTCGCTGCCGGGCCCTGTCATGTGCCGCGCAGGCACTACTGTCGCGCCCGTGACTCGCTTTGCTGCGCTGCGGGAAGTGCTCGTCACCCGCGACTTCCGGCGGCTGTACTCCGTGCGCCTGGTCGGGCAGTTCGCCGACGGCCTGGTGCAGGCCTCGCTGGCGACCTTCGTGCTGTTCTCCCCGGAGCGGCAGCCCAGTGCCGTCAAGGTCGCCACCGCCTTCGCCATCCTGCTGCTGCCGTACTCGATCATCGGCCCGTTCGCCGGGGTGCTCCTGGATCGGTGGCGGCGCCGCAACGTCCTCGTGTACGCGAACTTCATCAAGGCGCTCGGCGTCGTGCCGATCGTCGCCCTGATCGCCGCCGGCAACGACGGCGCCCTGCTGGGGATCGCCGTGCTCGCGGTGCTGGGAGTCGGGCGCTTCGTTCTCGCCGGGCTCTCGGCCTCGCTGCCGCATGTGGTGCAGGGACGCGACCTCGTCACCGCGAATGCCCTGAGCCCCACGTCGGGCACCATCGCGGCCGCGGTCGGCGCAGGCGCGGGCGTGGCCCTGCGCTCGCTCGTGGGCGGCGGCGACACCGGCAGCCAGTTCATCCTCATGCTGGCCGCGGTCGGCTTCGTGCTCGCCGGCCTCATCGCCTGGCGGATCGCGGCAGCTGCCCTGGGCCCTTCAGGCGAACGCGTACCCGACTCGATCATCGGGGTGATCCTCGGATTCGTCGACGGGCTGCGCGCCCTCGCACGCCATGCACGGCCACGCCGGGCCATCACCGTGGTGGGCGTGCACCGCATCGCCCTGGGCATGCTGACCGTCGATGCCCTCCTGCTCGTGCGCAACACCCTCAACGCGACGGCGGACGCCGACCGCGCCCTCACGCAGTTCGCGATCATCACCGCTGCGGCCGCGAGCGGAGCGCTCGTGGGCGCAGTCGCAACGCCCTGGTGCTCGCGGCGCCTGGGCACGGTGACGTGGTCATCCATCACGCTGATCGCGGGCGGGGCGCTCGGCGGGGCCCTCGTGCTCGCGGGCGCGATGTCCGTGTCGATGCCGCTCCTGCTCGGCGGCGCCGCGTGCTTCGGGCTGATCGGCCAGTCCGTCAAGGTCTGCGCGGACACCGAGATCCAGCTGGGCATCGCCGATGACCACCTCGGTCGCGTCTTCGCCCTGTTCGACATGATCGTGAACGCCGCCCTCGTGCTCGGCATCACGCTCATGGCGGCGAGCGCGCCCGCATCAGGGCAGGCACCTGCAATGATCTGCGCAGCAGGAGTCTTGCTCGTCGTCACTGGGGCCTGGTTCTTCACCACGAGACACGCAAAGGGGACATGATGGGCCGTCGCTGGGGTGCACGTTCGATCGCTTCACTGCTCCTGTTCGTCCTCGCCACGCTGCTGACCCCGCTTGCCGTCGTCGGGCACTGGGGCAACCAGACCGTCAGCGACTCCGAGCAGTACCTGGCCACCATCGGCCCGCTCGCCTCCGAGCCCGCGATCCAGCAGGCCATCGCCGATGAGGTGACCAAGGCGCTCGTCGCCAAGGTCGACACCGAGACCCTCGTGACCGAGCTGCTCGACTCCATCGTCAAGAAGCCGTTCATCACCGACCGGCTGGCCGGGCCCATCACTGCGGGCATCAACGGGCTCATCGGCCAGGCCGTGCTGCGGCTCGTGGAGTCGCAGGCCTTCGAGACCGTCTGGCTCAAGGCCAACGAGGTCGCCCAGCGCAGTGCGATCGCGCTGCTCGAGGGCAAGGAGAGCGGGATCATCCAGACGAAGGGCGACGAGATCGTCCTGGACACCAGCGAGCTCCTGCGCGACGTGCAGCAGCGTCTCGTCGCATCCGGGCTCACGGTCGCCGGGAACGTGACGATCCCGTCGCAGGGTCACCAGATCGCGCTCTTCCAGACCCAGCTGCTGCCGCAGCTGCAGCTGATCTACCGGTTCTCCTCGCCGATCCTGCAGTGGCTGCCCCTCATCGTCGCGGCGCTCTTCGCGCTCTCCATCGCACTGGCCCGCAGGCGACCGCGCACCCTGCTCACCCTCGGCGTCGTGCTGTCGGTCGTGGCCCTGCTCATCCTGTGGTCGCTGGCGGCTGGCGAGACGGTCACGCAGGTGCAGCTGTCCGCCACGGGCCTGGGTGCTGCCCTCGGCGTGTTCTGGACCACCTTCTTCGCCTATCTGGTCAACAGCCTGCAGGCCCTGCTGCTGCTCGGGGTCTTCACCGCGGTCGCAGGCTGGTACGCCGGCAGGTCGAGGCCGGCCAGCAGCCTGCGTGATCGCATCTGCACCGGGCTGCAGGAGCTCGGCCAGCTCATCCCCAGTGGGGTGAACACGTTCGTGCGCTCGTACTCGCTGTTCCTGCGCTGGGCTGTCGCACTGGTGCTCGGGCTGCTGCTCGTCGGCTTCGGGTCGATCACCATCGGCCGGACGTTCTGGCTCCTGGCCCTCGGCGTGCTGCTCTTCGCGCTGATCGAGGCCTGCAACACGCCCGACCGCGACGTCTACGCGGTCGCCGTGATCGAGGACCCCGTCAGCGGCGACGTCGTCGAGGTCGTCGCAGTCGAGGCTGCACCGCCGATCGAGCCTTCGGGTGAGGGCGGCGAGCCCCGGTCCAGCTAGGTGCGGCCGGCCCACCACGCGAGCAGCGCGTCGGCGGCCTCGTCCTCGCCCAGGGGCCCGCGGTCGAGCCGGAGCTCCAGCAGGAAGCGATAGGCCTCGCCGACCTGCGGGCCGGCTGGGATC
>JAQTXL010000204.1 GCA_028688835.1 Candidatus Nanopelagicales bacterium | reverse complement strand
CCCACACGCCCGCCGTGATCCGGCGCAATGTGCTGGAGAACCCGGCCTGGTACACCGCCTACACGCCGTATCAGCCGGAGATCAGCCAGGGCCGCCTCGAGGCGCTGCTGAACTTCCAGACCATGATCGAGGACCTCACGGCGCTCCCGGTCGCCGGCTCCTCGCTGCTCGATGAGCCGACTGCAGCCGCCGAGGCCATGGCCCTGGCCGTGCGCCAGGGACCCAAGGGCGTGCAGCGGTTCCTCGTCGACGCCGACACGCATCCGCAGACGCTGGCAGTGCTGCACACGCGAGCCGAGCCCATCGGTATCGAGCTGGTCGTCGCCGACCTGGGCGCGGGGCTGCCGCAGGGCCCGTGGTCCGGCGTCCTGGTCGGCTACCCGGCCTCGTCGGGACGCATCACCGATCCGACCCCGGTCATCGAGGCCGCCCACGCACAGGGGGCCCTGGCCGTGGTCGCGGCCGATCTGCTCGCGCTGACCATCCTCACGCCGCCCGGTGAGCTGGGCGCCGACATCGTGGTCGGCAGTGCCCAGCGCTTCGGCGTGCCCATGGGCTTCGGAGGGCCGCACGCCGGCTTCATGTCGGTGCGCGCGGGCCTCGAGCGGTCCCTGCCTGGCCGCCTGGTGGGCGTGAGCATCGACGCCGACGGCAATCCGGCCTACCGGCTCGCACTGCAGACCCGCGAGCAGCACATCCGGCGCGAGAAGGCCACCAGCAACATCTGCACCGCGCAGGTGCTGCTGGCCATCATCGCAGCGATGTACGCGAGCTATCACGGGCCAGCAGGGCTGGGTGCGATCGCCCGTCGGGTGCAGCGCACCGCCATGACCCTGCGCACCGGACTCGAGCAGCTGGGAGCGCAGGCCCAGCCGGGCCCGATCTTCGACACCGTGCGCTGGACTGTGCCAGGCCGGGCCGGCGATGTCGTGCGAGCTGCTGCCGAGCGCGGCATCAGCCTGCTGCTGGTCGATGCGGACACGATCGGCGCCTCGACCGACGAGGTCTCGACGCAGGAGCACGTGCAGCAGGTCTGGGCCGCCACGGCCGAGGTCCTGGGCAGCACGCTCACGCCCGACGCGACTGCGATCGCCAATGAGGTGCAGGCGCACATCACCCGCACGAGCCCGTTCCTGACGCATCCGGTCTTCACGACCCATCACAACGAGACCTCGATGATGCGGTACCTGCGTCGCCTCGCAGATCGCGACATCGCCCTCGATCGCGCCATGATCCCGCTGGGCTCCTGCACGATGAAGCTCAATGCTGCCGCCGAGATGGAGGCGATCACGTGGCCCGAGTTCGCCGGGCTGCACCCGTTCACGCCGATCGGCAATGCCGCAGGCACGCTGGCGCTCATCACCGAGCTGGAGTCCTGGCTTGCGGAGATCACCGGCTACGACGCCGTGAGCGTCCAGCCCAATGCCGGCTCGCAGGGCGAGTTCGCCGGCCTGCTCGCCATCCGCGCGTTCCACCGCGCCAACGGCGACGAGCATCGCGACATCTGCCTGATCCCCAGCAGCGCCCACGGGACGAACGCCGCCAGCGCAGTGATGGCGGGCATGAAGGTCGTCGTGGTCCAGTGCGATGAGCAGGGCAATGTCGACGTCGACGACCTGCGCGCGAAGATCGAGGCGCATGCCCAGGACCTGGCGGCGCTCATGATCACCTACCCGTCGACCCATGGTGTGTTCGAGACGGCGGTGACGCAGATCTGCGCCCTCGTGCACGATGCCGGCGGCCAGGTCTACGTCGATGGCGCCAACCTCAATGCGCTGGTCGGGCTCGCCAGGCCCGGGCGCTTCGGGGCCGATGTCTCGCACCTGAACCTGCACAAGACCTTCTGCATCCCGCATGGCGGCGGCGGCCCCGGCGTCGGTCCGGTCGCGGTACGCGCGCATCTGGCTCCGTACCTGCCGTCGCACCCGCTGCGTCCCGAGGCGGGCCCGGTCGGCCGCGGTGATCGCGATGGCGGTGTGGGTCCGGTGAGCGGTGCCCCCTGGGGCAGCGCCGGGATCCTGCAGATCCCGTGGGCGTACATCAGGCTCATGGGCGCAGCGGGTCTCACGCGTGCCACGCAGGTGGCGATCCTGTCAGCGAACTACATCGCGGCCAGGCTCAATGCGCACTACCCGGTGCTCTACACCGGGAGCACCGGCCTCGTGGCGCACGAGTGCATCCTCGATGTCCGGCCGATCACCGCGGCCACCGGTGTCACCGTCGACGACATCGCCAAGCGGCTCATGGACTACGGATTCCACGCGCCCACGATGTCGTTCCCCGTGGCCGGCACGCTCATGATCGAGCCCACCGAGTCCGAGGACCTCACGGAGGTCGACCGTTTCATCGACGCGATGATCGCCATCCGCGCGGAGATCGACCAGGTGGCCCAGGGCACGTGGTCGATCGACGACAGCCCGCTGCGCAATGCGCCGCATACGGCCGACTGCCTGATCGGCGAGTGGAGCCTTCCCTACTCACCGAGGCTGGGCGCCTTCCCGACCGGCACCGTCGACCCGGGCAAGTACTGGCCACCGGTGCGTCGCATCGACGGCGCCTACGGCGACCGCAACCTGGTCTGCAGCTGCCCCAGCATCGAGGAGCTTGCGGCCGCCGAGTGACGAAGTCGGCCGCACCCACCCCTGTGCATCGGGCACCTGGCCCGACATGATGCGCGTATGAGCGTGGAACCCGCAGCAGACGCCGGCGACCTGGCCTGGATCGAGCAGCACTACCTGCTCAGTCTCGATGAGATCAGTCGTCCGGTCTCGGCGCCTGAGCATGCCGCCCGCATACATTCGGCGTGCTGGAACCACACCCTGTACCACCCCGACACGAAGGCGGTCGTGCGGCGACTGCCCATCGCTGCGCTGGTC
>JAQTXL010000203.1 GCA_028688835.1 Candidatus Nanopelagicales bacterium | reverse complement strand
TGGACCTGCTGGGCAAGGACGGTGATCAACTGTGCGTCGCGGCTGGGCAAGGAGGTCTTGTGTGCCTCGAGCAGTTCGGTGGTCCCGGCGATCGAGGTGAGGGGTGATCGAAGCTCATGACTCACATTGGCCGCGAACCTCCGCTCCCGCGCGATCCGCAGTTGCACGGCGTCGGCCATCTTGTTGAAGGATCTGGCCAGCGGGTCCAGATCCGCGTCACCGCTGAGAGCGATGCGGGCGCTCAATTCACCATCGGTGATGCGTCGGGCCGTGATTCCGAGGTGCTGCAGCGGGACGAGGATGCGCTTGGCCAGGGAAGCGCCAAGGAGCGCGCCAACCGCTGTTGCCGTGAAGGTCATGGTCAGCAGCGCCCAGCCTCCGAGTGTCAGAGTGCGATCGAGTTCCCGAAGCGGGAAGACCTCTACATACGTGCCTGAGCGCACGGGTATGGCCGCGACGAAGTATGGGTCGCCACCGATCTCGAGTCGCTGCTGAGCACCGCTGGTGTCTGCCAGTTTCATCAGGTCGGCGGGGAGCGCGTCAGGGGAGATCGTGATGGACGATGTGAACCACGACTTCCTGGCCAGGAGCATGGATTGCGAGGTGCCGACGGTGGGCACCTGGGCGAGTGCTTCTGAGGGAGAAGCTCCGGCTTCAACGGCGGCGTCCACGGCACGTGAGTCCAGCACCGCGCGGGTGAGCGCTGCACTCTGCCGCTGCTCGAGCAGATACCAACGAGCAAATGCGTAAGCTCCACCGGCCACGGCCCCGGCGACCACGAGTGACAAGGTCGCGGTGGCGAGGGCAACGCGTGTGCGCAGACCGAATCTCATGTGCAACCCACGTGTGGGTTCATTCCGGCTCCTTCATGCGATACCCGAATCCGCGAACAGTGAGCAGCAGGTTGGGCTTGCTGGAGTCATCCTCGATCTTGCTGCGAAGCCGGTAGATGAGATTGTCCACGATCCGGCCGTCACCAGCATTCTTGTAGCCCCAGACGTTGCGCAGCAGGTAGTCGCGGCTGAGAACCCGGCCCTTGGCGGAAATGAGCTCGTGCAAGACGAAGAACTCGATGCGCGAGATGCTCAATGGCGTGCCAGATCTGAAGGCCTCGGCAGTCTCCTCGTGGAGCGCAATTGGACCGCAGGTGATCACTCGCGTCTCCGAGGAGTTGTCCTCGGTCCCGACGCGGCGCAGTTGGGTAGCGATTCTGGCCATCAATTCCTTAGCTACGAATGGCTTGGTCACGTAGTCGTCGGCTCCTGCGCCAAGCCCCGCGATGACATCCTGGCTGTCGATTTGTGCGGTGACGATGATGATCGGGACGTTGCTGGTTGCGCGAACACTGCGCACAAGATCCATGCCCTGGATTCCCGGCAGCCTCAGATCGACCAGGAGCACATCTGGAGTGAAGTCCTGCTGAAGGACGAGGGCCTGCTCGCCGGTCACGCATTCGACTACTTCGTACCCTTCCTCCTCGAGGTTGGTGCGAAGCACGAATCGGATCGCATCATCGTCCTCGACCACCATCACGGTTCCTGACATGTATGCATCTAACTACTCATGCAGCAACGACTCTGCCACGCCGGGTGGGGCAAGTGAATCTGCGACGTGATTGCGACAGAAGCGCGACAGGATTTCGTGGCTTGCGTGCCGAGGTGCGTGTCACGCTTGCCGAGCAGAATCTTCCCAAACGTTGGAGGCCGCCATGACATCAGAGGCAGTGAGCCCGATCGACTATCCGCGCTTGAACGTGCGCGACCTCGAAGGTCTCGCGACGTGTCCACGCGTCTACGTGGGCTCAGCGATCTGGTGGACGCAACTTGCTCACCAACTGGACGACCTGCGCGAGGAGCTCATCTGCGCCAATGTGCGCGAGTTCAGCAGGCGCTTCGTCGCTGAGGCGCCAGAACTCTCAGACCTTGGCGAACAGGTTCCGAACCTCGCAGTTGATGTCGAACTCGGGATCGTGCGCGTGAGATCGCGTGTACGAGAGAGCTGCGGAATCCCAGACGAGGCCGCCGAGGTGCGAGCTCAGGTCAAGGCGATTCTCCACCGCATGAATCTGTTCAACTACCTGTGCGAGGACCTTGGGCACATTCTGAGCAGGCGTATGCCTACAAGTCCCATATCTAGCATCGCTAGAAGCTGACGCGTTCTCGGGGTCGATTCGGGGTCGATTGGGAGTCGTCACTGCCGAGTGCATGGCGGCTGAGCACCCGCACACTGCAGAATGGAGCGCATGCGAGCGCGAGACCTGGCCCAGAGCATCCAACCCGTTCAGCCGGATGAGCCGCTAGCGACGGCGCTCTTGCACATGGTGGCTTCAAGGCTGCCAGGCATAGTCGTGGATACACCTAGGTCACTGATGGTCATACCAGCCTCGCAACTGCTTCGTGCGGTGCTTCCGCAGTATGTGCAGGACGATCCGTCGCTGGCCAGGGTCTGGGATGAGCAGTCCGCGGATCGAGTTGCCGCCGCGCTCGCCGATCGCCATGTAGCTGACCTCGTGCGCGCCGTATTGGCGGAGGATGCCGTTTCCACGGCGGTGGTCGACGGCGACGCCACTCTCGTGGAGATTGCCACCATCATGGCTGAGGCGAGAGTACCGATGGTCGCGGTTGTTGATCAGGGAGCATTCGTAGGAATCATCACCGTGAACCATGCACTCGAGCACTTGCTCGGATGACTGCTCTGGGCTGGATTGCCGTAGCGATCTTCGTTGGCGTGTACGTGCTCGTGGCGACCGAACGAATCCACCGTGTGGCCGCGGCACTGGGTGGCGCAGCCCTGATACTGGCGCTGGGAATCGTGAAATCCGAGGACGCGTTCTATTCGCGGGAAACGGGTATCGACTGGGACGTCATCTTCCTGCTCCTGGGAATGA
>JAQTXL010000061.1 GCA_028688835.1 Candidatus Nanopelagicales bacterium | reverse complement strand
GCGTCGGCGACACGACGGGGCCGAAGAACCCGACCTGCTCGCCATCAGCACCCGGCACGGCGATCACCGGCGTGCCGATGTCGGTGCCGGCGAGTGCCATCGCGGCATCGTGACTGGCGCGCACGGCGGCGTCGAAGGTCTCGAGATCGGCCTGCTCGACCAGGGCGGCCGGGAGTCCACAGGAGGCCAGCGACTGCGCCAGCACGTCGTCGAGATCGCGATTGCGCTCGACATTGGTGCGGCGCCCGATCTCAAACATCAGTGCCCGCGCAGCCTCATCGCCATGACCGGCCCGCGCCGCCTCGATGACGCGCGGCGCGCGCCACGTGGCCCGGAACCACTCGCGCACGGGTGTGCCATCGGGATCATCGGCATGCAGGATGTCCATGCACATCACCTGCCAGCGGACCGTGATGCCACGGAGGGTCACGACCTCCTCGAGCCAGCGCGCGGTCGTCCAGGCCCAGGGGCTGAGCGGATCCATGTAGAAGTCGATGGGTGCATTCACGGGCGACACGGTAACCGAGGCCGGCTCGCGGGGTGGCAGGATCGGCCCATGGCGAACAACGAGAACATCACCCGGGCCGAGGCAGCAGAGCGCGCAGCACTCATCGACACGCATGCCTATGTCGTCGACCTCGACCTCAACGGTGCCGAACCGCAGTTCCGCGCGGTGACGACGGCGACATTCAGCTGCCGCATTCCCGGGGCGACGACCTGGATCGACCACATCGCCGACATTCGCGCAGTCGAGCTCAATGGCATCGCACTCGACGTGTCGCAGGTGGCCGACGGCGCTCGCATCGCGCTGCCGGGCCTGCTCGCCGAGAACACCGTGACGATCACGTCCGATGCGCACTACATGAACACCGGCGAGGGCCTGCATCGCTTCGTCGATCCCGTCGACGACGAGACCTACCTCTACACGCAGTTCGAGTCAGCCGACGCCCGCCGCATGTACGCCTGCTTCGAGCAGCCCGACCTCAAGGCCACCTTCGAGCTGCGTGTGACGGCGCCGGCGCACTGGCGGATCATCTCGAACAGCCCCTCCCCCGAGCCCGTGCCGGTGTCGGGCACGACCGCCCGCTGGGAGTTCGCGCCATCCGATCGCATGTCGACCTACATCACCGCGCTCGTCGCTGGGCCGTACGCACTGGTCGAGGACGTCTACGAGGGCCCGCACGGCACCTACCCGCTGGGCATCTACTGCCGCCAGTCGCTGGCGCAGTACCTGGACTCCGACGACATCCTGCTCATCACCAAGCAGGGCTTCGCCTTCTTCGAGGAGCAGTTCAAGGTCCCCTACCCCTTCGGCAAGTACGACCAGCTCTTCGTGCCCGAGTTCAACGCAGGCGCGATGGAGAACGCCGCGTGCGTGACCTTCCTCGAGGACCTCATCTTCCGCTCGCGCGTCACCGACGCGTCCTACGAGCAGCGCGCCAACACGATCCTGCACGAGATGGCCCACATGTGGTTCGGCGATCTGGTCACCATGACCTGGTGGGACGACCTGTGGCTCAACGAGTCCTTCGCCGAGTGGGCGGCGCACTACGCCAACGTGCATGCAACGCGCTACTCCGACGCCTGGACCACCTTCGCCAACCAGCGCAAGGCCTGGGCCTACCGCCAGGACCAGCTGCCCTCGACGCACCCGATCGCGGCCGACATGGTCGATCTCGACTCGGTGCGCGTGAACTTCGACGGCATCACGTACGCCAAGGGCGCCTCCGCCCTGCGCCAGCTCGTCGCCTGGGTCGGCGAGGCCGAGTTCCTGGCCGGGCTGCACCAGTACTTCGTCAAGCACGCCTGGGGCAACACCCAGCTGCCCGACCTGCTGGTCGAGCTCGAGGCGACGTCAGGTCGCGATCTGTCGTCATGGACCGACGAGTGGCTGCGCACCAGCGGGGTCAACCTGCTGCGACCACTGGTGGCGATCGCCGCTGACGGCACCTACACGTCGGTGATCGTCGAGCAGGCGCCGCCGACCTCGCCCGCGGGCATCGCCCCGACCCTGCGCTCCCATCGCCTGGGCATCGGCCTGTACGACCTCGTCGACGGGCGCATCGTGCTGCGCACGCGCATCGAGGTCGACATCGCCGGTGCGCGCACCGAGATCCCGGAGCTGGCAGGGATGGCACAGCCGGACCTGCTGCTGCTCAACGACGGCGACCTCACCTTCGCCAAGATCCGCCTCGACGAGCGATCCTGGGCCACCGCCGTGCAGCACCTCGGCGACATCGACGACTCACTCGCACGCGCCGTCATCTGGGGTGCGGCATGGGACATGACGCGCGATGCCGAGGTCTCGACCGGCGACTACCTCGCACTCGTGCTCAGCGGCACCGCCACCGAGAGCGACATCGGCGTCGTGCAGGGAGTGCTGCGCCAGCTCAAGAGCGCCATCGACCAGTACGCCGACGACAGCAACCGCGATGCCTACAACGACGAGCTCGCGAGCGCCATGCGCCGGCTCGCACAGGCGGCCGAGGCGGGCAGCGACCACCAGCTCGCGTACACGCGGGCGTTCGTCGGCGCCGCGCGCACCGATGACGACCTCGACGTCGTGGCCGGCCTGCTCGACGGCTCGATCGTGTGGCCGGGCCTTGCGGTCGACACCGACCTGCGCTGGTTCATGCTCATCCGGCTCGTGGCCACGGGTCGACGCGACGCGAGTCATGTCGACGCGGAGCTCGCCACTGACGACACGGCAACCGGGCGTCGTCACGCCGCCAGTGCGCTGGCATCACGACCGCTGCTGAGTGCGAAGGAGTCGGCCTGGGCCGATCTCTTCGAGCGCATCGACCTGCCCAATGCGATCATCGGGTCGACCCTCGCGGGGTTCGTGCAACCCGACCAGCGCGAGCTGCTCGTGGCCTTCCGGGAGCGCTACTTCGCGGACATCCCGCGCATGTGGCGCGACCGCACGCATGAGACCGCGCAGGAGCTCACCGTCGCGCTGTACCCGTTCCTGCTCGCCGACGCCGAGACGCTGCGACTGACCGATGCCATGCTCGACGGCGCTGCAGCAGCCGATCTCGGCACCGCCGGGCGTCGTCTGGTCAGCGAGGGCCGCGATGGCGTCGAGCGCGCCATCCGGGCGCAGGAGCGCGACCGGGCCTAGGGAGCCAGGCTCAGCCCTGGCGCAGGGCGTCGACGAAGGTCGCGACCGGCGCGGGGTTGGCGTAGAGGTCCTCGAGCAGCACTGGCGTGCCGCTCGCGTCGGTCATCGGCACCCGCCAGTTGGGGTACTCCTGGTCGGTGCCCGGCTGGTTCTGCGCGCGTCGGTCGCCCACGACATCGGGCAGGGCCACGCCGAGCAGTCGGCACGGCGAGGCGCCCAGGGCCCGGTGCAGGGCCAGGGCCATCGCGTCGAGCCCGGCATCGGTGGCCAGGTCGGCATCGGGCGCGAGCCAGCCGGACTCGCGCAGGATCCGGGCCCACTCCTCGCGCTCCTGCCGTGAGGCCTCCTGCTCCTCCTCGACCGGGCGCGCCAGCAGGTTGAGCTCATGGCGGATGCGCACATGCTCATCGCGCAGGAAGCCGGCGGTCGGCGGCAGGTCGTGCACGGTGACGCTGGCGAGCACCTCGCGGCGCCAGTCCTGCGGGCGCTTCACGTGCCCGCCGTCGGCGGTCTCGAACCACAGGATGCTGGTGCCCAGGATGCCGCGGTCGCGCAGGACGTCCTGCACCCACGGCTCGACGGTGCCCAGATCCTCGCCGATGACGATGACGCCGGCGCGATGCGCCTCGAGCACCAGGATGCCGATCATCGCCTCGTGGTCGTAGGTGACGAAGGTGCCGAGGTTGGCGGGCAGGCCGTTGGGCACCCACCACAGCCGGAACAGGCCGAGCACGTGATCGATCCGAAGGCCGCCCGCATGGCGCATCATCGTGCGCAGCAGGTCGCGGTAGGGCCCGTAGCCGGCCTCGGCCAGCGCCCGCGGGTGCCAGGGCGGCTGCGACCAGTCCTGGCCCATCTGGTTGTACATGTCAGGCGGGGCACCGACGCTCACGCGCTGTGCCAGCACATCGCGCAGCGCCCACGCGTCCGAGCCCTCGGGGTGCACGCCGACGGCGAGGTCATGCATGATCCCGATCGCCATGCCCGCACCCTTGGCGGCGGCCTGCGTGCGCGTGAGCTGCTCGTCGAAGACCCACTGCAGCCACATGTGGAACTGGACGCTGCTGGCATGCGCGGCGGCGAAGTCGAGAGTGGCCTGGCTGCGTCGGTCGTCGAACTGCGGCGGCCACGCCGACGGCTCGTTGCTGTAGACGTCGCACAGCGTCGACCAGGTCGCGAAGTCGACCAGGCCCTGGCCCTCACGCCGGCAGAAGTCGGCGAACTGGCGCGCGCGCTCGGGCGTCAGTCCCGACCTGAAGACCAGGGTGAGCGCCTCGCGCTTGGCCGCCCAGACCGCATCGCGGTCGAGCAGGTCGGTGGTGCGATCGCGCTCGCGCAGCGGCTGGCCCAGGTGCTCGATGCGGCGCCGGTCGCGACGCCCGAGCTCGGCGTACTCGGGCACGTCCTCGACGCGCAGGTACATGGGATTGGCAAAGCGGCGCGTGACCGGCAGGTAGGGCGACGGCGCCATGGGCGCGGTGGGTGCGGCTGCGTGCAGTGGGTTGATGAGCAGGAAGCCCGCGCCGAACTGCGCAGCGCTCCAGGCGGCGAGGTCGGCGCAGTCGCGCAGGTCGCCCAGGCCCCACGAGGCCTGCGAGCGGGTGGCGTAGATCTGGGCCATGAAGCCCCACTGGCGGTCGCCGGTGATGGCCTCGGGATCGAGCCGCCCCGGGGTCATCGCCATCGGCGCCGTTGCCGTGCGCACGCCGGACGCGGCATGGATCGAGTAGTAGCCGATCGGCAGGTCGTGCGGGATCGTGAAGCTGGCCTCGCCGATGAGCATGCCGTCGACCTCGACCGGGTCGACCCAGTAGTCCATCTGCACGAGGTCGGTGCGGAAGCCGTCCTCGGCCTCGACCCACACCTCGACGTCGTCACCGTGCGAGACATGGACCCACAGGCGGCGCTCCTGGCCCTGCACGCCGACGGTGAAGGCCGGCAGCATCCGCCGCCAGTCGCGCGTGCGCGCGGACTGCAACGATGCTGCAACCGTTGCATCGTCGGTGGTGTCGTAGCCGAGCGCGGTCAGCACTGCGGCGAGGGTCTGGCCCTCGACGACCACCTGCTGGCCGGCCTGGTCCCAGTACTCCGTGGCGACGCCGTTGACCCGCGCGAGCTCGACGAGCAGCGCGCTGCGATCGTGTTCTGACATTGCGTTCCTCACCAAACTGCCGGGCGCCGAGCGATCCAGGGCTGTGCTGCTTCGAGCTGTGCTGCCAGCGAGATCAGCGTGCTCTCGTCGAACAGTCTGCCAACGAGCTGAATTCCAACAGGTAGCCCCTCCGAAGTCCAATGGAGCGGTAGTGAGATCGCCGGCTGCCCCGTGAGGTTGAACGGTGACGTGTACGGCGTGAATGCGCACTGCGCCGCGAAGTCGGCAGCCGGGTCGGCATCGTTGCGCATCGCGCCGATGAGCGGCGGCAGCTGCGCGAGCGTCGGCGTCAGGATCACGTCGTAGTCGCTCATCACCTGCAGTGCCGTGCGCGCCATCGTGCGCAGGTCGGTGACGGTCCGCGCGAGCAGGCTGCCCGACACCAGCGCACCGCGCTCGCGAAGCCAGGTCGTCAGTGGTCGCAGCTGCGCCTCCTGCGCCGGCTCGAGCTCGGCGGCCGAGGTGAGCACACCCCACAGGATCTCGAAGTAGGCGAACACATCAGCCGGGAACGGCACCTCGATGTCGACCACGGTATGACCGAGTCGCTCGAGCAGTGCCGATGCCTCGTCGAAGGCCTGCAGGCACTCGGCAGCAACCGGAGTCGGCGTGATGATGGGCGTGCTGAAGCGGCCGATGCGCAGTCGACCCGGCTCCACCGCAGCGGCGCCGAGGAAGGTGCTGCCGCGCGAGAGCTGGGGCGCGACGAACGGATCGCCGACGAACGGCACGCTCAGTGCATCGAGCACTGCGGCCGCGTCTGCGACCGTGCGCGCGATCGGGCCCTGCACCCCGAGCTCGCCGATGCCCTCGCCACCCGGGCCGTTCGACACGCGACCACGGCTGGGCTTGATGCCGACCAGCCCGCAGCAGCTGGCCGGGATGCGGATCGAGCCGCCGCCATCGGAGCCGACGGCAGCAGACACCAGGCCGGCAGCCACGGCGGCGGCAGCGCCTCCGCTCGAACCGCCGGCGGTACGAGTCAGGTCCCAGGGCGTGCGCGAGGGCGGTGCGACCTCGGGCTCGGTGTAGGCGGGCAGCCCGAACTCCGGGGCGCTGGTCTTGCCGGTGAAGACGAATCCGGACTCCTGCATGCGCACGACCACGTGGTCGTCGACCTCGGGCACGAAGTCGAAGGCGGCCGAGCCGAGACGGCAGCGCACCCCGGCCCAGGCATCGAGGTCCTTGGGCGGGATGACGACTCCATGCAGCGGTGACAGGCCGATGCGCCCGCCCTGCGCGTCAGCCGCGCGCGCCTGCTCGAGTGCGAGCTCGGGCGTGCGGATGGCGAAGGCACCCACCTGCTCGTCGAGCCGCGCACTGCGCTCGAGGTAGTGCTTGGTGAGCTCCACGGACGAGACCTGGCCGGCGGCGATGGCCCGGCCCTGCTCGAGCGCCGAGAGATCATGCAGCTGGGCCATTGGTGCAGCCTAGGGTGAGTCCTGTGACCCGACCCTCGTATCCGCCTGCTCGCCGCGATGCAGTGGTGGACACCTTCCACGGAACCGTCGTGCCCGATCCCTACCGCTGGCTCGAGGACGCCACCAGCGCCGAGACCGCGGCCTGGGTGGCCGGGCAGGGCGCGCTCATGGATGCCGAGCGCGACACGTGGACGCGGCGCGATGCCTTCGCCGAGCGCATGCAGGAGCTCCTGGGCGCCGGCACCCTGTCGCCGCCGTACGCCCGCGGCGCCCGCACCTTCCTCGTGCGCAGGCTGCCCGGCGAGCAGTTCGCCTCGCTCCTGGTCGTCGAGGACGGCGTCGAGCGCGTGCTCATCGACCCGATGGCCCTGGATCCGTCAGGCCTGACGACCCTCGACAGCTGGCAGCCCTCGAAGGAGGGCGACCGTCTCGCCTACCAGATCTCGGTCGGCGGCACCGAGGAGTCGGTGCTCTCCGTCATGGACGTCGCAACCGGCGCGGTCATCGACGGCCCGCTCGATCGCTGCCGCTTCTCGCCGATCGCCTGGCTCGTGGGCGGCGAGGCCTTCTACTACGTGCGCCGCATCGCACCCGAGCTGCTGCCCGAGTCGGAGCAGAACTTCCACCGCCGTGTGTACCTGCACACCGTCGGGTCTCCCGACGAGGTTCTCGTGTTCGGCGCAGGCATGAACAAGACCAACTACTACGGCGTGCACGTGAGCCGCGACGGACGCTGGCTCGAGGTGTCCGCCGCCGAGGGCACCGAGCCGCGCAACGACGTGTGGGTGGCCGACCTGCGCACCTGCACGCCGCAGCAGCCGTCCTTCACGCTGGTGCAGGGCGATGTCGATGCGCAGACCTCGCTGGCCTTCGCGCGCGACGGCCGCATCCTGGTCTCCACCGATCTCGATGCACCGCGCGGCCGCCTCGCGGTCGCCGATCCCGCGGACCTCACACGCTGGAGCGACCTGCTGCCCGAGGATCCTGACGCGGTCCTCGACTCCTACGCGATCCTCGACGGCCCAGAGCTCGCCGAGCCGCTCATGGTCGTCGCGCGCACGCGCCACGGCGTCAGCGAGCTCGCCCTGCACCGTGCCGACGACGGCACGTTCATCGAGGGCATCCCGCTCCCGGGAGCTGGCACGATCGGCGGTCCGATCGAGCACATCGACGGTGGGCCGGTCATCTGGTTCGTCTACACCGACCATGCCACGGTGCCGCACGTCTACCAGTACGACGGACGCACACGTGAGGTCACGCTCTTCAGCACCCCTCCGGGCGTCGTCGAGGTGCCGGAAGTGCACTCCTCCCTCATCACCTACACATCGGACGACGGCACCGAGGTGCGCATGTTCATCGTCGCGCCGACGGCCGAAGCCGATCGCCCGCGGCCCACGGTGCTCTACGGCTACGGCGGCTTCGGCATCCCGATGACGCCCGGCTACTCCGCGGCGACTCTCGCGTGGGTCGAGGCCGGCGGCGTGTGGGCCGTGGCCTGCCTGCGCGGCGGCAGCGAGGAGGGCGAGGACTGGCATCGCGCCGGCATGCTCGACCGCAAGCAGAACGTGTTCGACGACTTCCACGCCGCAGCGCGGCATCTCGTCAGCGCCGGCTGGACGACACCCGAGCAGCTCGCCGTCTACGGCGGCTCGAACGGCGGCCTGCTCGTCGGCGCTGCGGAGACGCAGCAGCCGCACCTGTTCAACGCCGTCGTCTGCGTCGCGCCGCTGCTCGACATGATCCGGTACGTCACCTCGGAGCTCGGCCCCACCTGGACCGTCGAGTACGGCGACCCGGCCGACCCCGAGCAGTTCGGCTGGCTGCACGGCTACTCGCCGTACCACCGCGTGCAGGAGGGCACCGACTATCCGGCCACGATGATCGCGGTGTTCGACAACGACACCCGCACCGACCCCATGCACGGGCGCAAGATGGCCGCCGCCCTCCAGCACGCGACTGCCGGCGAGCGCCCGATCCTGCTGCGCACCGAGGGCGACGTCGGGCATGGGGCGCGCTCGGTGAGCAAGTCGGTCGATGAGTCGGCCGAGACCCTCGCGTTCATGTCGAAGTGGACGGGCCTGCAGTGAGCGGCGTGTGGGCCGGCGCCCTTCCAGCAGCGAAGACGTGGACGTGGGACTCCGTCTGGACCACCATCGCCGACTGGCCGTGGGACATCCCGCTGAAGCTCCTCATCATCGCCGTCAGCGCGGTGATCGCGCAGGTGCTCATCACGCGGGCGATCCGGCGCGCAGTGAAGAGCATGACCGCGCGCGCACGCACGACGAATGCCAGCGACCTGCGCTCCCTCGACGACACCACCGAGCTCTCGAACGTGATGCTCACCCAGCGCACCGAACAGCGTGCGCAGGCGATGGGCGCGCTGCTGCGCAGCGCCGCGATCGTCACCATCTGGGTCATCGCGATCATGACGATGCTCACCACCGTCGGCATCAACATCGGGCCGCTGCTCGCGAGCGCCGGCGTGCTCGGCGTGATCATCGGCTTCGGCGCGCAGCAGCTCGTGGCCGACTACCTCGCCGGAATCTCGATGATCTTCGAGGACCAGCTCGGCGTCGGCGACGTGGTCTTCGTCGGCGAGGTCACCGGCACGGTCGAGGACGTCGCCCTGCGCTACACGCGCATCCGCGACTTCGACGGCACCGTCTGGTACATCCGCAACGGTCAGATGACCTTCGTCGCCAACCAGTCCAAGGGCTGGACACTGGCGCGTGTCGACTTCCCGGTGCCCTATGACGCCGATCTCGACCAGGTGCGCGATGTCATCAACGCGGCCGGCAAGGTCATGGGTGCCAACCGCGCCTACGACGGCATCCTGCTCGACGCACCGGTGTTCGCCGGCGTCGAGGTGGTGCGCGGTGACGCCATCATCATCCGCATCCACGCCAAGACCGCACCCGAGAAGCAGTTCTCGGCGACGCGCGCCATCCGCGAGCAGATGAAGATCGCCCTCGACACCGCGGGCATCCAGGTGCCGGTGCAGACCGTGCGCTTCGCGGACAGCCCGAACCAGGACCCGAACGCGGCAGGTCCTCGCGCATGACCCTCTGCCTGGTCACGGGCGCAACCGGGTACGTCGGCGGACGACTCATCCCCGAGCTGCTCGCGGCCGGCTTCACCGTGCGCGTGCTCGCGCGCTCGCCCGAGAAGCTGCGCGACATCCCCTGGAGCAGCCAGGTCGAGATCGTCGTGGGCGACGCGTCCGATGCCATGGCCGTCGGCCGGGCGCTGGCCGGGGTGGACGTCGCGTACTACCTCCTGCACTCGCTCCAGCAGGGCCCAGACCTCGAGGCCGCTGAGATCGCGATGGCGCGCACCTTCGCGGCCGGGGCCGCGGAGCAGTCGGTCGGACGCATCATCTACCTCGGCGGCCTTGCACCAGAGCTCGACGAGAGCGCGATGTCGCCGCACATGCGCTCACGGGTGCAGGTGGGCCAGGCCCTGCGGGCCAGCGGCGTTCCGACCATCGAGTTGCGCGCGGCCGTCGTCATCGGCTCGGGCTCGGCCTCATTCGAGATGCTGCGCTACCTGACCGAGCGACTTCCCGCGATGATCACGCCGCGCTGGGTGCGCACCAAGACGCAGCCGATCGCGATCCGCGATGTGCTCGGCTACCTCGTCGCGAGTGCGTCGCTGCCCCCGGAGGTCAGTCGCGCCTTCGACATCGGCGGCCCCGACGTGCTGTCGTACCAGGACATGATGCAGGACTACGCCGCTGTTGCGGGCCTGCGCCGCCGCCTGATCCTGCCGATCAACCTGCTCTCGCCCCAGCTGTCGAGCCACTGGGTCAGCCTCGTGACACCCGTGCCCCGGTCGATCGCCCGCCCGCTCGTGCGCTCGCTGCGGCACCCGGCGATCTGCAGCAACGACGACATCAAGGCCTATGTCCCCGACCCGCCCGGCGGGCTGCTCACCTACCGCGAGGCCGTCGCGCGCGCACTGGCCCGCGTGCAGGACGCGCAGGTCGCGACGCGCTGGAGCGGCGCCACGCTCGCCCATGCACCCAGCGAGCCACTGCCGAGTGACCCGGACTGGGCCGGCGGCACGCTCTACACCGACGTGCGCACCCTCGACTGCACCGCGACGCCCGAGGAGCTGTGGCGGGCCATCGAGCGGATCGGCGGCGACAACGGCTGGTACGCGGGCAACTGGCTCTGGCAGCTGCGCGGCGTGCAGGACACCCTCTTCGGCGGTGTCGGCCTGCGGCGCGGCCGGCGCGACCCGAACACCGTCATGGTCGGCGAGCCCCTGGACTTCTGGCGGGTCGAGGAGCGCATCCGGCCGCAGCTGCTGCGCCTGCGCGCCGAGATGAGGCTGCCGGGCCGGGCCTGGCTGGAGTTCCGGGTCGAGCCCGGCGCTGACGGCGGCTCCGTGCTGCACCAGCGGGCGGTCTTCCTGCCGCGCGGGCTGGCCGGGCACGTCTACTGGTGGGCGGTCGCACCCTTCCACGCCTTCATCTTCCCGCCGATGGCCCGCCGGATCGTGGCATGGGCGGAAGCGCTTACATCGCATCGGGCACACTAGGCGGGTGAGCAACGAGCCGACCCCCTACGAGCGCTTCGGTGGCGCCGCGTTCTTCGAGGGCCTGGTGCACGGGTTCTACGAGCGCGTGGCCCGCGACCAGGTGCTGCGCCCCATGTACCCAGACGCCGACCTCACCGAGGCCGAGCGGCGCCTGCGCCTGTTCCTCGAGCAGTACTGGGGCGGGCCCAAGACCTACGGCGATGAGCGCGGGCATCCGCGCCTGCGCATGCGCCACGACCCCTACCCCGTCGACTCGGTCGCCCGCGACCGCTGGCTCGTCGCGATGCACGATGCGCTGGTCGACCAGAACCCGCCGCAGGAGCTCGGCGACGAGCTGTGGCAGTACTTCGTCGACGCGGCCTTCGCCATGCAGAACGTCTACGACGACCGTCCGTCGCCGTTCACCGCAGAAGCAGACGACGAGGACGGCACCGATGACTGACACCGAGTGGTGGCGCTCCGCC
>JAQTXL010000060.1 GCA_028688835.1 Candidatus Nanopelagicales bacterium | reverse complement strand
CCCGCCCTTCTGGTTGACCATGGCGATCACCCGTGCGGGTCCGTGCGAGGTGAGCGGCTCGGGCTCGGGGATGAGGTCGACCGCAGCGGTCGGTTCGCCGGCCAGGATCGCGTCGGTGCCGGTCTCAACGGCGATGTCGAGGGTTGCCTGCTCCGGGGCTGCGTCGATGCCCGCCTGGGTGGCCGGATCCAGAATCGCGTCCGCGCCCGCCGCAGGGTCCCCCGCTGGCTGCACTTCCGAATCCATGTCCGTCCTCTCCCATGCCGTGCCCGAAGGTCAGAGCCTAACGGCCCGGGACCCCAGCACGCGGATGACTGGTGGCATAGACCTCGCGCAGCGTGTCGGCGGTCACGTGGGTGTAGATCTGCGTGGTCGTGACCGAGGCGTGCCCGAGGAGCTCCTGGACCACCCGGACGTCGGCGCCGCCCTGGAGCAGGTGCGTGGCATAGGTGTGCCGCAGGGTGTGCGGACTGATCTGGACGTCCAGCTGGGCCCGGCGCGCGGCGGCCCGCACGATGCCGTAGGCGCTCTGGCGGGACAGCCGGGCTCCCCTGGCGTTCACGAAGACCGCCGGGGTGCCGCGCCCACGACCGGCCAGGGCCGGGCGGCCGCGCACCAGGTAGGCCTGGACGGCTGCGATGGCGAAGTCCCCGAGCGGCAGCAGCCGCTGCCGGCTGCCCTTGCCGGTGACGATGAGGGTGCGGTCGACGAGGTCGGCGTCATCCACGTCGATGTCGACGGCCTCGCTGATGCGCGCACCGGTGCCGTAGAGCAGCTCGACCAGTGCCCGGTCACGCAGGCCGATCGGTGTCTCATCGTCGCCCGCTGCACCCAGCAGGGCTCCCACCTGATCGACCGTGAGCGCCGTGGGCAGGCGTCGTGGGATCGCCGGCGGCTGGATGCGCAGGCTGGGATCGGTGGTCGCCAGGCCCTCATCGAGGGCGAAGCGGTGGAAGCCGCGCACCGCGACGAGCACACGCGCGGCGCTCGAGGTCGCCAGCGGCGTCCCCACGAGCGGATCACGCAACGAGGCGGCGAAGTCGGCGATGGCGTTCTCCGAGACGTCACCGGCGGTCAGCAGGCCTCGGCTCCGGCACCACTGCCCATAGCGGTCCAGGTCACGACGGTAGGCCGCCAGGGTGTTCGCGGCCAGCCCGCGCTCGATCGCCAGGTGGTTGAGGTACCCCTCGAGCTCCCGATCGAGCTGCACCTACGCGAGCCCCTGCTTGCTGAAGCGCGTGGCGACCCGACCGTTGGCCAGCAGCGTGTCGCGCATCGTCCACGGCTCGTCCGCGGGGCGCAGGGCGGCCCACCCACCGGCTCGCGCCGCCCAGGCGGCCAGGATGCCGGTGACCGCCGTGGGTGCGCTGACGGCTCCGCTGAGCACCAGGTCCTTGGCCTCATCGAGGTCGACCCAGGCCCTGGGCAGGAACCCCTCCTCGGCCTCGCCCGTGTAGGGGCGGCCGCCGTCGATGCGGGTGAGATCACGCGCCAGGTAGACGCGGATGGCCTCGCTCGACCCGCCTGGGGAGTTCAGGAAGTCCACGAGCGTGTGCCAGGTGCGGGCCTCGTAGCCGGACTCCTCTGCGAGCTCGCGCCTGGCGGTGTGCGCCGGCGGCTCGCCGTGCACATCGAGCAGCCCGGCCGGCGGCTCGAAGATGTGCATGCCCAGCGGGTGGCGGTACTGGCGGATGAGCAGGACCCGATCGCGGTCGTCGAGCGCCAGGATGCCCACGGCTCCCGGGTGCAGGATGATGTTGCGCACGATCGTCTGGCCGTCGAAGACCAGGGTGTCGGTGCGCACGTCCCAGACCTTGCCCTCGAAGGCGACCGCGGACTCCAGCACCGGTGCGGGCTCACCGCCATCGCGGATGGGCCCGCTCCACTCCTCGTCGCGCGACGGCGCCATCACGCGTGGATGGCGGAGCGCTGCTGCTGTCGCACGAGTGCAGCCGCGGCGAGGCCGGCGAACAGGGGGTGCGCGCGCGTCGGGCGCGAGCGGAACTCCGGGTGCGCCTGGGTGGACACGTAGTACGGGTGCACCTCGGCAGGCAGTTCCACGAACTCCACGAGCCGCCCGTCGGGCGAGGTGCCCGAGAACACGAGCCCGGCCTCCTCGAGCTGGCCTCGGTAGGCGTTGTTGACCTCGTAGCGGTGACGGTGGCGCTCATCGACGTACGGTGCGCCGTAGGCACCTGCCACGACCGAGCCATCCTGGAGCTTGGCCGGGTACAGGCCCAGTCGCATGGTGCCGCCCATGTCTCGCTCGCCGGAGACGACATCACGCTGGTCGGCCATCGTCGCCACGACCGGATGCGGCGTGGACTCGTCGAACTCGAGGGAGTTCGCTCCCTCGAGGCCGGCGACATTGCGCGCGTACTCGATGACCATGCACTGCAGGCCCAGGCACAGCCCGAGCGTCGGGATGCCATGGGTGCGGGCATAGGTCAGCGCACCGAGCTTGCCCTCGATGCCGCGGACCCCGAAGCCTCCGGGCACGCAGATCGCGTCGAGCGGCTCGAGCATCGACCAGGCGCCCTCCTCGGTGGCGCACTCGTCGCTGCTGACCCAGTGGATGTTGACCTTGGTGTCATGGTGGAAGCCGCCGGCACGCAGGGCCTCGGTGACCGACAGGTAGGCATCGGGCAGGTCGATGTACTTGCCCACGAGGCCGATGTTGACTTCGTGCGCCGGGCTGTGCACATGCGCCAGCAGGGCGTCCCAGGAGCGCCAGTCGACGTCGCGGAACGGCAGGTCGAGACGGCGCACCACATAGGCATCGAGGCCCTCCGAGTGCAGCACCTTGGGGATGTCGTAGATGCTCGGAGCATCGGTGGCGGCCACGACCGCCTCGAGATCGACGTCGCACATGAGCGAGATCTTGCGCTTGATGCTCGACGGCACCGGGCGGTCGGCGCGCAGCACGATCGCATCGGGCTGGATGCCGATGTTGCGCAGGGCCGCGACCGAGTGCTGGGTCGGCTTCGTCTTGAGCTCGCCGGAGGGACCGATGTAGGGCAGCAGCGACACGTGCAGGAAGAAGGTGTTCTCGCGCCCGACCTCGTGGCGCACCTGGCGGATCGCCTCCAGGAAGGGCAGGGACTCGATGTCGCCGACGGTGCCGCCGACCTCGGTGATCACCACATCGATGTCCGGGCCGGCCATGCGCCGGATGCGCGACTTGATCTCGTTGGTGATGTGCGGGATCACCTGCACCGTGTCGCCGAGGTACTCGCCACGACGCTCCTTGGCGATCACGGTCGAGTAGACCTGCCCGGTCGTCACATTGGCGGACCCGTGCAGGTCGGTGTCCAGGAAGCGCTCGTAGTGGCCGACGTCGAGGTCGGTCTCCGCACCGTCGTCGGTCACGAAGACCTCGCCGTGCTGGAAGGGGTTCATCGTGCCCGGATCCACGTTGAGATAGGGATCGAGCTTCTGCATGGTGACGCGAAGCCCGCGCGAGGTCAGGAGATTGCCCAGGCTCGAGGCGGTGAGGCCCTTGCCGAGCGAGGAGGCGACGCCCCCGGTGACGAACAGATGCTTGGTTTGCCGTGGGGCACTCATGGAAGACCAGAGTATCA
This sequence comes from Candidatus Nanopelagicales bacterium, assembly GCA_028688835.1. Lineage (GTDB taxonomy): Bacteria > Actinomycetota > Actinomycetes > S36-B12 > S36-B12 > UBA11398. The sequence continues at coordinate 8,206 of JAQTXL010000060.1, read as the reverse complement.
GCGACTGCGCTCGGCAGCCGCCACGGCGAGGAGTTCCTCGGCATGCGCGAGTCCGGTGTCGGACTCGTCGAGCCCCGAGAGCATGCGCGCGAGCTCTGCGGCGCGATCGGCGCCAGTGACATCGCGGACGCTCGACGCGGTCACCGAGCCGTCGCTGGACTTCAGCACCACCAGGTGCCGGTCGGCGAAGGCCGCCACCTGCGGCAGGTGGGTCACCACGATGACCTGCGCCTGGCGCGCGAGGCGGGCAAGGCGCCGGCCGACCTCGATCGCCGTGCGACCGCCGATGCCGGCGTCGACCTCGTCGAACACGAACGTCGGCACGCTGTGCCGTCCGGCCATGGTGACCTCGATCGCGAGCATCACCCGCGACAGCTCGCCACCGGAGGCCGCGCGCGTCACGGGCAGCGCATCGGCTCCCATGTGCGGGCGCAGCAGGAACTGCACAGTGTCGGCCCCTGACGCAGTGAACGACTCGACTGCGGCGGTCGCCTCGACCTGCACCACGAGCTCAGCGTCGGGCATGGCCAGAGACCGCAGCTCGGCGCTCACATGCTCGGCCAGCTCGAGCGCGGCGGCAGCGCGGATGTGCGTGAGGCGCACGGCCGCCTGCGCCAGCTCGCTGCGTCCGAGCTCGATCGATGCCCGCAGCTGCTCGACGCGCTCGTCGCCGCCATCGAGGGACAGCAGGGTCGCGGCCGCCGCCGCGCGCCATTCGAGCACGTCGGCGACGCAATCGCCGTAGGTTCGCAGGAGACGGCGGATGGCAGCGCGGCGCTCCTCGACCCACGCCTGACGTGCCGGGTCTGCGTCGAGATCACCCAGTGACGAGGCCAGCTCAATCCCGGCATCGGCGATCAGGGCACTGGCCTGTCGGAGCTGCGCGCGCAGCTCGCCGAGCGAGGGATCGATGGCCGTGAGGCGGTCGAGCGCCTTGAGGGCAGCCGCGACCTCCCCGATCGCACCGTCATCGAGTTCGCCGCCCACCAGGGCATCGTGGGCCAGGGTGAGATCGGCGAGCAGCGTGCCCGCGTTCTCCAGGCGCGCTGCGAGCAGGTCGAGGGACTGGTCCTCGTCGACCTCGGGGGCGACCGCGTCGATCTCCTCGATGCCTGCGCGCAGCGTCTCCGCCTCCCGCTCGCGCTCGGCACGGTGGGTGGTGAGCCCGTCGAGCTCCTCGACATCGGCACGCCACTGCGCCAGCAGTGCGCGCAACTCGCGCAGGGCGTCGGCGCAGGGGGCGCCGGCGAATCGATCGAGCATCTCGCGCTGCCGGTCAGCCGACCGCAGCTGCCACTGGTCGGCCTGGCCGTGGATGGCGATGAGCCCGCTGCTGACATCCTCGAGCAGGGGACGCGGCACGGTGCGCCCACAGGCGATCGAGCGCCCGCGACCGTGCGCGGGCACGGTGCGCGCGAGCACGATCTCGGCTGCATCAGCATCGATGTCGGGCGGCGCACCGGCCTCCTGGAGTCGCGTGATGATCGCGGTGCTGTCCGAGGACACCAGCCACGTGCCCTCGACCGAGGCCTCGAGCTCGCCTCGCCGCACCAGGCTGGCATCGGCGCGATCGCCCGCGAGCAGGCCGAGCCCGGTCAGCACCATGGTCTTGCCAGCGCCGGTCTCACCGGTGATGACCGTGAGTCCGGGCGAGAAGCTCATGTGGGCGTCGTCGATCACGCCCATCCCATGGATGCTCAGCCCGGTGATCATCTAGGCGCGCCAGCCGTCGACCGGCAGGGCGAACTTGGCCACCAGGCGATCGGTGAATGGGGCATCGACCAGCCGGGCCAGGCGGATGGGCACGGGATCGCGCCGCACCTCCACGCGATGGCCGCCCCCGATGGCCATGGTCCGGCGGCTGTCGGCCGCGAGCAGGCACTCGGACCACTGCGCGAGCTCGAAGGCGATCACGCTCGAGGGCCCGACCACGAGTGGGCGTGCGAACAGCGCGTGCGCGCTCAGCGGGACCACGAGCATGGCCTCGACATCGGGCCACACCACGGGACCGCCACCGGAGAAGGCATAGGCGGTCGAGCCGGTCGGGGTGGCGGCCACCACTCCATCGCATCCCCATCGGGACAGGGGGCGCTCATCGACGACGACCAGCACCTCGATCATGCGTGCCCCCGCGGCCTTCTCGAGGCTGACCTCGTTGAGGGCCCACGTGCGCATGACCTCGCGATCGCCGTCGAGCACGCGGATGTCGAGCGCCATGCGCTCCTCGACGTGCCAGCGTCGGTTCACGATCGCCTCGACGACGTCGTTGATGTCCTCGGACTCGGCCTCCGCCAGGAAGCCCACATGGCCCAGGTTCACGCTGAGCAGCGGCACGGATGCACTGCGTGCGCGCTCGGCTGCCCGCAGGATGGTGCCGTCGCCGCCCAGCACGACCACGACCTCGCAGCCCTCGGCTGCCCGCTCATCGGCCGCCACGGCGGTCATGCCGGCCGGCACGGCAGCGCCCCAGCCGTCGAGGTCGTCGGCTGCGACGCGGATCTCGAAGCCCTGCGACTGGAGTGCCTGCACGACGCCGTCGGCCGCGTCCCGGGCATGGGGGGCTCGCGGGTTCATGACCAGCAGGACCGTGCGTGGGTCGCTCACTGCGGTCCCTCCCGGACAGCTCGTTGGATGGCGGTGCGAAGGTCATCATCGCGCAGTGGAGCCCCGTGGGGAGCACCATCCACAGTCGCGCCGCCGCGTCCCCGGGTCAGCCACAGGAAGTACTCCACGTTCCCGCTCGGCCCGGGCAGGGGGCTCGCTGTGACGCCCGCGACCTCCACGCCCAGCGCCTGGGCCCGCGCGGCCACCGAGGTCACCGCCGACGTGCGCACCTCGGGATCACGGATCACGCCGTCGCCCACGAGCTCGCGTCCCACCTCGAACTGCGGCTTCACCATGATGACCAGATCCGCATCGGGCATCGTGCAGCCGATCAGTGCGGGCAGCACCATGCCGAGCGAGATGAAGGACAGGTCGGCCACCACGAGATCAGCGGCGAACTCCAGGTCCGCGACCGCCAGAGTCCGCACGTTCGTGCGCTCCATGACGACCACACGATCGTCGGTGCGCAGCGGCCAGGCCAGCTGCCCGTACCCGACGTCGACTGCCAGCACGCGCGCCGCCCCTCGCTCGAGGAGCACCTGGGTGAACCCGCCGGTCGATGCCCCGGCGTCGAGGCAGCGCCGGCCGGCGACCTGGAGGATGGAGAAGGCGTCGAGCGCGCCATTGAGCTTGACTGCGCCACGCGACACATAGCCGTGGTCGGTCGAGGTGACGACCTCGATGGCATCGGAGGTCTCGACCTGCGTGGCCGCCTTGGTGGCCACAGTGCCGCGGATCGTGACGGCCCCGCTGGCGATGAGGGCCTGGGCCTGCTCGCGTGACCTGGCCAGGCCGCGACGGGTGAGCTCGGCGTCAAGACGCCTGCGCGCCATGAGGACTAGGCGCTTATGTCAGCGAGCCGCTGGTGCAGGCGCCCGTGGATCGAAGTGAACACGTCGGCGTGATCATGGATGCCGAGCTCCTCCAGGGAGGCGAGCTCCTCCAGGGCCGCATCGACCTCTGGGTCGCCCGTGGGCTCCCAGACCGGCAGCACGAGCGAGTTGTCATGCTCCTCGAGGACAAGCACCGTGCTGATGTCGATCAGGTCGTGGTCGTCGACGAACTCGTCGTCGACTCGGGCCCCATCGGTCGGGTCCACCACGAAGTCGTCAGCGTCGTCGTCCTGGGCCTCGAACGCGCCTGCGACCTCGAAGTCGTCACGTCCTTCGTCCTCGTCGAGCACATCGCTCATCAGGCGTCGCCTGCCGGAGCTGACGGCTCGGCAGCAGCGGCGCTCGGCGCCTCTGGTGCGGCGGACTGCTCCGCTGCAGGCTTCTTGGCGGCCGACTTCTTGGGCGCAGACTTCTTCACCGCGGACTTCTTGGCCGCGGACTTCTTCGGCGCAGCGCCCTTGCCCTGCAGCTCGTGCAGCTGCTGCTCGAGGCGCTGCACGTGCCGACGGACGGCAGCGAGCTCGTCCTCGCGCACGAACCCCATGCGGCTGACCGTGCGATCCACCTCAGCGCGCACGAGCCCCACGAGCATCTCGCGGTTGTGGCGGCTGGTGGACAGCAGCTCGTCAGCGAGCTCCTGGATCTGGCCCTTGACGTCGGGAGCCTTCGTCGACAGCGCCAGCCCCTGGCTGACGAGCATCATCGCGATCTCCTTGGCCTTCGCGCTCGTGACCTCACTCAGGCCGTTGGCGAGTTCGATGTATCCACGCAGGTCATTCAGCATGGATTCACGCTACCGCGACCCAGGCCTCATTGGGTAACAGGCAGGCCAGGTCATCGGCGAGGTAGGTCGGTCGCTCCTCCCCCGACGCGGCAAGGCCATCGAGTCGCGAGGCGACGCCCGTGCACACCAGCAGCGTGGGGATCCCCAGCCGCGAGCCCGCAGCGATATCGGTGTCGAGCCGATCGCCGATCATCAGGGGCGCCGTGGCACCGGTGCGTCGGATGGCCTCGAGCAGCAGTGCCGGCTCGGGCTTGCCTGCGACAGCATCGGGTCGCCGGCCGGCAGTGCGCGCGACGACATCGACGAGCGCGCCATTGCCTGGGGCGATGCCGCGCGGTGAGGGGAAGGTCGCGTCGAGGTTCGTGGCGATCCACGGGACGCCAGCACGGACGGCATAGGTGGCCTCAGCGAGGTCGGCCCAGCCGACCGCAGGGCCGTAGCCCTGCATGAGGGCGGCGACGTCGGGGCCGAACGTGGACACCGGCGTGAAGCCGCGCTCGCTCAGCGCCGCCCCGACCCCTGGGCCGCCGATCGCCAGCACGTTGCCGCCCGAGATGTGCTCGGCCACCAGGGTCGCACCGGCCATGGACGAGGTGATCACGTCGTCGTCATGCGCGGGGATGCCGAGGTCGCGCAGGTGCAGGGCCACCTGCGCAGGCGTGCGCGAGGCGTTGTTCGTCACGAAGATGCAGCGGGCGCCCTGGGCCGTCGCGGACTCGATCGCCTCGACAGCGCCTGGCACCGCAGCAGCACCGATGTAGACGACGCCGTCGAGATCGAAGAGGAGGACGTCGTGCGCACCGATCGTCACTGGTCGCCACCGAGCAGCTGGTCGCCGTCACCAAAGTGGTCGAGCTGATCCTGGGCGGCGATCGGCCCATTGAGGGGCAGTCCGTCGGCGATCCGTGCGCGCAGGGTGGCCTTGACCTGACCGTAGGCCCGCGCGTACTCGAGCCGATCGGGACGCATGACCGAGGCCATGCCCAGCTCATCGCGTGCCTGCACGAACTCCTGCAGGCGCCACAGGCACAGGCCCTTGCCGAAGTGGCCGTAGTCGTTGTCGGGTGCCAGCTGGATGAGCACATCGAACGCAAGGGCGGCAGCCCGATAGTCCTGGGTGTCGAACAGCGCCCGGGCGTACATCTCCATGATGGACTGCGATTGCGGCTCAGCAGCGCGGAGGCGATCGATCAGCAGCAGTGCCGCGTGCGGATTGCCAGTGTCGAGGAGTTCGGTCGCCCGCTGGTACCAGGCATAGGCATCATCGCCGGGCTCCTCGTTCATGCTCGGGACGGACGACACCAGAGGATTCTCGCACGCGCACGATCGTGCGCACATCGATCTCCGTCGCACTCGCGAGGCCGCGCCCGCTGTTCCAGAACCTTCGACGCAGGGCGCCGTGCACCTCCACCCAGGTGCCGGGCTCCCATCGCTCGACCTTGGAGCGGATGGCTGCACGCATGGTCTGGCAGGCCAGCGAGTCGACGCTGGGACCGTGCTCACGCGCGCCTGCACCGCGCGGCACCACCACGGTGAAGGTGGTGATCTCGTCACCGCTGGGCAGCTCGCGGATGGCGACCTGCTGCCCGAGGCGACCGATGAGGTGGACGTCATTGGCGCCCGTGAAGGTGTCGTGGCTCATGGATGCACCGTGGCATCAACTGCAGCGGGGCCGCATCCGGCTGCCCATGGCAGTGGATGCGGCCCCGAAGCACGTGTGGCTGTGGACGCTCAGTCGTCGTCCTCGGAGAACTCGATCCCGTCCATGATGTCGCACTGGCGCTCGGCGTCGGTGACGCCGTCGAGGTCGGAGCCGGCCGCGCGCTCCATCCACTCGCGCGCCTCGTTGAGTCGTCCTGCGTCCTTCAGGAGCATGGCGTAGGCGTACTGCAGGCGCGCACGCGCGTCTCCTGGCTTGAGGCGCGTGAGCTCAGGGCCCTGGAGGGTGACGATCGCCGCATCGAGCTGGCCCAGATCGGCACGAGCGCCCGCCGCGACGATGAGCAGCTCGGCCTTGGTGTCGCCGTCGAGCCGCTGGGTGTCGATCGAGCGGACGAAGTCCAGCGCCTTCTGCGGTCGTCCGAGCCCGCGCTCGCAGTCAGCGATCATCGGCAGGTAGACATCGCCGCCGCTCATGCGCCGTACCGCCCGCAGCTCGGTCAGCGCCTCGCCGAACCGGCCGGCACGGTAGGCGATGATGCCCACTGCCTCACGGACCGTCGAGATGCGAGCTGCCCGTCGCCGAGCTGCTCGCACATGCTCGGTCGCCAGGTCGAGATCGTCGTCCTCCATCGCGCGCTCGGCTGCGACCAGGTGCCGTGCGACCAGGATCTGGAGGCCTTCGGGCAGGCTGCGGAGCTCGAGCAGCAGGCCGCGATCGAGATCCTCGGCCGTGATGTCGTCCGGGATGCGCGGATCCCGGATCTCGTAGCCCTCATCACGCCGGTTGACGGGTGCATGTGCACCACGGCTGTCGCGATCATCGCGACGCGGGGGCCGACCGCCGCCGGAGCGCCCACCAGTGGGGCGCTCGGAGGTGAACCTGCCGCGATCATCGCGGCGCGGGTCGTCGGCGCCACGGCGGTCACGACCGCCATCACGCGGCGGCCGCGTGCCCGAGGGGCGACCGGGACGATCACCGCTCGGACGCCCAGCCCCCGGACGATCACTGCCCGGACGGCCGGCACCGGGGCGATCGCCACGAGGACGGTCACTGCGGTCGTCACGTCGATCCGTGGACCGCGGCGCGGAACTGCGCTCAGGGCGGCCCCGGTCCGAGCCCGGACGGCCACTCGAGGACCGATCCGCGGTGAACCTGCCGCGGTCATCGCGGCGCGGGTCGTCGGCACCACGGCGGTCACGACCGCCGTCACGCGGCGGCCGCGTGCCCGAGGGACGACCGGGGGCGCCGCGATCACTGCCCGGTCGGCTGCCGCCGGGGCGATCACCACGAGGACGGTCACTGCGATCATCACGTCGATCATTCGAGCCGGGCGCGGAGCTGCGCTCAGATCGGCCACGATCCGGACCTGGACGGCCACGATCGTCACGACGGGCATCGTCGCGCTGCGGACGGCCATCGCGATCGTCGCGACGATCGCCTGCGCGCGGGGCACTGCTGCGCGGAGCCGAGGATCGAGGGCGGTCTGCACGTCGGTCGTCGGATCGAGGGCCGTCAGCGCTGGTGCGAGGACCGCTGGGACGTGAGCCGCTGGGGCGTGAGCCACCCGCGGACCTCGGGGCACCTGGGCGGCCACTGCCGCCGCGCGACTCCCCCGGCCGACCCGCGCCGGAACGACCGCCACCACTCGATGGCCGGCCTGATCCCGAGCGTCCGCCGCTCGATGGGCGCTCTGACCGGGCTCCACCACGGTCCTGTCGATCTGCCATGACTGCATCCTCTCGCGCGCTGCGCGCTGTGGTTCATTGGTTCGGAAATGGAAATGGCCACCCCGAGGGGTGGCCATTTCACAAATTTTGTCCGGCGGCGTCCTACTCTCCCACACAGCTTCCCGTGCAGTACCATCGGCGCTGAAGGTCTTAGCTTCCGGGTTCGGAATGGAGCCGGGCGTTTCCCCTTCGCTATGGCCGCCGAAACTCTATTGAGATTTCAATTGGGCTTTGTTCCCGACCGAATCTCGGGAACCACACAGTGGACGCGAACACAAAAGTTTAAGTTAGAGGCAAGTCCTCGGCCTATTAGTACCGGTCAGCTCCACATGTTGCCATGCTTCCACGTCCGGCCTATCAACCTGGTCATCTAGCCAGGGGCCTTACCCGGTTAACCCGGTGGGAATCCTTATCTTGGAACGGGTTTCCCGCTTAGATGCTTTCAGCGGTTATCCCTTCCGAACGTAGCTAATGAGCAGTGCTCTTGGCAGAACAACTCACACACCAGAGGTTCGTCCAACCCGGTCCTCTCGTA